>CAYFFJ010000058.1:0-18126 GCA_964342395.1 uncultured Hydrogenophaga sp.
CATGTGACGCTCGAATTCTCCAACACCACACCCCTGCCCGCCAAAATCTACGCTGGTGAAGGCTGTGCGCAGGTGCTGTTTTTCGAGAGCGACGAGGTGTGCGACGTGTCCTACAAAGACCGCGGCGGCAAATACCAGGGCCAGGTGGGCGTCACGTTGCCCAAGGCCTGAGGCCAGAGCCCGCCCCGTCCGGCCGCGCCCCCATGCTTGCCTCTTCCCTTGCATCAGACGGGGTCACCCCCGGCGCGGCCCCTGACGCGCTGCCCCCGGGCTTGCGCTTGCCGTTTGCCAGCGGGGGCGGGAACCACACCAACCTGTGGGCGTTGACACCCGTCCTGGAGCGCCAGTTGCTGGTGCTGGCTTCGGTGTGGAATGCCACGCGGGACGCCGTGTTGGTGACCGACGCGCAAAACCGCATCGTGGCCGTCAACCCGTCGTTTGAGCGCGTCACCGGTTACGCCGAGCATGAGGTGCTGGGACAAGACCCTTCCATTCTGGCTTCGGGCACGCACGATGCGGCGTTTTACCAATCCATGTGGACCCTTCTGCACGCCCACGGCAGCTGGCAGGGGGAGGTGCTCAACCGCCGCAAGAGCGGGGTGGTGTACCCCGAGCACTTGCGCATAGACGTGCTGCGTGACGTCCAAACTGGCGAGGTGCTGAACCATGTCGCCACCTTTGCCGACCTGTCGCTGCAAAAGGCCGCCCAACACAAGGTGCAGCGCCTGGCCAGTTACGACCAGTTGTCGGACCTGCCCAACCAGGTGCTGCTGCGTGACCGCGCCGAACAAGCCATGGCGCAGGCACACGCGGGAGGGTTTCAGTTGGCGCTGCTGGTGCTGGACCTCGACCACTTCAAAGCCGTCAACGACTCGCTGGGCCACGCCGGGGGCGATGAACTGTTGCGCCAAATCAGTCGCGCGCTGGTGGCCGTGGCCGCCCCCACCGAAACGGTCAGTCGCCGGGGCGGCGACGAATTTGTGTTTTTGCTGCCCAAGGTGGACATCCACGCCCTGCGCCTGATCGCTCAGCGCGTGTTGGTGGCACTGGCAGATCCGTTTGTGGTCAATGGCCGCGAGGCGGTGGTGTCCGCCTCGGTGGGTGTGGCTGTGTACCCGGCCGACGGCACCGATTTCGATGCCCTGCTCAACAACGCCGAGTCGGCCATGTACAAGGCCAAAGAGTCGGGGCGGCGCTGCGTGCGGTTTTTCACCGAACAAATGAACCAGGGAGCCCGCGACCGCATGGCGTTGCTGGGCGGCTTGACCCGCGCAGCCGACCGGGGCGAACTGCGGCTGCACTACCAGCCCCTGGTCAACCTCAACACCAGCGAGGTGGTGGGGGCCGAGGCCCTGGTGCGCTGGGAGCGACCGGGCTTTGGCCTGCTGGCCCCCGCGCATTTCATTCCCGAGGCAGAAACCACGGGCCTGATCGTGGACATTGGTGCCTGGGTGTTGCGCGAGGCCTGTCGGCAACAACGCCGCTGGGCCGATGCCGGTCTGGGGCATTTGCACATGGCCGTCAACGTGTCTGCGCTGCAATTCCGCCAGGGAGCGCTGGAGCGCCAGGTGGCGGAAGCGCTGGCCGAGTCAGGGGCCGACCCCAGGCACCTGGAGCTGGAACTCACCGAGTCCACGCTGATGGTGCAGCCCGAAGAAGTGATGGACACCCTGCACCGTTTGAAGCAGCGCGGCGTGCAACTGGCCATTGACGACTTTGGCACCGGCTACTCCAGCCTGGCGTATTTGCGCCGCCTGGCAGTGGACAAAATCAAAATCGACCAGTCGTTTGTGCGTGACATCACCGTGGACGCGGACGGTGCCGCCATTGTGCGTGCGGTCATACAAATGGCCCGTTCGCTGGGCCTGCGCACCTTGGGCGAAGGGGTGGAAACCCAGGTCAACCGCCGTGCCCTGCAAGTGCTGGGCTGTGACCACGCGCAGGGCTATTTTTTTGGCAAACCCGTGCCCGCTGACGAGTTCCAACACATGGTCGCCCGCAGCCGCCAACCCACGGCTGGCGCGCGCTGAGGCGGGTGCTGGCGCCATGTGTGGAGGCATGGTGCGACAATACGCGGCAATGAGTGACTCTTTTTCCCAACTTTCGCTGGCACCTTCGCTGGCACGCGCCGTGGCCGAAATGGGCTACGAATCGATGACCCCCATCCAGGCCCAGGCCATTCCCGTGGTGCTGCAAGGCCGCGACGTGATGGGCGCTGCGCAAACCGGCACCGGCAAAACCGCTGCGTTTTCGCTGCCGCTGCTGCAGCGCATGATGAAGCACGAAAACGCCTCCACGTCGCCCGCGCGCCACCCCGTGCGGGCCCTGGTGCTGCTGCCCACCCGTGAACTGGCCGACCAGGTGGCCCAACAGGTCAAGCTGTACGCCAAATACACCCACCTGCGCAGCGCGGTGGTGTTCGGTGGCATGGACATGAAGCCCCAGACGCTGGAGCTCAAAGCCGGTGTCGAGGTGCTGGTGGCCACCCCCGGACGTCTGCTGGACCACATCGAGGCCAAAAACTGCGTGCTCAACCAAGTGGAGTACGTGGTGCTGGACGAGGCCGACCGCATGCTGGACATCGGGTTTTTGCCTGACCTGCAGCGCATCCTCAGCTACCTGCCCAAACAACGCACCACGCTGTTGTTTTCGGCCACGTTCTCGTCGGAAATCAAGCGCCTGGCCGGCAGCTATTTGCAAGATCCGGTGACGATCGAGGTGGCCCGCTCCAACGCCACGGCGTCCACGGTGGAGCAGCGCTTCATCGGGGTGAGCGATGACGACAAGCGCCGCGCCGTACACCAGGTGCTGAAAGAGCGCGGTCTGAAGCAGGCCTTCATTTTTGTGAACAGCAAGCTGGGTTGCGCCCGCCTGGCGCGTTCGCTGGAGCATGAAGGCCTGAAAACCGCTGCCTTGCACGGCGACAAGTCGCAAGACGAGCGCCTGAAAGCCCTGGAAGCTTTCAAAACCGGCATGGTCGATTTGCTGGTGTGCACCGATGTGGCTGCGCGCGGTCTTGACATCAAAGACGTGCCGGCGGTGTTCAACTTTGACCTGCCGTTCAACGCCGAAGACTACGTGCACCGCATCGGCCGCACGGGCCGTGCGGGCGCTTCAGGCTTGGCCGTGTCGCTGGTGTCACCCAGCGATTCGCGGTTGCTGGCCGACATTGAAAAACTCATCAGCGTCAAAGCCGAGGTCGAACCTTTCCAAATCGACGACACCTCGCGCCCCATGGGCCGCATCAACGACGGTCAGCGCCACTGGAGGAGCGAGTCGGCTGAGCGTGTCGGTGATGGCCACGAAGGCCGCTCAGGCCGAGGCCGTGGCGACTTGCTGGCGGTCGACGCTCGCCCAGCCCGTGCTCCTCGCAGCGCGCCGCGCGTGCCGGTGGACCCGTTTTTCGACAAACCCTACGAGCCCGGTGCGGCATCTGATGCCAAGCCCGCCTGGGAGGCCACGGCCAAACCCGCTGCGCGCATGTCGGTCAACATCAAGCCCCGCAAACGCGTGGCCGCGTTGTTCATGCAGCCTGTGACCCCAGTGGCGGCCGTTGAGCAACCGGCACAGGCCACAGCCGACTGAAGCTGAAAGCCCCTGCTTTTGAAAACCCGCTTCAGCGGGTTTTCTTTTTTGCCTTTTCGGTGTGTTGGCCTGTGTCGGGTTTGCCTGGGATTTGGACCTGGGGGCAGGGCACGTGTTCGAGGGTCAGTGTGGCGGGCGTTTCACCCCGCATTGCGGGCACCAGCCGTGCGGCTGTGAGGCAGCCGCCCCACACGCAGCCCGTGTCCAGTGCCAGCAGGTGGGGGCGTTGCAGGCCTTGCAGCGTGGACCAGTGGCCAAACGCCACAGGGTGCTGCGCCGTCAGGCGGCCGGGCACGTCGAACCAGGGCATGTAGCCGGGGGGCTGGCTGCCCACGTCGTCTTTGCTGTCGAACTCCATGCGCCCCTCGGCGGTGCAAAACCGCAGGCGGGTCAGGGCGTTGAGCACCACGCGCAGCCGGTCGTGGCCTTGCAAGGCATCGCTCCACTGGTCGGGTTGGTTGCCGTACATCACTTGGAAGAAGTTTTCATGGTCAAAACCGGCTATGGCGCTTGACAGCTCTTGTGCGAGCACTATGGTTTTTGTTGCTGTCCATTGGGGCAGCACACCCGCGTGCACCATCAGCCAGCCGTGTTCCAGCCGGGCCAGCGGTTGCTGGCGCAGCCAGTGGCGCAGGGCTGGGGCATCGGGGGCATCCAGCACGGGGGCCAGGGTGTCTTGGCGGCCGGGTCTGCGCACGCCCTGGGCCACGCCCAGCAGGTGCAGGTCGTGGTTGCCCAGAATGCAACGGGCAGAGCTGCCAGCGGCCATGGCCCAGCGCAGCACCTCCAGCGAGTCCGGGCCCCGGTTGACCAGGTCGCCCAGCAGGTAGGCGGTGTCGCGGCTGGGGGAGAAGTCGAGGGTTTGCAGCAGTTGTTGCAGGGGTGCGTTGCAACCCTGCACGTCGCCAATCATGTAAAGTGCCATGCGCAAATTATGGATGTCGTCTTAATCGTTTTTCTCACGCTGCTCAACGGCGCGTTTGCCATGTCCGAACTGGCCTTGGCATCCAGCAAAAAGGCCCGGCTGCAAGCCCTGGCCGAGGCCGGAGACAAGGGCGCGCAAACCGCGCTGAAGTTGCTGGAGAACCCCACACAGTTTTTGTCATCGGTGCAGGTGGGCATCACTTCCATTGGCATGCTGAACGGCATCGTGGGTGAGGCTGCTTTCAGCGATGGGCTGTCGGCCATGCTGCAGCGCGGGGGGCTGACGGTGGGCACGTCCGATGTGACGGCCACCGCCGTGGTGGTGGTGGTCATCACCTTCGTCACCATTGTGTTTGGCGAACTGGTGCCCAAGCGCATTGGCCAGCTGTACCCCGAGGCGGTGGCCCGTGTGGTGTCGCGCCCCATGGATTGGGTGGCACGCGGTGCACGCCCTTTTGTGGCCTTGCTCAGCACCACCACCCAGGCGGTGCTCAGGCTCATGCGCATCGACACCAACGCGGTGCAACACGTCACCGAAGAAGAAATTGCCGCCAGCCTGGAAGAGGGGGTGGGGGCCGGCATCATTGAAGCCCATGAGCACCAGATGGTGCGCAACGTGTTTTTGCTGGACGACCGGCTGCTGGCGTCCATCATGCGGCCCCGGGCCGACATTGAATGGTTGGAAGCGTCTGACACGCTGGCACAGGCCATGGAGAAAGCCTGGCGCTTCGGCCACTCCTGGTACCCCGTGTGCCGCGACGGACTGGACGACGTGGTGGGTGTGGTGCACGTGCCCCGTGTCATGGAGTTGCGAGCGGCCCAGAAAGCGGGTGAGCCCGTGGAAGACGTGTTGCTGGCGCATGTGCAACCGGCGGTGTTTGTGCCCGAAACCCTGTCGGGCATGGAGCTGCTGGAGCAGTTCCGTGCCCAGGCCACACGCATGGTGTTGGTGGTGGACGAATACGGCGAAGTGCAAGGCCTGCTGACCCCGCTGGACATGCTGGAGGCCATCACCGGCGAGCTGTCGCCGCAAACCGCTGTGGACGCCTGGGCTATCCAGCAGCCCGATGGCTCGTGGCAGGTGGACGGCGCCATGCCCGCGCAAGAGCTGAAGGCCCGCCTGGACCTGGACAGCCTGCCCGACGAAGACAAGGGCCGCTACAACACCGTGGCGGGCCTCATGCAAACCGTGGCTGGTGACTTGCTGGCCCAGGGCGATGCCGTGGAGTGGAATGGCTGGCGCTTCGAGGTGCAAACCCTGGAGGGGCGGCGCATTGACCGCGTGCACATCCAGCAGCGGGCGGCACCCACCGGTGTTTCAATGTGATGTCTGTTGTGGGCATGTGTCCACACCGAGCACCACCCTTTGCTGCAAAGCGTCGGGCAACCACGCGGAAAAGTCCAGGTCGCACCCTTCCAGGGCGCTCAGCAGGGACTGTCCGGCCTGCAGGGCGGTCAGAAACCGGGCCTCGGCTTCGGTGACCGTTTGCAATTCAGACGGCTGGTGCCCTACACGCCACACCCGTGCGTGCTCGGTACCGACGGGGCACCAGTGGGCACCCAACGGTGCAAGAGCCGCCGCACGCTCTCGTTCTGTGGGAAGCTGGTGTGCCAACACCACGGGCACCACCGCAAACGCGCTGTGCAGCACTTGCAGCCCGGGGGCGAGGCGCAGGGTCAGTTGTTCGGGGTCTTCTTCGGCAAGCCGTGCGAGGGTTGGCAGGTCGGTTGCCGCATCGGCGGCCCCATCGGCCAGGTGCATGGCCCACTCCAGGCGGGCCACATCGGCCAGCCAGGGCAAATCGGCGAGTTGCGGGCTGGCCGCCACGAATGCCGCCAGTTTGTCACCCCATTGGGCCAGGTCACCTTGCTGGGGGGGGTGGGTGTGCCAAAGTGCGTGGGCCAGTTGGGCCATGCTCTCGGCGCTGAGGATGGCGGTCACCACGGGGTAGGCGGCGCTCAGCGCGCGCTCAGCCACCGCATGGGCGTTGGATTTGTAACAATTTAGGCCTCTACCGCTTGTTGGGTATGGGTTGTTAGCTATGAATTGTTTTAAATTGGGGGGCAGTGGTGCATCCACGGCCTGAGCGCCGGGTGAAAGCAGGGCATGCAACAGTGCCTGTTGTTGGGCTTCAAGCGTGTGTGTGGGGCGGTTCATGGGGGGGGCGGTTTCCTTCAGCGGGCAATATCTGCCGGGCCCGTTGCTCGGCGCTGTTGGCTTCGCTCAGCAGCACGTCCAGCGTGGGTATATCGGTGTCCCATTCGATCAGGCTGGGCACAGCCCCCCATGTGGCCAGTGCGTGGGTGTAAACGGCCCAAACCGGTTCGCTCACGCGGCTGCCGTGGTCGTCAATGACGATGTCGCCCGCGTGGGTGTGGCCTGCCAGGTGAATTTCCGCTATGGCCGGGTGGGGGCCTTGGGCCGCTGGTCCAAGTGCCTCGTTGAGTTCATTGATCCAGCCGCAGCAGTCGGCCACCAGTTGGGTGCTCGCGACGGCGGGGTTGCCCAGGTGCCGGTTGCGGGCGTTGACCATGAGGTTGTTCACGTCCACCAGCAGCTGGCAGCCGGTGCGGCGCGACAACTCGGCCAAAAAGGCAGGTTCGCTCCAGTCGGCTTCGGCCCACTGGAGGTAGGCCGACAGATTTTCGATCGCGATGGACCGGCGCAGGCGGTCTTGTACGCGCTGCACGTTGGCCGCCATGGCGTTCAGCGCCTCATGTGTCCAGGGCACGGGCAGCAAATCGGCCGCGTGCACGGGCACGTGGCCGGTGCCGTTGTGCCAGGTGCTGCGGGCAAAACTGGCGTGGTCGCTGATGCGCACGGGGTCCACCTGTGCGGCCAGCCGGGCCAGTTGGTCCAAGTGCCAGTCGTCCAGCCCGATGGCAGACCCCAGCGACAAACCCACGCCATGCAGGCTGA
This sequence comes from uncultured Hydrogenophaga sp., assembly GCA_964342395.1. Taxonomy (GTDB): domain Bacteria; phylum Pseudomonadota; class Gammaproteobacteria; order Burkholderiales; family Burkholderiaceae_C; genus UBA2334. The sequence goes on from CAYFFJ010000058.1 coordinate 7,430, forward strand.
TGGGGTAGTGCTGGCGTCCGGCCATCAGCACCGCCAGCGCCGCGCCACCGGGCGCAAAGAAATTTTCGGAATGCACCTCCAGAAACGCGAGCGCTGGGAGCTGTTCCAGCACCTGTGCGTAGTGGGGCTGGCGCCAGCCAATCCCAGCCAGCCGTTCGCTTGGGAGCACCGCGGTGGCTGGCGGGTGAGATGGGGGCGTTGGGGGCATGGGTGGGTGAGGGGTCAGAGCAGTTCTGCAATGGTGTCCCACACCTCTGCCGGGACGCGTCCCGTGGTGTGCATGCGCAGTTTGCCGGTTCGGTCCAGCACGTAGATGCTGGGCAGGTGCGTGGTCCCGGTTGCGTTGGGTGCGTCCAGGGGCAGAGAGGTGGCAAAACCGGGCGCACGCATCCACAGCGAGGGCCATTGTTGCAAGGGTGGCACAGTGACGAGGCGGGCCGCTTCCCAGCTGCGCAAGGGATCGGAGCGGGCATCGGTATTGATGCTGATGATTTGGAACCCTTTTGTGTGCCAACCTGCCAGGTTGGCGCGCAATTCAGGCATTTTGTGGAGGCACACGGGACAGTCCGTGGACCAAACCATGACCAACACCACTTGGCCACGCAAGGCGTGGAGGCTGATGGTTTGGCCCGACGTGGTGTGCCCAGTCAAGGTGGGGTATGCGGGCACTGGGTCGCTGCTGCCTGACACGGCAGCGGCGACTGGCATGCCCAACGTGGCAGCTGCGGCCAGGGCCAGCGTTTGCAGCAGCACAGCCACCAGCGCACTCTTCGAAACCCAGGGCAGGGGCATGGCGCGTGGCTTGGTCTGATGAACGGGCAGCTGCAAAGACGCTCAGCCTTTGGCTTTTTTCTTGGCTTCGTCAGCGCTCATGCCGCCCATTTGTTTGCAGGTGCCTTTGGGCGCAAACACCCATTCGCCCGCATCCATGTCTTTTTTGGATTGGCCCGCGCAGGAATGGGTGCCCGTCAGGTTGGCGCAATCGTTTTGGCCGGCTTTTGCAATGCCATAGCACTTTTCTTTTTCTTGTGCCATGGCGGGGGCTGCAACGCCCAGGGTCAGCAGGGAGGCGGCGGTCAAGGCAATCATGGAACGTTTGTTCATCGGTGTTTCTCCGTTGGGTTGAGGGATGGTGTGTACCGCTGGCGTGGGGTTCACGCCTTCAGCAGTGTGGGGTATTTCGTGGCGCGCCTCGCAACGGTTACAGGTGGCTCAGAAAATCTTGGAGTGCCCTGCCGTGCAAGGGCCGGCTGCCCAAATAGCCTTGCATCACGTCCACCCCCAGGGCTGTGATGGTGGCTTTTTCGGCCTCGGTTTCCACGCCTTCCGCGATGACGGTCAGACCCAGGCCATGGCCCATTTCAACCATGGCCCTGACCAGTTGCTGGGTGCCCGGTGAAACATCCAGCTTGTCGATGAAGCTGCGGTCGATTTTCAGCTCGGTCACGGGCATTTGTTGCAGGTAGGCCAGGGAGGAGTAGCCGGTTCCGAAGTCGTCTATGGACAGCTGAACCCCGGTCTCGGCCAACGCGTGCAGCAGTGCAATGCTGCGGCGGCTGTCTTCCATCAGGCCGCTTTCGGTGATTTCAAGGCGCAGCCGCTGGGGCGTGATGCCACTGGTTTCCAGCAGGTGTTTGACACGGGCCACAAAACCCGCGTCTTGCAGGTCTCGGGTGCTGATGTTGACGGCAATGCTCAGTTGGGGGTGGGTGTGTGCCCACTCCGCGAGGGTGTGAACTGCTTGTTGCAGCATCCAGCGGGTGACCAATGTGATGTGACCCGTTTGTTCGGCAAAGGGCACAAATTCAGCGGGCGATATGAAGCCGCGTGTGGGGTGTTGCCAGCGCACCAGCGCCTCAACGCCCACTGGGTGGCCAGAGGTCAGCGAAAACTTGGGCTGCAACCACATCTGCAACTGGTGCTCTGCCACCGCTGTGCGAAGGTCGCTGACCAGCCCCAGGTGGTCCACGCGTGCGGCTTCCTGTGCTTCGCTGTACCAGGCATGGGTGTGGGCGCTGCGCTTGGCCGCGTGCAACGCCACTTCGGCATTGCGAAGCAGTGTTTCCACGGGTTGGGGATGGTCTGGGCCGGCGAGGTCGGCAAAACCCACCACCAGGGCCAAATCCACCAGGTGGCCGCTGCAGGGCACGGGTTCGCTCATGGCTTGGTCAAGCTGGTGCAACACGGCCTCGGTCTGACTGCGGTGGCTGACACCGAACCAGGCGGCAAACGTGCCGCCGCTCAGGCGGGCCAGCACCGGGTGTGGGGCGATCACGTCCGCTTGGGCCAAGGCCTGGAACACCCGTTCGGCGCGCATGGCCAGCGCTTGGATCAGGCTGTCACCGGTGGCATAGCCCAGGGTTTCATTGACCACTTTCAGCCGCGCCAGGTCCAGCAGTGCCAGGGTGTTGCGGTGGGCCTCAGTGGCCTGCGCCGGTTGCAGCAAGGCGGCGCGGTTGGGCAGTTGTGTCAGGCTGTCTTCGAATGCCTGGCGAATGATTTGCCGCTCGCGCAGGGCCACGGTGTTGGCCATGCTGTTGAGGGCCTGACCCACACGGTCAACCTCTTGCAGGCCCGTGGGCTCGATCAAGGTGCTGTAGTGGCCTTCAGCGATGTTTTGGGCCCCGGATGTCAAACGGGCCAAGGGGGTGACCACGCTGCGGGTGGTGCGCCAGGCCAGCCACGCGGCAATGCCAGCCAGCAGTGCAGACACGCCCACCATGGACCCCGCAATCCGGTGGAGCATGGTTTGTGCGTCGGAGAGCTGGGTTTCAACCTTCTGGCGTTCGTGGGTCAACAGGGCATTGGATTCGAGCAGCATGGCTTTGAGCGCGGGGTTGACCCGCTCGTTCAGGGCCCGCGCGGCTGCGGCCGAGTTGCCCGCCTCTATTTCATCTGCTGTGGCAATGAATGCATCGGCATACAGCGCACGGCATGCGATCAGTCGGCGCAAGATGTCTTGCAGTTGGACATCGGTCAAGTCATTGCCCAGGGACGCAATGTTGCCGTCGATGCGGTGGTTTTGTGCATCCACATCGGCATATTCAGCAATGCGCATGTCACGCGAGGTGTGCAGCAACCGGATGAAAGAAACGCCCAGCCCCTCGATTTGCAGCGAAAGGGCCTGCACCCGCAACAGGCGTTGCATGTCCTGAGTGGCAAACCGTTCGGCCACTTGGCTGGCCCGGTACATCTGGTGTGCCGACTGCAGCAGTGTCACCAGCAACAACGTCACCAGCACCCCGAAACCCAGGGCCAGGCGAGGTCCGATGCGGTTGGGCCAGAACAAACGCATGGCGAGCGCGGCCCGGGTGCTGGCGCTCACCACTTCAAAAGCCGGGGGGCCAACGCCGCACCCAGTGCCGCAGGCAGCAGCATGCCCAGGCCATTCCAAATCAGCAAAAACGGTGCCTCCAACTCGGGGCAGTGAAGGGCATACACCACGGCGCCTGCTGCACCGGCCATCAAGCCGGCCACTGCGCCCGTCAACGCCAGGCGCGTGGGCGCCAATCCTTTGAGCGCCCAAAAACTGCCTGCGAACACCGGCGCGGCCACCAGCGCAATGTTGAGGGTACACACCCGCCAGGTGGTGCCCATCACCAGCGCCGCACGGTCGGCCGGGGCGGCTTGGACCAGTGCCCAGGCGGCCAGCAGGGCCATGCCCAGGATTGGGAGCGCCAGGCTGCTGGGCAAGCGGCCCGCAGGCATGCCGGGGCGTGACAGGCGCACAACCCACAGCAGGCTGATGGCTGCCACCGAGCCCGGAAAGGCCAGCTTCGCCCACAGCATGGGATTGCCCAACACGTCGAGCAAGTCCGGCCGAAGGCCAAAGCCCCACATGATGGCAAACGCCACCGGCAAGCTCAGGGACAGGGCGCTTCGGAAACGTTTTTCAGGCACGTTGTGTTCGACAGGGGTGGCCCCGGCGGCCAGCAGTGCAATGAAGTCGTCGGTTTTCATGGTGTGGATCTTGTGCTCAGTTTCATCAATATGGCCAGCGCTTTCATGCCCCGGTGGACCCCGACCTTGATGGCGGACTCGGACATGCCTGTGGCGGCCGCCGCCTCGGTGACCGAAAGCCCTTCCAGTTTGGTGTGAACAATGGGAAGGCGCTGGTGGTCGGGCAGTTGCTGCAACAAGGTGTTCACGTCGCGTTTGGCGTCGGCGGCTTCGTGGTCGTTGGTGGCAAACAGGGCCATGTCGTCTTCAATGGGGTCGTGCAGCGCCTCGCGGGACGAGCGGCTGCGCAGCAGGTCTATCAGTTTGTAGCGCGCCATGGCATTCACCCACGCCGTCAGCGGCTGATCGGGCCGGTAGGTGTGTCGCTGGTTGTGAACCGCCAACAAAATGTCTTGCACAAGGTCCTCTGTGTCGTGGGGCAAAGTCGAAAGCCTGCGGCGCAAAAACGCCCTCAAGTGCGCGCCCAGGCCTTTCAGGAACGACTGGTAGGCCTGGGTGTCGCCTTCCAGCCCTTGCAAAAACAGCGCGCGAAGCCGCTGTTCATTTGCCTTCATGTCGGCCAAAACCGCGCTTTCAGGTTGTATTCGGTCCATAAGGGCAGTGGGTTACAGGCGCAGCGCGAAAAGTTTGGGAGAAAACCGGCGGTGATTGTGCACAGGGCTGTAACGTATCACCTGCCTGGGTCGAATTGCAGGTTGTCTCCCCCTCCTCTTTGGTCTCCACAAAGCCTCTTATGAAAACAGCACACGGGTCGCTCCGTCAAAAAGCCCTTATTGCCCTGCGCCAACTGGTGTCACTCGGAGCGCGCCTGGACCTGCTGCAACCGCTGGCTGCGCTGGTGGCGCGCCTGTATGTGGCGCAAGTGTTTCTGTTGTCAGGCCTGACCAAGCTGCGCGACTGGGAAACCACGTTGTTCTTGTTCACTGAAGAATACAAGGTGCCGTTGCTGCCGCCTGCTGTGGCCGCTGTCATGGGCACGGGCGGGGAGTTGGTGTTGCCCGTGTTGCTGGCCTTGGGGTTGGGGGGGCGTTTGGCGGCCCTGGGTTTGTCGGTGGTGAATGCGGTGGCGGTGATATCGCTCACTGAAATTGCGCCTGCCGCATTGCAGCAGCACATCCTGTGGGGGACCCTGCTGGCGGGGGTTACGGTGTACGGGCCGGGTTGTTGCTCGGTGGACCGCTGGCTGTGCGCGGGCAAGAAATTTTGATTTTTTGCAAATCACCGTAACCAAACCCGCTCAGACAACGAACTGGCAGTCAGACCACGCTCAAACCCCATCTCACCGGGGTGTGAGCGACAGGTGGTCTGTGCATCCCTTTTCTGTCTTGTTTTCAACCTGTACTTCTGGAGCTATCCCATGACATCTACCCAAGCCAAAACAGCTTCTTCGTTTGCCTTGACCGCCGCTTTGCTGGCCTTGTCGTCCACCGCTTTTGCGGCAGACGCGCCCAAGGGCTCCATGGGCAAAGCCATTGCTGCCAACGACACCGTGCATTGCTACAACGTGCACGACTGCAAGGGCAACAGCGATTGCAAAACCACCGAACACAGCTGCAAAGGCCAGAACGGCTGCAAAGGCCACGGCTTCAAAGCCGTGAAAGCCGATGCCTGCCTGAAGGGCAACGGCGTCATTGGCGATCTGAAGGGCTGACCCGCACCATGCGTGTGCCCCCCATGCCCCTGGCCACCCGTGGCACCGGCTTCGGGCTGGGCTTGCGCACGCCGCACTACCCCGACTTCCTGGCCGGCCAGCAGCCGCTGGATTGGCTGGAAGTCATCACCGACAACTTTCTGGTACAGGGCGGCAAACCGCTGGTGATGCTGGACACCTTTCGCCGTGACTACCCCATGGCTCTGCACGGCGTGGCCATGTCCATCGGAGCCCCGGGTGGGCTGGACCTGGCGTATGTGCAGCAGGTCAAAACCCTGGCCCAGCGCATCGAGCCGTTGTGGGTGTCTGACCACCTGTGCTGGATCGGACACGGCCCCGAGCAGCTGCACGACCTGTGCCCCTTGCCCTACACCGATGAAGCCGCGCGGCACGTGGTAGACCACATCCGCCAGGCGCAGGACGTGCTGGGCCGCCGCCTGGTGCTGGAAAACGTGTCGAGCTACACGGCCTTTACCCACGACACGGCCAGTGAATGGCAGTTTCTGGCCCACATTGCCGAGGCGGCGGATTGCCTGTTGCTGCTGGACGTGAACAACGTGTACGTCAGCAGCGTGAACCACGGTTTTGACCCCCTCACGTATTTGCGCGCGTTGCCCGCCCACCGCGTGCAGCAAATCCACCTGGCCGGCCACAGCCACCACGGCAGCCACGCGGTGGACACCCACGACCAGCCCGTGTGCCCGGCGGTGTGGGCGCTGTACGCCCAGGCCTGCCGACTGTTTGGCGAGGTGGCCGCCATGGTGGAGCGCGACGCCCACATTCCCCCGCTGACCGAACTGCTGGCCGAGGTGGCCGTGGCAAGGGCGGTGGCAAGCGATGTGGCAAATGGCGGTACCCATGGCGCGGCCAGTCGCATGGCCAACGTGGCAGCGGCAGAGGCTGCCACCGTGACCTTGACCCCTGTGGTGTTCAGTGCCGCCCCGGCTTCGTCCAGCGCCCCCTCGCTGCAAACCGTGCAGCTCGAATGGGCCGACCATGTGCTGGACCGCCGCCCCGGCGTGCCGACGTGGGTGGCAGGGGGCGAGACTTTTTCTGCCGCGCAGCGCATGGGGGTCTACCACCACGCCTACCGGGCGCGCTTGACCGAGGTGCTGGCCGATTCCTATCCCCACACCCACCGCTACCTGGGCGACGACACTTTCGAGGCGCTGGCCTCTGGCTTTGCCGTGGCGCATCCCCCGACGCAGCGCAACCTGGGGGCCTATGGCGCAGGCTGGGTGACCTGGCTGGCCCAGGCCCATCCGTTGAACCCCGAGTTGCACGAGCTGGCCCAGCTCGAATGGGATTTGCGCGCGTGTTTTGACGGCCCCGATGTCCTCACCCTTGATGCCACCGCTGCCGAACACTCCCAGGGCCAATGGTTGCAAACCCCGTCGCCCTTGCACCCCAGCGTGGTGGTGCGCCGAGTCACCACCAATGCCGTGGCCTTGTGGCACGCGTTGGCCGATGACGAATCCGTGCCCGAACCGCAGCGCCTGCCAGAGCCTGGTGGCGTGGTGGTGTGGCGCAAGGGGTTGCAGCCTCATTTTCAAACGCTGGGGATGGCGGCATTGGGTTTTTGGGACGCATTGGCCGAGGGGCACAGCATTGTCGGTGCGTGCGAAGTGGGGGCCTCCACGGCGGCCGACCCTGAGGCCTTGGCCCAGTGGTTGCGCACCGGACTGGACAACGGCTGGTTGCGCACTCAGTAGTGGGGCGGTGCCTCTTCGCGCAGGCTGCGAAAGGTCGCTGGCCCGCTGTCGGCGGCATGTTGGCGCAGCTGCGCCACTTCACGCAGCAGCCAATCGATGTGCTGTTGTTGTTCGGCCACCAGGGTGTTCAGGGTGTCCAGCAGGTCGTCGCTGTAGCTGGCTTTGATTTCCAGCTGTTCCAAGCGCAATTCGGCGGCTTGCAGGCGCAGGTGTGAATCGGTGTTGCTCATGGGGGTTGGGATAGGGGGGCTTGCCGCCAGCTCGCAAGCTTACACCCCACCAAACCGACCAGCGCTTGCGCGCATGGCACCATGAGGGGTTGCGCAGCCCGTTTTTTCAACATTCACACGCCCACACAGAACATGAGCACCCCCCACATTCGCATCGCCCCTTCCATTTTGTCTGCCGACTTTGCCCGCCTGGGTGAAGAGGTGCGCGCCATTGAAGCCGCCGGAGCCGATCTGGTGCATTTCGACGTGATGGACAACCACTACGTGCCCAACCTCACCATCGGCCCGCTGGTGTGCGAAGCCATCCGCCCACACGTGCAAATCGGCATCGACGTGCACCTGATGGTCGAGCCGGTGGATTCCCTCATTCCCCTGTTTGCCAAGGCGGGTGCCAACATCATCACTTTTCACCCCGAGGCCAGCCGCCACGTGGACCGCACGCTGCAACTCATCCGCGACCACGGTTGCAAAGCGGGCCTGGTGTTGAACCCCGCCACCCCCGTGCAGGTGCTGGACCACGTGTGGGACAAGCTAGACATGGTGTTGCTGATGAGCGTCAACCCCGGTTTCGGCGGCCAGAAGTTCATCCCTGGCACGTTGGGCAAGCTGCGTGCCATCCGTGCCGCCATCAACGCCCACGTGGCTACCGGTGGTCAACCGGTCTCGCTGGAGGTGGACGGTGGCGTGAAGGTGGACAACATTGCTGAAATCGTGCGCGCCGGTGCTGACACCTGCGTGGCGGGCAGCGCGGTGTTCGGCTCACCCGATGTGGGAGGGGGCTACCAGGGCGTCATGAAAGCGCTGCGCGCAGAAGCGGCCAAGGCCTGACTTTGGTGCCTTTTTCTCAGGCGTTTCGCGGCCCTGCGAAAATCGGGGCTCGCCGCACTGCTTACATTCATGGGTTTTGCAGTTTTCACCCCCGCCCCCGTTTGGAGAACTCTTTTTCATGACCACCGTCCACACAGCCCCCACCCCTGAAATGGCCCGCCAGATGGCCAACGCCATCCGCATCCTTTCGGTGGACGCGGTTGAAAAAGCCAAGTCTGGCCACCCCGGCGCGCCCATGGGCATGGCCGACATTGCCGAAGTGCTGTGGAACCGCCACTTGAAGCACAGCCCAGCCAACCCCCTGTGGGCCGACCGCGACCGCTTTGTGTTGAGCAACGGCCATGGCTCCATGCTCATTTATTCGCTGCTGCACCTCACCGGCTATGCCCTGTCGCTGGACGACCTGAAGGCCTTCCGCCAGCTGCACAGCAAAACCGCCGGCCACCCCGAGGTGGGCATCACCCCCGGCGTGGAAACCACCACCGGCCCATTGGGCCAGGGCATCAGCAACGGCGTGGGCTTTGCTTTGGCTGAAAAGCTGCTGGCGCAAGAATTCAACCAGCCCGGCCACGACGTGGTGGACCACTTCACCTACGTGTTCCTGGGCGACGGTTGCATGATGGAAGGCATCAGCCACGAGGCCTGCGCGCTGGCCGGCACGCTGCGCCTGTCCAAGCTGGTGGCGTTCTACGATGACAACGGCATCAGCATCGACGGTCATGTGGAAGGCTGGTTCACCGACGACACACCCAAGCGCTTTGAAGCCTATGGCTGGAACGTCATTCCTGCGGTGGACGGCCACAACCCCGCCGCCATCGACGCTGCGGTGAAAGCCGCCAAGGCCCAGGCTGTGTTGGCCGACGGCAAGCCCACCCTGATTTGCTGCAAAACCGTCATCGGCATGGGCTCGCCCAACAAGGCTGGCACACACGACGTGCACGGTGCTGCCCTGGGTGCCGCTGAGGTGCAGGCCACCCGCGACGCACTGGGCTGGACCGCCGCCCCGTTTGAAGTGCCCGCCGACATTGCCGCCGCCTGGAACGGCGTGGCCCGTGGCCAAGCGGTGGAAGCCGAGTGGCACCAGCGCTTTGCCGCCTACCGTGATGCCTTCCCCACCAAAGCCGCTGAGTTCGAGCGCCGCATGAAGGGCGAGCTGCTGCCCGCTTTTGCTGAAAAACTGCCCGAAGTGCTGGCCGCCATTGCCGCCAAGCCCGATGCCTTTGCCACCCGCAAGAGCAGCCAGAACGCGCTGGACGCATTGGCCCCGCTGGTGCCCGAGTTTTTTGGTGGCAGCGCCGACCTGACCGGCTCCAACCTCACCAACTTCAAAGGTTGCGTGAAGGCCGGGCGCGACACCTGGGGCAACCACATGAGTTACGGCGTGCGCGAGTTCGGCATGGCCGGCATCATGAACGGCATGGTGCTGCACGGCGGCTTCATTCCCTACGGCGGCACGTTCCTGACCTTCAGCGACTACAGCCGCAACGCCATCCGCATGGCCGCGCTGATGAAGCAGCGCGTGATCCACGTGTTCACCCACGACAGCATTGGCCTGGGTGAAGACGGCCCCACGCACCAGAGCATTGAGCACGTGCCCAGCCTGCGCATCATCCCCGGTGTGGACGTGTGGCGCCCGGCCGACGGTCTGGAAACCGCCGTGGCCTGGGCCAGCGCCATCGAGCGCAAGGACGGCCCTGCCGCCCTGTGCCTGAGCCGCCAGAACCTGCCCCGCCTGACCGACGACAGCATGGTGGCCAAAATCCGCCAGGGCGGCTACATCTTGGCCGAAGGGGCCAATCCCGTGGCCGTGATCGTGGCCACTGGTTCCGAAACTTCGCTGGCCATGGAAGCACACACCGCGCTGGCCGCTGAAGGCATCAGCACCCGCGTGGTGTCCATGCCTTGCACCAACGTGTTTGACCGCCAACCCCAGGCCTACCAGGACGCCGTGTTGCCCCTGAGCCTGCCGGCCGTGGCCGTGGAAGCCGCCCAGCCCGACTTCTGGCGCAAATACGTGGGCCGCACTGGCAAGGTCATTGGCATGCCCACTTTCGGTGAGTCGGCGCCTGCCAAAGACCTGTACCACCACTTTGGCATCACGGTGGACGCCATCAAGGTTGCTGTGAAGCACGTGTTTGCCTGAACCAACGCGGGTGCTTGCAGCCTTGCGGTTGGGGTTTTGAATTTAGAAAGTCATAGCTGACTTTCTATATGTATCAAGCGTTAGAGCCATTTTTCATTTATTTTTAAACCAGAGGTAGTTTCCATGACCATCAAAGTCGGCATCAACGGTTTCGGCCGCATCGGGCGCATGGT
>CAYFFJ010000059.1:0-14708 GCA_964342395.1 uncultured Hydrogenophaga sp.
TAACCAGCTCATTCAAAAGAAACTGGCCGACATGCAAACCGAAATCACCCTGGGCCTGCAAGGCTGCCTGCGCGTGGGCCGCCTGATGGACGAAGGCCGGGCAGTGCCTGAAATGATCAGCCTGATCAAACGCAACAGCTGCGGCAAGGCCCTGGACGTGGCCCGCCTGGCGCGCGACATGCACGGCGGCAACGGCATCCACGACGAATACCACGTCATCCGCCACATGATCAACCTGGAAACCGTGAACACCTACGAAGGCACACACGACGTACACGCCCTCATCCTGGGCCGGGCGCAAACAGGGTTGCAAGCCTTCTTCTAATTCAACGGGGCTTTCGGGGCCACACCCAGCGCGACCCCAGCCCCACCACAGCGCCCACCGTGGTCAGTTGCACGGCCACAAGGCGACGGGGGCGGTGCCCGGCGCGCAGGCTGGGTTTCAATCGTCCCGCGCCTCGTGGGGGTCAAGCGGCAACAGGGCAGCCGCCTGGTCAGCGGGCAGGGCCTCGACGGTTTTGAGCGCACGGCCCATGGCGCGGCTGCGGGTTTCGGCGCTGTCCAGCGTGTTGAGCACGGTTTGGGTTTGGCTTTTGACCTTGGCCAAGACATCGCCAAACTTGGTGAATTCGGTTTTCACCGCGCCCAGCACCTGCCACACCTCGCTGCTGCGTTTTTCCAGCGCCAGGGTTCGGAAGCCCATTTGCAAAGAATTGAGCATGGCCATCAGCGTCGTGGGCCCGGCCAGCGTGACGCGCATGTCGCGCTGCAAGGCCTCCATCAGGCCGGGGCGACGCAGCACTTCGGCGTAGAGGCCTTCGGTGGGCAAAAACAGAATGGCAAAGTCGGTGGTGTGCGGTGGCTCCAGGTATTTGTCGGCCATGCTTTTGGCCTCCAGCCGGATGCGGCTTTCCAGCGCCTTGCCCGCGGCGTCGGCCGCCACCGCGTCCGCACGCAGCTGGGCATCGAGCAATCGCTCGTAGTCTTCGTTGGGAAACTTGGCGTCGATGGGCAGCCAGCACGGCGCGCCATCGTCGCCCCGACCGGGCAGGCGAATGGCGAAGTCCACCACGTTTTTGCTGCCCGGGCGGGTGACCACCTGGGTGGCGTATTGGTCGGGGGCAAACACCTGCTCCAGCAAGGCGGCCAGTTGCGCCTCGCCAAACATGCCCCGGGTTTTGACGTTGGTCAACAAGTGCTTCAAATCGCCCACGCCCTGAGCCAGGGTCTGCATTTCGCCCAGGCCTTTGTGCACCTGCTCCAGCCGGTCGGCCACCTGCTTGAAGCTTTCGCCCAACCGGGTTTCCAGCGTGGTTTGCAGCTTTTCGTCCACGGTGGCACGCATTTCGTCCAGCTTGGTGGCGTTGCTGGCCTGGAGTTGGGCCAGCTGTGCTTCCAGCGTGGCGCGCACCTCGCCCATGCGGCGGGCGTTCGACTCGTTCAGCGCCTGCAACTGGCCATTGAGCGTCTCGCTCAAAACACCGCGCAACTGGGCCAGTTGCTGTGCAAACGCATCCAACTGGGCGTTTTGCGTGCGGGTCGCCTCGGCGCTTTGGCGGCTGAGGGTTTCGCCGAAGGTGGCCAGGGTTTGCATGACCTCTTGCCGACCGCCGCGTGCGCCCTCTTGCACGTCTTGCCGCACGTCGCGCTCCAGGCGGTCCAGGCGGTCCAGCAATTGATTGAGTTGCTGGGTTTGCTGCTGCGCCTGCAACTGTTGTGCAGATTGCCAATCGGCAAGGCTGGGCCCACCGGGCTTGCGCAGCCACACCAGCAGGGCCAGCACAGCGGCCAGGCCTGAAAACGCAAACACCAACCAGAGCTGCAGGTCAGCGTTCATGCGGCGGCCATGCCCAGCACCTGGGGGTTCACGGGGGTGAGCGCCCGGCCCTGTGTGAGAAAAGAAATGACGTTGTCAGCCGCCAGATCGGCCATGGCACGGCGGGTTTTGAGGGTGGCGCTGGCAATGTGGGGGGTCAGCACCACGTTGGGCACGGTGAGCAGATCGGGGTGAACGCTGGGTTCGCCCTCGAACACATCCAGCCCCGCAGCGGCAATTTGCCGGTTTTTCAGGGCTTGGGCCAAGGCCGCATCGTCCACGATGCCGCCGCGTGCAATGTTCACCAGCGTGGCGGTGGGTTTCATTTGGGCCAGCTCGGCCGCACCCATGGTGTGGTGCGAGGCAGCGCTGTACGGCACCACCAGCACCAGGTGGTCGGCCTGGGCCAGCAGCTCGGCCTTGCTGACGTAACGTGCGCCGCAGGCAGCTTCGGTCTCGGCATCGAGCCGTGAGCGGTTGTGGTAAATCACGTTCATGCCAAAGCCGTGCGCGCCCCGGCGCGCCACGCCCTGGCCAATGCGGCCCATGCCCAGGATGCCCAGGGTGGTGCCATGCACCTCGGCCCCGGCAAACATGTCCAGCGCCCACTGCTGCCACAGCCCGGCGCGCAGGAAATGCTCGCTCTCGGCCACGCGGCGGGCGGTGGCCATCAGCAGGGCAAAGCCAAAGTCGGCGGTGGTTTCAGTCAGCACGTCGGGCGTGTTGGTGGCCAACACGCCGTGTGCGGTGAGCGCAGGCACATCAAAGTTGTTGTAACCCACTGCGATGTTGGCCACCACTTTCAGGCCTGGGCACGCGGCCAGCAGCTCTGGGCCGATGCGCTCGCTGCCGGTGGTAAGTGCCCCCACCTTGCCTTGCAGGCGCCGAGCCAGTTCGGCTGGCGACCACACGCCGTCGGTGTCGTTGGCTTCCACGTCAAAGTGCTCGCGCAGGCGCGCCAGCGTTTCGGGGAAGATGCGGCGCGCCACCAGGATGGCGGGTTTGGCAGGTGTGTTCATGGCAAGTGGGGTTGGAGACAGCAGGCCGGTGGCAAGGTGGTGGGCTCAGACGCCCAGCAGGTCCACTTCAAACAGCAGCGTGGCGTTGGGGGGAATCACGCCGCCCGCGCCGCGTGCGCCGTAACCCAACGCAGCAGGAATGACCAGGCGGCGGCTGCCGCCCACGGCCATGCCTTGCACGCCTTCGTCCCAGCCTTTGATGACGTGGCCGGCCCCCAGGGGGAATTCAAACGGCTGGCCACGGTCTTTGCTGGAGTCGAACTTGCCGCCTTGCTGGCCGTCGTTGAACAGCCAGCCGGTGTAGTGCACCTGCACGTGTTGGCCTTTTTCGGCGACGGCGCCTTGGCCCACCACGGTGTCTTCGTATTGCAGGCCGGAGGGGGTGGTGATCATGCTCATGAAAATTCCAATTTTTTGGTTAAAAAGTGCCTATACCGCTTGATGGTATTGGTTTTACAGCTACTGTTTATGAAATCCACTGACGGGGCTTTTCAGCCCAGCCAGGTGGTGAATTCGGCCACGCTCTGACGCGGTGTGTGGAAGGTGTTGACCTTGTCGGCCGCGTCGGCGTGGCCCAGTGCCATGCCACACACCAGCATTTCGTCAGGGCCAGCGCCGATGTGGGGCAGCACGATTCTCGCAAACCCGTTCCACGCCGCCTGCGGGCAGGTGTGCAGGCCGCGCGCACGGGCCGCCACCATGATGTTTTGCATGAACATGCCGTAGTCCACCAGCGAGCCCCGGCCCATCACCTTGTCCACGGTGAACATCAGGCCCACGGGCGCGTCGAAAAAACGGAAGTTGCGCTGGTGCTGCTCGTGCATGCGGTCTTTGTCGGCCTTGCCAATGCCCAACAGGCCGTACAGGCTCCAGCCGTTTTCGCGGCGGCGGTCGATGTAGGGGCTGACCCATTTTTCGGGGTAGTAGTCGTATGCCTCGCGGTACTCGGCGGCCAGGGCCGGGTTGGCGCGCAGGGCGTCGTGCGTGGCCACCACCTTCTCCACAAGGCCGTCGCGGCTGGCGCCTTGCAGCACGTACACCTTCCAGGGCTGGGTGTTCGTGCCCGACGGCGCGCGGCTGGCCACTTGCAGGATGTCGGCCAGCACCTCGCGCGGCACGGGCTGCGGGGTGAAGGCGCGGGCCGACATGCGGCTGGTGATGGCGGCATCAACAGCAGCTGTGGCGACCGCAGCTTGCGTGGGGATGGGAGAGGTCATGTGAGGGTCTCCAAAAACGGTTGTCAGGACAAGGCGAGAAGCGGGTGCAGGCATGGCGGCGCATTCTGCCAGCGGCCCCGTGTGGGCACAGACCAGCGGGTGACAGCCCCTTGTGCCGCAGGCTTTGGTTCAGCAGGTGGGCAAGCCCTGCTGGCTGCGCCAGCGCTGCGCGTAAGACAGGGCCACGCGGTAGGTGTTGAGCTGCACGGCCACCGTGTCTTCGATGCGGTGGCCATAGCCTCCCGCCATGGCAAACACCAGCGGCAGGCGACGCTGCCAGGCCCAGTCGAACACTTGGCGGTCGCGGGCTTGCATGCCATCGGCGGTGAGTTTGAGACGGCCCAGGCGGTCACCCTCGAACACATCGGCACCCGCGAGGTACATCACAAAATCGGGCTCGAAGCGCTGGGCCAGCGTGTCCAGCGCCACGGTCAGTGCCTCCAGGTAGGGGCCGTCGGTGCAACCGTCGGGCAGCTCCACGTCCAGGTCGCCGGGTTCTTTTCGGAACGGGAAATTCTTCTCCCCATGCAGCGACAGGGTGAACACCGAGGGGTCGCGCTGGCAAATGTGGGCCGTGCCGTTGCCCTGGTGCACATCCAGGTCCACCACGGCCACCTGCAAGGGTTTTTGCGACACACCACGCTGTGCAGCAGCGCGCGCGGCTTCGGCCTGCATCAGGCGGGCGGCCACGGCCACGTCGTTGAACACGCAAAACCCGCTGCCCTTGTGGGCGTAGGCGTGGTGCGTGCCCCCGGCCAGATTGGCGGCCACGCCCTCCCCCGCCAGCGCACAACGGCTGGCCGCCACAGTGGCCCCCACCGAGCGACGCGCGCGCTCGGCCATGGCCGGGCTCCAGGGAAACCCGATTTCGCGCTGCGCCGCAGGGCTCAGCCCCCCATTCAACACCGCGTCGATGTAGGTGGGGTCGTGCGCCAGGGCCAACTCACCTTCGGTAGCGGGCGGCGCCTGCCGCAACACCACGGCGGGCAACTCGGCCACCAGCCGGTCTCGCAGCATGGCGTACTTGGCCATGGGAAAGCGGTGCCCTTCGGGCAACGGCAACACAAAATGGTCGGCGTAAAAAGCGTGCATAACAAGTAAGGCGGCGGTAGACACTGCCGTGTGACACAGCCGTGAAAGTGGTGCGGGGCGTGGTTTGGAGGCAACTTGCGAAAAAAATGTTGCAGCGCAACAAAAAACACTTGCGGACTTGGGTGATTACCCTATACTTGAGGCCATGTTGCAGCGCAGCAAAAACGAGAAGGCTTCACAGCCCCCCGTTGACTCGCAGCCCTCAACTGATTTTTCACCTTTTTATTTGGAGTATCTCTATGTTGACCGCTGACCAAATTGTTGCCGCACAAAAAGCAAACATCGAAACCCTGTTTGGCCTGACCCAAAAAGCCTTCGAAGGCGTGGAAAAGCTGGTTGAACTCAACGTTCAAGCCACCAAAGCCGCCTTGGCCGAAACCGCCAACCACACCCAAGCCGTGTTGAGCGTGAAAGACGCCCAGGAACTGCTGACCCTGCAAGCCGGCCTGATGCAGCCCCTGGCTGAGAAAACCGCCGCTTACAGCCGTCACCTGTACGACATCGCCTCTGGCGCCGGTGCTGAGTTCTCCAAAGCCGCCGAAGCCCAAGCCGCTGACGCGCAGTCCAAATTCATGGCTGTGGTCGACAACGCCACCAAAAACGCCCCCGCCGGTTCCGAAACCGCTGTTGCCGTCATGAAAAGTGCTGTGAGCGCCGCCTCCAACGCGATGGAATCCGTGCAAAAGGCCGTGAAGCAAGCCACCGAAATGGCCGAAGCCAACTTCAACACCGTGGCAGCCACCGCTGTGAACGCTGCCAAGACCACGACCGCCAAGAAGCGCGTCTGATCGCAGGTTTTTACCGGTTGTCTCCTCGGGTCCTTCCAGAAATTCGGTTTCACGGACCCCTTCAAGGCCCTGTTGCAAAACAGGGCCTTTTTTTCGTCAGCGCACCACACGCACCGCCCGTAGGGTCAGCTGCTGGCGCAGTGCAGGCAAGGCCGCCAACATGGCCTCGCGTCCGGCTGCAATGGACCGCTGACGCTCGCCAAACGCCGCGCTGCCCACCCCCTTGAGGGGCGGCCGCACCACCACCTGGGCGCTGGCCAATTCGTGCCGGTTGATGGTCTGGCCCATGATGGCAAAGGTCTGCAGCAACACCTTGAACGAATCGGTGGCGGCATTGCCCTCGGGTGCACTGGAAATGTCCACCGCCACCACCAGTTCCGCCCCCATTTGCTGCGCGTAGCGCACAGGCACAGGGGCAACCAGTCCCCCATCAACGTATTCGCGCCCGGCAATCTCCACCGGTTGAAACACGCCGGGCACGGCGCTGGACGCGCGCACCGCCGTGCCCGTGTCGCCCCGGCGAAACAGCACACCCTCGCCATTGGCCAAATCGGTGGCCACAATGCCCAGCGGCAGCGGCATGCGCTCAATGGTTCGGCTTTGAACCTGGGTGTTCACGTATTTGGCCAGCGCCGTGCCCCGCAGCATGCCCCGGTTGGCAAAAGGCAGCGTCCAGTCGGTGAGCGTGGCCTCTTCCATGGCCAAGGCGGCCGCCTCCAATTCGGCAGCGTTTTTGCCGCTGGCGTACAACGCCGCCACCAGGCTGCCGGCCGACGTGCCCACCACCAGATCGGGGCGCAAACCGTGCTGCTCCAACACCGCGATCACCCCCACATGGGCAAACCCCCGCGCAGCGCCACCACCCAGCGCCAGCCCCACCCTCGGAGGACGCATGACAACCGGGGGCGCCGGTTCGGGCGGTTCCGGTGGCGTGACGGACGGTGCAAGCACCGGGGGTGCCTGCACCGCACAGCCTGCCAAGGTGGACAGCAACGCCCCGGCCAATACACCACGTCGCGTCAACACGCACCGCGTCTGACGCACATCAATAGGAATTATTCGCATTTCTGATATTATTTGAAACTGTCGATTTTCCACCAACCCGCATTGACCTCCACCACACCATGACACGCTTCGCCCCCTTTGCCCGAGCCACCACCCTTGCCTTGATTGCCGCAGCCACTGGCACCCTGCCCGCGATGGCACAAGAAAAAGTGTTGAATCTGTACTCGGCGCGCCACTACCAGACGGACGACGCGATGTACGAACAGTTCACCAAAACCACGGGCATCAAAATCAACCGCGTGGACGCGGACGATGCCGGGATTCTGGCCCGGCTGAAGGCCGAAGGCGCCGCATCACCCGCCGATGCCGTTTTGTTGGTGGACGCCGCACGCATGGCCTTGGCCGATAGCCAGGGTCTGTTCCAGCCCTTCAAGTCCAAGGTGCTGGACGACGCCATCCCCGCCAACCTGCGCGCCACCGCCACCGCCGAAGGCGTGACCTGGACAGGCTTTTCCACCCGCGCCCGTGTGATCGTGTTTGACCCCCTGCGCGTCAAAGCCGCCGACGTGGCCACCTATGAGCAACTGGCAGACCCCAAACTCAAAGGCCTGCTGTGCACCCGTGGCGGCTCGCACCCCTACAACCTGTCTTTGTTTGCCACCGTGGTGGAGCGTCTGGGCGACGAAAAAGGCGAGGCCTGGCTCAAAGGCATGGTTGCCAACATGGCCCGCGCGCCCAAAGGGGGCGACACCGACCAGATCAAGGCCGTGGCGTCAGGCGAATGCGGCGTGGCCATCACCAACACCTATTACGCCGCACGGTTGGTGAAATCATCCAAACCTGACGAGCGGACCCTGATGGAAAAAGTGCGCGTGGTGTTCCCCAACCAGGGCACATCAGGCACTCACATCAACATCGCGGGCGCGGCCGTGGCCAAACACGCCAAAAACCGCGACAACGCCATCCAGTTCATGGAGTACCTGGCCAGTCCTTTCGCACAAGACTATTTCGCCAATGGAAACAACGAGTTTCCAGCAGCCAAAGGCCTGAAAATCGACAACGCGGCGCTCAAAGCCATGGGCGGCGACAATTTCAAAGCCGAAAACATTCCCCTGGGCGTCGTGGCCAAAAACATGACCAAGGTGCAGCAAATGCTGGACCGCGTGGGCTACAAGTGAGCGTCCAGCGTTGGGTGGTTGACCAGAGGCATAATTGACGTTTACGTCAACGTCAACTGGAGACATCCCATGGAAATTGCAGGCAAGGTATTCATCGTCACCGGCGGCGCGTCGGGCTTGGGCGAAGGCACGGCACGCATGCTGGCGTCACACGGCGGCAAAGTCGTCGTGGCCGACATGCAGGCTGACAAAGGCGCGGCCGTGGCCACCGACATCGGGGGGGCGTTTGTGAAATGCGACGTCTCCAGCGAAACCGACGGCCAGGCCGCAGTGGCCCAGGCGGTGTCCATGGGCAAACTGGTGGGCTTGGTGAACTGTGCGGGCATTGCCCCGGCTGAAAAAACCGTGGGCAAGCAAGGCCCTCACGCCTTGGCCACCTTCAGCAAAACCCTCACCGTCAACCTGCTGGGCAGTTTCAACATGATCCGCCTGGCCGCCGAGGCCATGTGCAAGAACGAGCCAGAGCCCACCGGCGAGCGCGGCGTGCTGATTTCCACCGCCAGCGTGGCGGCCTACGACGGTCAAATGGGCCAAGCCGCTTACGCCGCCTCCAAAGGCGGCGTGGTGGGCATGACGCTGCCCATTGCCCGCGACTTGGCGCGCAACGGCATCCGCAACATGACCATCGCTCCCGGCATTTTTGGCACACCCATGCTGTTTGGCATGCCCCAGGAGGTGCAAGACGCGCTGGCCGCCGGCGTGCCCTTCCCCAGCCGCCTGGGCACGCCCACCGATTACGCCAAGCTGGTGCGCCACATTCTGGAAAACGACATGCTCAACGGCGAGGTCATTCGCCTGGATGGGGCCATCCGGCTCGCACCGCGCTGACCACGGTGGGGACTGCTGCACACCAGCGGACGCCTCTTGGGGCTGTGCCAAAAAACAGTGGTTCACAAATCCAAGCCACAATGCAGGGTTTTCGGGGCACGGTTGTTGGATGCCCCGCTTCTCTGCAACGGGCATCCCCACACCCCACATGAGCGACAGAAAACCGGCCGAAATCGCGCGCGATGCGTTCAAGCTGATTGCAGAGCGCAAGCAGCTGCCATCGCCTGAGAACTACGAAGCCGCCTATCACGAGATTGCAGGCACCAAAGCCTCCGCCTCATTTCCAGAGGAGGCGCTGCGCCGTGTGGTGCTGTCCCTCCCGACGCATGAAATCGAGCTGGTCAAGGCAGTGGCATCGGTTGAGAGCGCCATTGCCCAGCGCAACTGGGCAGCGTTTCGCAACAGCATGCTCGATTACGTGACCAAGGTCGAGAACAGCAGCCAATCGGGGCAACCCGCCAGCAAACTCGCCTCAGAGGTGCGAGAGCAGGTTGCCCGCCTGGTGGAACACTTGGTGCCAGCCCTGGGCCAGGACGACGACCGTTTTGCCCAACAGGTGCAAGATCTCATCGCACAGCTGCGCAACCCGGCTGTGGACCTGACCGCCGCCAAACTGGCACTGACCAACTTCAACCTGAAACTGTCGTTTGTGGGGGAAGAGCAAGGGGCCATCCGCACCACCTTGCTGCACCTGCTGAGCTTGGTGTTTGAAAACATTTCGGCACTGGGCATTGAAGACCGCTGGCTGGTGGGCCAGGTGCAAATGCTGATGGAGGCGGCCACCCCCCCCCTGAGCCTGAAACGCCTGGACGACGTCAAACGCAAGCTGCTAGACGTGATTGCCAAGCAAGCCGAGGCCAAGGCGCGTTCCATCGAAGCGCAGGCCTTGGTCAAAGTGATGCTGGCCACGTTCATCGAACGCCTGTCGCAAATGACCTCGTCCACCGGGCAATTTCGCAACGAAGTGGACGGTTTTGCCAAAGTCATTGAAAACGCGACCGCGCTCGAAGAAATCGGGCCTGCCTTGGCCTCGGTGCTCTCAGCCACCCGCCACATGGAAGAAAGCGCACGCCAGGTGGGCAGCGAATTGACCTCCATCCGCGAACGCGCCATGGCGGCAGAGGAAGAAATCATCAAACTGCAAGGCGAACTGGACAAAGCCAGCGTGCAAGCCCGACTCGACCCACTGACCGGCGCATTGAACCGGCGCGGCCTGGACGAGGCCTTTGCCCGCGAGGTCTTGGCCGCCCGCCGCAAAGGCAGCCACCTGTGCCTGTCCATGCTGGACATTGACAACTTCAAGGTGCTGAACGACACGCACGGCCACCAAACGGGCGACACGGCCCTGTCACACCTGGTGGCCGTGGCCCGCACCAGCATGCGCCCCCAAGACACCATGGCCCGCTACGGGGGAGAAGAGTTCGTGATTCTGCTGCCCGACACGGCGTTGGAACACGCCGTGGAAGCCATGCAGCGCCTGCAACGTGAACTGACCAAGCGCTTCTTCCTTCAGAACAACGAGCGGCTGATGATCACCTTCAGCGCGGGCGTGGCCCTGCTCGACACCAGCGAAACCCCGGAAGACGCCGTGAAACGCGCCGACCACGCCATGTACCTGGCCAAACGCGCGGGCAAAAACCGCGTGTTTGCCGCCAGTTGACCTCTCATTTTTAAGCTTTTTTGACCTCTACCGCTTGATGGTATTGGTTTGTTAGCTACATTTTTAGCAAACACCACCCAGCCGTGAGCATCCCGCAAACCTTCATCCAGGAACTGCTGTCACGCACCGACGTGGTGGAGGTGGTGGGCCGCTACGTGCAGCTCAAAAAGGGCGGTGCCAACTTCATGGGGCTGTGCCCCTTCCACGGTGAAAAATCGGCCTCTTTCAGCGTCAGCCCCACCAAACAGTTCTACCACTGCTTCGGCTGCGGGGCCAATGGCAACGCCATCTCGTTCCTGATGGAACACGCGGGCATGGGTTTTGTCGAGGCCGTCAAAGAACTGGCCCAACAAGTCGGCCTGCCCGTGCCCGAAGACGATGCCAGCCCCCAGGACCGCGCCCGCGCACAGCAACAACGCGAACAGCAACTCTCGCTCACCGAGCTGCTGGAACAAGCTTCCCGTGGCTACCAGAGGCAATTGAAAACCACACCCCGGGCGGTGGCCTACCTGAAGGGACGCGGCCTGTCGGGCGAAATTGCCAAAACCTTTGGCCTGGGCTACGCCCCGGAAGGCTGGCGCGCCTTGGCCAGCCTGCTGCCCGATTACGCCGACCCGCGCTTGGTGGAGTCCGGCCTGGTCATTGCCAGTGAAACCGCCGAAACGCAAACCCAACCTGACGCAACGACCGCCCGCGAAGGCAAGCGCTACGACCGCTTTCGCGACCGCATCATGTTCCCCATCCGCAACGTCAAGGGCGAAACCATCGGTTTTGGCGGGCGGGTGCTGGACAAGGGCGAGCCCAAATACCTCAACAGCCCCGAAACCCCGGTGTTCAGCAAAGGCCGCGAGTTGTACGGTCTGTTCGAGGGCCGCACCGCCATCCGTGTCAACGGCTACGCCCTGGTGACCGAAGGCTACATGGACGTGGTGGCCCTGGCCCAGCTCGGTTTTGCCAACGCCGTGGCCACCCTGGGCACCGCCTGCACGGCCGAGCACGTGCAAAAGCTGTTCCGCTTCACCGAGGCGGTCATCTTCAGTTTCGACGGCGATGCCGCCGGCCGCCGCGCGGCGGGCAAAGCCATGGTGGCCGCCCTGCCCTATGCGCAAGACACGCGCAGCATCAAGTTTCTGTTTCTGCCACCCGAACACGACCCCGACAGCTTCATCCGCGCCAACGGGCAAGACGCCTTTGCCCAATGCGTCAAAGACGCCATGCCGCTGAGCCGCTTCATGCAAGAAACGGCGGCGGCGGGCTGCGATCTGACCACGGCAGAAGGCCGCGCCATGATGGCCAGCCACGCCCGCCCCTTGTGGCAAGCCCTGCCCGATGGTGCGTTGAAACGCCAATTGCTGGGCGAGCTGGCCCAACAGATCGGGCTTGGGGCCCCTGAGCTGACCGATCTCTGGCAACTGTCCCCCACACACACGCCCCGCCCCAGCGGTGGCGGGTTCAACCGGGGCCACGAGCAAACCCACGCAAACTTCGACCCCGGTGAGCCACCGGCCTACGACGACCGTCCCTGGCCCGACAACGGTTACCCCGGCAACAGCGGCGGGTTCACCCGGCGCAACAGCAGCGGCAATGGCTGGGGTGAACGCAACGGGCGCTTCAGCGGCCGCAAAGGTGCCCGAGACCCCGGCTACGCCACCGCGCGGGGCCCACGCACCACCCCCACCTCACGCACCGACCTGGTGGCACGCACCCTGCTCAGCCACCCGCAAGCCTGGGACTGGCTCACCCCCGAAGACCACCACTTGCTGGCTGCACAGCCCGAGCCACTGGGCCCCCTGTTTGCCTGGCTGGAAGGCCAATGGCACGAACACGGGCCCCAGCCCTGGGCGGTGTTGCAACAAGCCTTGGTGGAGCAGCCATTTGCGGGACTGGCCACCCGGCTGGTGACCCAGGCGCTGTCGCTGGCGCCCCCCGTGGAAGAAAACGGCGACCCGCCGCCCGGCGAGAGTGAGGCAGACATCCAGCGCGACCTTCGCGAAATGCTCAACCGCATGCTGATCGAAGACCTGAAGCAACGCGAAACGCAGGCCATTGCCCAGGCCAGCACCCAGCCGGCCGCCCTGCAAACCTACCGCGACCTGCAAGCCCGGCGGCTGGAGCTGGAACGACTGGTCCAGCCCACAAAGGTATAATCCAAGGCTTTTCGGCAAGCGCGACAGCAGTACCTCCGGCCCCGGCCCACACCCGCAACGGGTTCACGGACCTTGTCCAGGCCACCCCCGCAAGGGCTGCACACCAAATGATCGCCCCACAGCTTGCCCGGCCTGCCGCAGCCCGGTCTGTGGCAGGCGCATGGCCCACCCACGTTTTGCCGGTCCCGTTTTCGCCACCCAAGAGGTTTTCATGACCACCAAGAAGCCCGCCACACCCGCGTCTGGCCCCACCATCATCGTCAAGAAAGCCGTGCGCTCCTTGACCAAACCTGCTGCCGAAACCGCCCCAGCACCCGAACCGGTGGTGGAAGCGTCTGCGGCCAAGGCCACCCCAGTGGTGCGTCGCGTGGCGGTGGTGAAACCCGCTGACGACAAAGCCAAAACCGTGAAACGGGTGGTGGCTGCAACGGCTGTGGCAGCCGACAGTGGCGATGAGACCCCGAAGAAAAAAGCCGGCCGCCCCACCAAAGCCGCCACCGCGAAAACGGACACCAAAACCAGCGCCAAGCGCGCACCCAAGGCCAAAGCCAAAGACGCCGACCTGGACGATGCCGACCTGTCCGACATCGACGACGAATTGGAAGGCGAGCCGGAGGTGGCCGAACCTGCAGAAACCGCAGCCGCAGCCGCCCCTGCTGAAAAGGTCAAGCCCCTGCGCATGAAAATCAGCAAGGCCAAAGAACGCGCCTTGATGAAAGAATTTGGCCTGGACGAAACCGTTCTGTCCGAAGAAGAAGTGGCCCTGCGCCGCCTGCGCCTGAAAACCCTGATCAAGCTGGGCAAAACGCGCGGCTACCTGACCCACGGCGAAATCAACGACCACCTGCCCGACAAGCTGGTGGAAGCCGAAACGCTGGAAGTGGTGGTGGCCCTGCTGAACGACATGGGCGTGGCGGTGTACGAGCAAACGCCCGATGCCGAAACCCTGCTGCTGAACAACACCGGCCCCACCGCCGCCACCGAAGAAGAAGCCGAGGAAGAAGCCGAAGCCGCCCTGTCCACCGTGGACAGCGAATTCGGCCGCACCACCGACCCCGTGCGCATGTACATGCGCGAAATGGGCACCGTGGAACTGCTGACGCGAGAGGGCGAAATCGAAATTGCCAAGCGCATCGAAGGCGGCCTGAACGACATGATGGCGGCCATCTCCGAGTCGCCCGCCACCATCGCCAAAATTCTGGAAATGGGCGAAGAAATTCGCGAAGGCAAGGTTGTCATTTCCACCGTGGTCGACGGCTTTGCCGACGCCAATGAAAACGACGACTACGTGGCCGAGGAAGACTTCGACGAATACGACGAAGCCGACGACGACGATGGCAAAGGCGGCTCCAAAGCGCTGACCAAGAAGCTGGAAGAACTCAAGCGCGAAGCCCTGTCCCGCTTCGACAACATGCGTGCGCTGCACGACAAGCTGAAGAAAACCTATGACAAGGAAGGCTACGGCACGCCCACCTACCTGAAAACGCAAAAGGCCCTGACCGACCAGCTGATGACCATCCGCTTCACGGCCAAGAGCATCGAAAAGCTGTGCGACATGTTGCGCACCCAGGTGGACGATGTGCGCAAGAAAGAGCGCGAACTGCGCCGCATCATCGTAGACAAGTGCGGCATGCCCCAAGAGCGCTTCATTGCCGACTTCCCCGCCAACCTCATCAACCTGGAATGGGTGGTCAAGCAAGCCGCCGCAGGCAAGCCCTGGAGCACGGTGATGCAGCGCAACATCCCCCCCGTGCAAGACCTGCAGCAAAAGCTGATCGACCTGCAATCCACGGTCGTGGTGCCCCTGGGCCACCTGAAAGACATCAACAAACGCATGAACGAGGGCGAACGCACCTCGCGCGGCGCGAAGAAGGAAATGATCGAGGCCAACCTGCGCCTGGTGATTTCCATCGCCAAAAAGTACACCAACCGCGGCCTGCAGTTCCTCGACCTGATCA
>CAYFFJ010000059.1:14718-18102 GCA_964342395.1 uncultured Hydrogenophaga sp.
GATGAAGGCGGTGGACAAGTTCGAATACCGCCGGGGTTACAAGTTTTCGACCTACGCCACCTGGTGGATCCGCCAGGCCATCACCCGCAGCATTGCGGACCAGGCGCGCACCATCCGCATCCCGGTGCACATGATCGAAACCATCAACAAGATGAACCGGCTCTCGCGCCAGCATTTGCAGGAACACGGCTTCGAGCCCGATGCCAGCGTGTTGGCCGAGAAAATGGAAATCCCGGAAGACAAAATCCGCAAGATCATGAAGATCGCCAAAGAGCCGATCTCCATGGAAACCCCCATCGGCGACGACGACGACAGCCACCTGGGTGACTTCATCGAAGACAGCGCCAACACGGCCCCCATCGAGGCAGCCATGCAAGCGGGCTTGCGCGAAGTGGTCAAAGAAATTCTGGACAGCCTCACCCCCCGCGAGGCCAAGGTGCTGCGCATGCGCTTCGGCATCGAAATGTCCACCGACCACACACTGGAAGAAGTGGGCAAGCAGTTCGACGTGACACGCGAGCGCATCCGCCAGATCGAAAGCAAGGCCGTGCGCAAACTCAAGCACCCCAGCCGCAGCGACAAGCTGCGCAGCTTCATCGACTCGATCTGACCTGGGCATCAGCCCCCTCAAAAGCACACAGGGCCTTCGGGCCCTGTTTTTTATGCTTTTTAGGCCTCTACCGCTTTTCTGTATTGCCTTTTTAGCTACACATTTCAGAAATTTTCGGTGTCGATTTCGGCCTGGGTTTTGGCGTTGTAACGGGGGCCTGACACGGCGTCTGGGTCAAACAGTCGGTTGAGTTTGGCCATCATGTCGGGGCCCATGGGCACGTTGAGCGCAGCCATGTTTTCGTGCAAATGGGCCAGGTTGGTGGTGCCGGGAATGGGCACGGTGTGCGGTGCACGGTGCAGCAGCCAGGCCAACGCCAACTGGGCAGCGGTGCAACCGGCCTCTTCCACCAGGGGTACAAAGCGGTCCAGCAGGCGCAGGTTGGCGGCGTAATTCATCACGTCAAACCGGGGCATGGTGCGGCGTATGTCGCCTTCGGCCAACCGCGAGGTGTCCACCAGCTTGGTGGACAAGTAGGCGCGGCCCAGCGGGCTGAACGCCACAAACGCCACCCCCAGTTCGCGGCAAGCATCGAGCACGGCAATTTCGGGGTTGCGCGTCCACAGCGAATATTCCGACTGCACTGCTGCCACCGGGTGCACGGCATGCGCCCGGCGCAAGGTGGTGGCGGACACCTCGCTCAACCCAATGGCACGCACCTTGCCCGCCTGCACCAAGTCGGCCAGGGCGCCCACGCTGTCTTCAATGGGCACCTCGCGGTCGAGCCGGTGCAGGTAGAACAGGTCTATCACGTCGGTGCCCAACCGGGTCAGGCTGGCTTCGCAACCGGCGCGGATGGACTCTGGCCGCCCATCGATGCGGCGGGCCAGACCTGAGTCCGGGTGGTTCAGCCCGCACTTGCTGGCCAGCACAAAACGCTGGCGATGCGGACCCAGCACACGGCCCACCAAGGCTTCGTTGGCGCCGTTGCTGTACAGGGCCGCAGTGTCAACCAAATTGACCCCTTGGTCCAACGCGTCCAACAGCAAGGCGGTCGCCTGGGCCTCGGAAGCCGCCGGCCCATAGCCGTGGCTCAAGCCCATGCACCCCAGCCCCAAGGGCTTCACTTTGAATTCACCGATCACGCGTTCCGACATGCTTCACCTGCCATGAAATAGGGGCCACATCCTTGATGCGGGTTGTCCGCAGTTTAATTCATGGGCATACATTTCAAGCTACCAAACTCGGAGCACCCTTTTTTTTGGTTTATAGTCAAAGGGCATTTGCAATGCGCCACAATACCGCCACTGCGCGCCGCCCTCGGGGCGGTGATCCCCGCTCAAGGGTTTGACCGCAGCAGCCACCACAAAAACACCCCATCCCCCAGAGGAGAAGACGCTTCATGAGTTCCAAAGACAACGCCGCTGTCTCGCAACTGTTTGATTTGCTGGAATCTCGCTACGCCTTGCGCGTGCTCTGGGCTTTGCGCGACGGCCACGCTCAGACGTTCCGGTTGCTGCAAGACAGCGTGGGGGGGGTGACACCCAACACCCTGAACACCCGGTTGAAAGAGCTGCGCGCGGCAGACCTGATCGACCACGGCGGAAACGGCTACGGCCTGACCAAAACCGGGTTGGATTTGCTCAAGCGCCTGAGCGACTTGCAGGCCTTTTCCAACAAATGGGTTGCAGCCCAAGCCAAAACCGCAGCAGCCCCCAAATAAACGCCCCCGCCGCCCGCAAGCCGCAGTGGTTTGCCAAACAACCGCTGCACCGACAGCGGTTTGTTTTTTCTGGGCGGGCCATTGAATTGCGGCAACGCATCCCCAATTCGGGTTTTTCTCACCCGTTTGCCCCTTCTGCTGACCACGGCACCAGACCATGAGCACTCACGACACCGAACACACCGCCAGCCCCACCGCCGCACAAGCCGCAGAGGCAGCGCACACCTACCAAGCCCACATGCCCATCGAAGAGCAAGAAACCGCCGCCGCGACCCAGCAGGCCGACGAAGCCACTGCATTGAGTGCCGAACTGGCCGCCGTCAAAGCCCAGAACGCCGACTTGGCCGATCAGTTTCTGCGCGCCAAGGCCGAGGCGGACAACGCCCGCCGCCGCGCCGACGAAGAGGTGGCAAAAGCCCGCAGATTCGCAGTGGACAGCTTTGCCGAAAGCCTGCTGCCTGTGGTGGACAGCCTGGAAGCCGGGCTGGCCGTGCAAGAGGCCAGCATCCAGCAAATCCGTGAAGGCGCAGAAGCCACGCTGAAGCAGTTGCACAGCGCCTTGACCCGCAACAAGGTCACGCCCATCGCACCCGAGGCCGGTACCAAATTCGACCCTCATTTCCACCAGGCCATCAGCATGGTGCCCGCCGACCAGGAGTCCAACACCGTGGTCATGGTGCTGCAAAAAGGCTACCAGATGGCAGAGCGCGTCATGCGCCCCGCCCTGGTGACGGTGGCGGCACCCAAATAAGCGCAGACCGACAAAATCCACACATTTACCAGGGGTTTTCTGGCACCGCCCCCCTTGAAACCGGGCGGTGCAGCCGCACCTCTGACCCATCCAAATTTTTTCAGCATTCAGGAGTTCATCATGGGAAAAATCATCGGCATTGACCTGGGCACCACCAACAGTTGTGTGGCCATCATGGAAGGCAACACCACCCGAGTGATTGAAAACAGCGAAGGTGCGCGCACCACGCCGTCCATCATTGCGTACCAGGAAGACGGTGAAATTCTGGTGGGTGCTTCCGCCAAGCGCCAGGCCGTGACCAACCCACGCAACACCCTGTACGCCGTGAAGCGCCTGATTGGCCGCAAGTTCACCGAAAAA
>CAYFFJ010000060.1:0-18058 GCA_964342395.1 uncultured Hydrogenophaga sp.
CAGGCCTCGGTGCCGCCAGCGCCGGCCTGGATGTCCAAAAAACAGTTCAGCGGGTCGGCCGGGTTGTTGAACATGCGGCGGAACTCCAGCCGCTCGACAATTTCGCCCAGCTTGGCGGCTTCCACTTCGATGGTTTGCAGGCCGGCGTAGTCGTCATCGGCCTTGGACATGTCGAACAACTCGCTGTTGTCGGCCAACTCGCTGGTGAGGTTGTCCAGCACCAGCACCACGTCTTCGAGCGCTTTTTTCTCTTTGCCCAGCTCCTGGGCGCGTTTGGGGCTGTCCCAGACCTTGGGGTCTTCCAGCGCGCTTTCAACTTCTTTGAGCTTCAATGCCTTGGCATCGTAGTCAAAGATACCTCCGGAGTTCCACCACCCGCTGGCTCAGGTCGGCAAGGCGGGCGTTGATGGTGTTGATGTGTTCTGCTTCCATGGGGGGCCTCGAAAAATCGGTTCGTGTTCAAAAGGCCGATTATCGTCTGCCGCATGCCACGTGGCCGTGGGTTGCGACCTACCCCGGGACCGTGTCAGGCCGCCAGAAATCTGTCGAGCAATGCCGCCAGTTGCGCGGGTTGGTCGTGGTGCAGCATGTGGCCTGCGTCGTCGATTTGTGCCACTTCGACCTGGGGCACGCTTTTCAGGCGCTCGTGGTACTCGTCCAGCGTGTAGCGGTTTTGCCACCACTGGGCCATTTGGTTCTGGCTGGCTTCCACGGCCAGCACGGGCGCGGTGATGCGCTGGTGCACGGCCAGCACCTCTTGCGCGCGGTAGAGCTGGGGGTTGACCAGCTTGTGCCCTGCTTCGCCCAGGATGCGCCACTGCCCATCGGCCCCCGGCGCGGCCCACTCGCCGGCCAGCCACAGCGCCTTGTCGGCAGGCAGGCGGGGGTTGGTTTTCATCAGGCGCTGGGCCACGGCTTCGCGGCTGGCGTAGCTTTTCAGGTCTTTGTCGCCCTGGCGCAGGGCCTGCAGTTCGTCCAGCCACTGGGTCAGGCGGGTGGGTGCTTGCGCGGGGAGGGTGGCGGGCATGCCAAAGCCTTCCAGGTTGACGAGGCGGCGCACGCGCGCGGGACGCACACCGGCGTACAACATGGCCACGTTGCCGCCCATGCTGTGGCCCACCAGGTCAATGGGCTGGCCGGGGCACAGGTGGTTGAGCAGGGCGTCGAGGTCGGCCAGGTAGTCGGGGAACCAGTAGCAGTCGGCCCCGCCCGAATCGGTGCGGCCAAAGCCCCGCCAGTCGGGCGCGATCACCCAACGGTCTTGGCCCAGGTGTGCGAGCGCGTCCACCACAAACTGAAACGATGCGCCCACGTCCATCCAGCCGTGCACCATCACCAGTGGCGGCACGCCCGGCTGGGGCTGGCCCCATTGGCGCACGTGGTAACTTAAGCCACGCACCGGCACGAAACCGCAGCGCATGGCGCGCCGAACGGTGTAGAAAGCGGCCTGTTCCAAAGCCGGGTTGGGGGAGGTGGGGGTGGGCAAAGACATGCCCCCGACTGTACCCAGCAGCGCCCCATCCCGCCTTGTCCACCCGTCCTCGCCGTGACACCTGCCATTGCCAACGACATGACCACACCCGCCACGCCTCACCCCCTTGACTACCACGCTGCGCTGCAGCAGCGCTTTGGCTGGCAGGTGCCCCCGCGCCTGAACATGGCCCACTGGTGCTGCGGCCGCTGGGCGGCCAGTGCTGAACATGCAAGCAACATAGCTGTAATTGCAGATGAGACAAGCGCTGGGGCCACATTTCATTCCTATTTTGAGTTGCAGCAAGACGCCAACCGCCTGTCGCAGGTGCTGAGCGGTTGGGGGTTGGCGCGAGGCGACCGGGTGGCCATCGTCATGCCGCAGCGGTTTGAGACTGCTGTGGCTTACATGGGCGTGCTGCAGGCGGGCGGGGTGGGCATGCCGCTGTCCATGCTGTTTGGCCCCGAGGCGCTGGCCTACCGCCTGCAAGACAGCGCCGCCGTTGCGGCCCTGTGCGACGCAGCCGCCTTGCCCCACCTGCTGGAAGTGAGTGGGGACTGCCCTGCACTGCGCCACATCGTGGTGGTGGGCGACTTCGAGCCACCCGCACCCGGCACAGCCATTGCCCCTGCGGCGGTGCACGGCTGGCAGGCCACACTGGCCGCTGCGCCCGACCACTTCACCTGCGCCGACACCGCCGCCGACGAACCCGCCGTGCTGATTTACACCAGCGGCACCACCGGCAACCCCAAAGGCGGCCTCATTCCGCACCGGGCGCTGGTGGGCAACCTGAGCGGTTTTGTGTGCAGCCAAAACGGTTTTGGCTTTCCGCTGGGGGCCGATGGCGCCTTGCCGTTCCCCTGCGCGTTGGGGGCCGATACCCCCGCCGACGAGCCCCTGCCCACCGGCAGCCAGGCTGTGTTTTGGTCGCCCGCCGATTGGGCCTGGACCGGCGGGCTGATGGACGCGCTGCTGCCCACGCTGTACTTTGGCCGCCCCATCGTGGCCTACCACGGGCGCTTCAGCCCCGAGGTGGCGTTCCACCTGCTGCAGCGCCACGGCGTGACGCACAGCTTCCTGTTTCCCACCGCCTTGAAGGCCATGATGAAGGCCTACCCCCGCCCGCGCGAGCAGTTCCAGTTCCAGCTGCAAGGCCTGATGAGCGCGGGCGAGGCCGTGGGCGACGCCGTGTTTGCCTACTGCCGCGGGCAACTGGGCGTGGTGGTGAACGAAATGTTCGGCCAGACCGAGGTGAACTACATCGTGGGCAACTTTTGCCTGGGCGCCGTGTGGGGTGAGGCCATTGACGCTGCCAGGCCCCAGGTGGGTTGGCCCGCCAAACCCGGCAGCATGGGCAAAGGCTACCCCGGCCACCGCGTCACCACGGTTGACGACGAGGGCCACGAATGCCCTGTGGGTGTGCCCGGCGAGGTGGCCATCCACCGCCGCAGCCCCCAGGGGCAGCCCGATCCCATCTTCATGCTGGGCTACTGGGGCAAGCCCGAGGCCACGCTGGCCAAGTTCACCGGCAGCGCGGACGACAGCTGGTTTCGCACCGGCGACATGGCCGTGCGCGATGCCGATGGCTACCTGTGGTACCACGGCCGGGCCGACGACGTGTTCAAGGTGGCGGGCTACCGCATTGGCCCCAGCGAGATTGAAAACTGCCTGGTCAAACACCCTGCCGTGCTCAACGCCGCCGTGGTGCCCAAGCCCGACACCGAGCGCGGCGCGGTGGTCAAAGCCTATGTGGTGTTGGCCGCAGAGTACATAGCAAACAATCCATATGGGATAAGCGATACGAGTCTATTTGATGAAAAAACAACCGCGCCGCTGGTGGCCGAGCTGCAAGCCCACGTCAAATCGCAGCTGGCGCCCTACGAATACCCCAAAGAAGTGGAGTTTGTGGACGCCCTGCCCATGACCACCACCGGCAAAGTGCAGCGCCGCGTGTTGCGCCTGCAAGAAGAAGAGCGTGCCCGCCGCGCCACCCCGGGCCCGGTGGCTGGCCCCTCTCATCCCCATTAACGACAACGGAGCACCCCATGCAAACCCGTCCCCTGGGCCAAAGTGGCCCAAACCCAGCCCCCCTTCATGTCACCCCCATCTGCCTGGGCACCATGACCTTTGGCGAGCAAGTCAACCAGCCGCAAGCCCACGCCATCCTCGACCGAGCCGTGGCGCGCGGCGTGAATTTTCTGGACACGGCCGAGATGTACGCCGTGCCCGCCAAGGCCGAAACCTGCGGTGCCACCGAAACCATCATGGGCAACTGGTTTGCCGCCAACCCCGGCGCGCGCCAGAAAGTGGTGCTGGCCACCAAGGTGGCCGGGCCTTCGCGCGGCATGCCGTGGATACGCGGCGAAGTGTCGGGCCTGAGCAAAGCTGAAATCCTCAACGCCTGCAATGCCAGCTTGCGCCGCCTGCAGACCGATGTGATTGACTTGTATCAAATTCACTGGCCAGCGCGCAATTTGCCTGCATTTGGTGCTATCTATTTCGACAGCAAAAAAGACAAACCCTGCGCCAGCATCCACGAACAGCTGGAGGCCCTGGCCGAGCTGGTGAAAGCGGGCAAGGTGCGAGCCATCGGCCTGTCGAACGAAACACCCTACGGCGTGCACGAGTTCGTGCGCCTGGCCGAGCAGCACGGCTTGCCCCGCGTGGCCACCGTGCAAAACCCCTATTGCCTCATCAACCGCAGTTGGGAAAACGGCCTGGACGAAACCTGCCACCACCTGAACGTGGGCCTGCTGGCCTACTCGCCACTGGGCTTTGGGCTGCTGAGCGGCAAGTACGACGACGGTGGCATCCACAAACCCGCCAGTGCCGAGGGCCAGCAAGGCCGCATGGCCCTGTACGACAGCATGAAAGCCCAGCGCTGGGGCCGCCCCGAGGCACTGGCCGCCGCACAACAGTACAACGCCTTGGCCCGCGAGCACGGCCTCACCCCGGCGCAGCTGGCGCTGGCCTTCTGCTACCGCAATGCCAAAGTGGCCAGCACCATCATTGGCGTGACCAGCCTGGCCCAGCTGGATGAATGCCTGGACGCCTGGCGCGTGCAGCTGTCGCCCGAAGTGCTGAAGGCCATCGACGCCATCCGTTGGCAACACCGAGACCCGGCGCAGTGAAGGGGCTTGGGCTGGGAGCCCGGTGTCAGCCGGGCCCAGGCAGCACGCGCCGCAGCGTGCGCACTTTTTGCCACAACACGGCCTTTGGGGTGTGCATGGCCATGGCTTTCATACAGTGATCAAGCCAGCCGGGGCGTTGCTGAAACCGCTCGATGGCCTTGGCCAGGTCGCGGGTCACTGAAGCGCCGTAAGCCATTTCAGCCTTGGCCACGGCTGCCCGCAGGTCAGGCAGGCGCAGGTTCATCATGGCCAGATCGATCACATCGCGGCTGAACACACCGTCGTCAGCTTGCCGGTCTGAATTGGCCAGCAACTTGGAGGCGGCCATGTCCAACGGCGTGAGCGTGTCCACACCGCACACCTTGTCTTGAGGGCCTGCGGGTTGCAACGCTATCCGGGCCTCACGCACGATTTCAAACTTGATGGCATGCCCGTCCATGGCCACCTGCGTGCGAATGCCGTATTGGTCAGCCCGAATGTCGCGCACGGTCATCAGTGGCGGCATGCCAGGGCGGGTGAGTGCGGTCAGCCCGTCCGGGCCGGTGAGCAGGTGGCGCAGCTCGCGGTAGCCCGCAGCGTCGGACACCAGAAAGTCCATGTCGATCGACTCGCGGTATTCCCCATACCGCAGCGCAATGCATGTGCCACCACCAAACAGGCAACCGTGCTGGCGCAGCAGGGCGCCGTCAAGCGACGCGAGTACGTGCGCAATGCGCTGGTGGTGGGGGCGTTCAAACACGGGGGGCTCCGTTGGGTTCGGCGGGCGAGGCCATGCGGGCAAATGCGTTGCCAGGCCGCAGCAGGCCCGCTTGCAGCGCGCGCCACAGCGCTTGCTCGTGCTCAGGCATGGCCCCGATGTCCAGGTGACGGGCGTTGCGCTCGTAAATGTCCCACGCTTCGATAGGGGTCAGCGTGTCGGTGCCATGCACCTGCCATGCCAGGGCTTTCAATTGCGGGTAACGGGCCAGCGCAATGCGCACGGGTATCCACCCTTCTGCGCCATCTTGCGACGCGGGGTCGGTGCCAGGGGCGGACTCGCCACTTTGAGCTGCCAGCGTCAACCCGAGTGCTGCCATGGCTTGCGCCCAGGCACCCATGGTCACCGAAGGTTCACCCTTCTCGATACGGTGCAGGGTCACACGCGACAAACCAGCCGCTTCGGCTGCAGCCACCGCACTCACCCGCAACGCTTTGCGCCGCGCACGCAACTGCACGCCCAAGGCTTGAAGGTTGGAGGCGGTGGATTCAACGAGTGGCGGTGATGTGGATGGCATTTGTTTCTCATTGTGTTCAAAATATGAATTTTGTCAAACATGAGAAACTTTTTTATTCAAAAGTGAACATCGACCGCACCCCGGCGTCTGTGGAATAATGCCGCCCCAAAACCCCCGCGCACGACGGGGGTAAGGGAGCTTATGTCACACATACAAACGCTGATCGAGAACGTCGAGCGGGTCATCATTGGCAAACGGCCGGTCATCGAGCTGGCGGTGATTGCCCTTTTGTGCCGCGGCCACGTGTTGCTGGAGGACGTGCCAGGCACCGGCAAGACCATGCTGGCCCGGGCTTTGGCCCGTTCGGTGGCGGCCGACATGAAGCGGCTGCAATGCACCCCCGACCTGCTGCCGTCCGACATCACCGGGGTGCCGGTCTACAACCAGAAGACCGCTGACTTCGAGTTCCGCCCGGGTCCGGTGTTCACCCACCTGCTGCTGGCCGACGAAATCAACCGCGCCACCCCGCGAGCGCAATCCGCGCTGCTGGAATGCATGGAGGAGTTTCACGTCAGCGTCGATGGCGTGACGCACCCGCTGCCGCAGCTGTTCATGGTGCTGGCCACGCAAAACCCCATCGACATGGCCGGCACCCACCCCTTGCCCGAAGCACAGCTGGACCGGTTCTTCGTGCGCCTGTCGGTGGGTTATCCGTCGGAGGCCGAGGAGGTGCGCATCCTGTCCGCCCAGGCGCAGCGCCACCCGATCGAGGCGCTGGCACCGGTGGTGACGCCTGCCGACGTTTTGGCCGCACGCGAGGCGGTCAAGTCGGTCCACATCAGCGCCGACGTGGCCGCCTACATCGCCCGCATCGCGGCAGCCACGCGCGGGCATGCCGATTTGCGCCTGGGCGTCAGCCCGCGCGGCACGCTGGCTTTGGCGCGTGGTGCACAGGGGCTGGCCAGCCTCAGGGGGCGGGCTTTTGTCACACCCGACATGGTCAAGGCCATGGCCGGGCCGGTGCTGGCGCACAGGCTGATCGTGCGGCCGCAGGCGGCGGCCGGGGGGCGCCAAGCCCAACGCATCCTGGCCGAGATACTCGATCAAGTGGCACCACCGGTCTGAGGGGGCGCGCGCCTTTCACCCCATGCGACGCCTGCGAGACTGGGTGCAAACCCATTTCAACCTGCTGGTGCTGACCGCCGTGACGGCCAGCACTTACATGGCCGCGCTCAACCGGACCCAAACCCTGCCCTGGGCCATTGCCGCACTGCTGACGGCCACGCTGGTCACTGGTTTGCTCTGGCCCCGTTGGCTGGTGGGGCGGCTGGCGGTGCAACGCAGCGGGCCGACACGGGCGCAAGAGGGCCAGACGGTCACGTTCCGTGTCGACGTGGAGAACCGGGGCTGGTTGCCGCGCTTCATGGTCGAGCTGGTGGACCGGCTCCCCTTCGTGGGGGCGGCCAAGGGGCAGGCGTCCAGCGGGGAGCACGTCCTGGGTGTCATTCCCTGTGTGCCGGGATCGGGCCATCGCAGCTTCAACATGCCGCTGGTGTGCGAAAAGCGCGGCTTCTACCGCTTGGGGCCGGTCGGCCTGGTGTCCAGCTTTCCGTTGGGGCTGGCCGAAGCCAGGCGGCGGTGCAACGGGGGCGTGCAGACCCTGACGGTCTACCCCGACGTGTTCGACATCGTCGATTTGCCGTTGCGGGGCGCACCCAGCCAAATTCACCGTGGCGGCTACTTGTTGCCCGAAGGGGCGGGCTCCGCCGAATTTTCGGGGTTGCGGGCCTACCAGCGCGGCGACAACCCGCGCCACATCCATTGGCCCACCACGGCGCGGCGCAATGAGCTGATGGTCAGGGAGTTCGAGCCGCTGGCATCCGCCTGCCTGCACATCGCCCTTGACCTCGACGGTGCCGCCAATGTCGGCATGGGGCGCGAAGCCACCTTCGAGTACGCGCTGCGCGTGGCCGCCTCCATTGCGCGCCATGCGACCACCCGTGGGCTTCGCGTGCGCATGAGCGGCGAGGGCGCCCAGCCGCTGCACGTGGCGGCGGGCTCCGGCGACGGCCAATACAGCGCCATCCTCGACGAGCTGGCCGTCGCAGACGCCGACGGCGGGGTGCCCTACGCCGACATGCTGAGCGGGCTGGCCACACGGGTTCAGCCGGGTGAAACCGTGGTTGTTTTCGTGGCTGTGCCCGCGCGGCATCTGCCGCAAGTGTTCCAGGCGCTGGCATTGCTGCGGGCTCGGCGTGCCCACCTGCTGGCTGTGTTGTTCCGGCGGGAAACCTTTGTGCCCGAACGGCAGGCGGATGCCCCGATGAACCTCGACGCCCTGCACAGCGGCTTGCTCGACCTGGGGGCGCACTGCCTGCTGGTGCGCCGGGGCGACGATCTGGCCAGCTTGTTCAACCCATGAGCAGTCCACCCCTGACCCACACGCCCTCCTATGTGGGCCTTTGCGCCGCACTGGTGCTGGGCATGGCGTGCAACGCCTACCTGGACATCCAGCATGGCAGTTTCGGCACCGAGGTGCTGACTTGGCTGGGCGTGTTCGCCTACACGCTGTTCGTGGGGTGGCGGCAGCGTGGCGAGGTGACCACCAACGGGCGGACGCACCAAGTGGTGGTTTTGCTGATCGGGGCGGCCGTGTCGGTGTCCGTCATCATTCCGACGTGGGGTTTCCCGCGTGCGGGGCTGTATATCCTGGGTGTGCTGCAAGCCATTCAGAACTGCGTCACCGTCACGCGCCGCAACCTGTACCTGGGCTTGCTGGTGTCGCTGATCCTGGTGCTGTTCGCGGCATCGCACTTCCGGGCCGACTGGACCATGCTGTTCTACCTGCTGCCCTACGTCGTGGCCGTGGTGTTCACGCTGGTGTCGGATCAGCTCCATCGCCGTGTACAAGCCGTGCGCCACCAGAGCCTGGGCCTGACCAGCACCGGGGGGCAAGGGGTGGCGGTCGCCGCAGCAACGGCGACCATCGTCACCCTGGGTGCCCTGCTGTACGCCGTGACGCCGCAACAATCGGCCACACACCTCTATTGGCGCTATGGCCAGCCGGGCGGGGAGTTCCAAATGCGGGAGGGCATGCCCCTCTCCGGCGGGCAAGTGGGCACGGGGCTGGGCGATGGGTTTGCGGGTGGTGGCAGTGGCGCAAGCGCCTCGGGCGCAGGGGGAGGGCAGTCTGGCAGCACCCAGATGCGCAGCGCAGCCAACCAACAGGGCATGCCGCGCTGGCAGTCAGGTGCCATTCACGTTCTGGCGGACGGCGTTGAGTGGGTGGAACGGGTGTGGAAGCCCATCGACCTCGGGCTTGAAGACATGCTGGCAAGCGCCAGGCAGTGGTGGCAAGCGCACTGGCCAGCGTTGAAAAAGATGTTGCTGCTGCTGTTGGCGCTGGCCCTGGCAGCCACCGCCGGGTGGTGGTTGCGCCGGCTGAGACCGGTGCTCAGGCTGCGCGTGCAGCTGGACCACCTGCTGTTGGGTGTGTGGGGGCTGCTGCCGTCTGGCAGCCGTGGGGTGCTGCACTGCCACGCGGCCGTGATCCGCCTGTTCACCCTGCACGGATTGAACCGTCCGCCAGGGGCAACGGCACGCGAGTACGAGCGCCTGACCCACAAGCGCCACGCCAACTTGCGCCGCCAAATGGCCGAGTTGACGCAGCTTTTCGAACAGGCCCGCTATGGGCCAACGGTGACCACCCCCGCTCAATTGATACGGGTGCGCGAGCTGTACCGCTGCATGTTCCTGGTCAGCGCCCACCAGGGCATCACAGCCCGGCCAGACTACAGGTCCAGTATCAGGCGTGGACTCTCGGCCCGCGAACAGCAAGGCAGGAACTGATCGTTTGCCGCCTGCTCCTCGGGTGTGAAGTACTTGTCGTGGTGTTTGGGCGTACCGGCTATCACGCGCGTCAGGCAGGTGCCGCACACGCCTTGTTCACAAGACATGGGGATGTTCAGTCCCGCTTCGAGCAAGGCGGCCAGCGCGCTCTGGTCGGCGCGCACCGGGATCACGCGGCCCGTGCTGGCAATCTCAAGCTCGAAGCAACCGTCGTCGGCGTGGTCTGTTGGCGTGGCCGCGAAGTATTCGCGGTGCAGGCGCTCTTCGGCCCACCCGGCTGCGCGTCCGGCAGCCAGCACGGCGTCCATGAAGCCTTGCGGCCCGCACACGTACAGGTGTGTACCAGCGGGGGCGGTGCGCAGCGTGGCAGCGATGTCCAGTTTCTGTGCCGCTTCACCGTCGTCAAAGTGGTGCTGCACCCGGTTGGCGAAAACTGCGGCAGACACACGTTCCATGAACGGGGTGCGCACACGCGAACGGGTGCAGTGGTGCAGCTCGAACGGCTGGCCTTGCGCGGACAGCTGCTCGGCCATGGCAAGGAGGGGTGTGATGCCGATGCCACCTGCCAGCAGCAGGCGGTACGGTGCGCCTGGTGAGAGCGGGAAGTGGTTTTTGGGTGCGCTGATGCGCAACAGGTCACCCACATGCACCGCGTCGTGCACCGCCTGCGAGCCGCCGCGTGAGGCGGCGTCGCGCAGCACCGCGATTTGGTAGCGCGCGGTTTCGCCGGGTGGGTTGCACAGCGAGTACTGGCGCACCAGGCCGCCGGGCAGGTGCACGTCCACGTGTGCACCCGATTCGAAGGCGGGCAGGGTGCCGCCATCTGCGGCCATCAGGTCCAGGCTGCAGATGTCCAGCGCCTCGGTGTGTTTGCGCGTGACGCGCACCGCCAATTCGGTTGCGGGATGGCTCATGCGGCCACCCCACTGGGTGTGGCAGGTGTGGCAGAAACGGCATTCTTTTCTGCGGCAATCAGCCGGTCGATGATTTTTCGCGATTGCACGCCGCCGGCATCGATGTTGAGCATCAGGAGTTTGAGCTGGGGGAAGGCAATCAGGTTCTTTTGCTGGGATTCCAGCATGTCCAGGTCTTCGGCAAACACGTTGCCTTGGCCTACGCGTATCTGGTCGGTCACGCTGGTGTCGTCTGGCCTGAACTTTCGCGCCATGCCCCAGAAGTAGTGTATGGAGGTGTCGGTCTCGGGGGTGATGAAGTCCACCACCCAGCTGGCGGCTTTCACCGCGTCGGGTGCCGTGTGGCCGCCGTGGCCGGCCAATGCCACGCCCACCTCAATCATCACGTGGCTGGGCGGCGTGAAGTGGCAAATCTGCCAGCGGTCCACCGGCTGGTCGTCGGGCAGGCCGTTCATGCGCAGCGCCATTTTCCAGAATGGCGGCGCCTCGATGCCGGTCATGTGGCGCTCGGTGATCACATGGTCGCCGTCCACACGCGTCTGGCAGGGCACTTCGTCAATTTCTTTTTGGCCAATGCTGGTGCTGTGCACATAGGTCTCGTGCGTCAGGTCCATCAGGTTGTCGATCATGAGCCGGTAATCGCAGGCGATGTGGTAGAGACCACCACCGTAGCCGAAGGCCGGATTGCCCTGCCATTCGAAGCGGGGCACCAGCGCGCTGTCGGCCAGCGCTGCGTCGCCCGGCCAGACCCACACGAAGCCGTGCGCCTCGTGCACCGCAAAGTTGCGGATTGCAGGGAAGCCGCGCACACGCTGACATGGCATGGACACGGTTTTGCCATCGCAACCCATGGCCAGGCCGTGGTAGCCGCAGACGAGGGTGTCGCCTTCCACAAAGCCCAGAGACAGTGGTGCGCCGCGGTGGGGGCAGAAGTCCAGCACGGCGGCCACCACGCCCGCACGGTTGCGGAAGAAGGCCATGGGCTGGTTGCAGATGCGCCTGCCCAGCGGTTTGTCAGCGGGGATTTCTTCGCTGCGGGCCGCGACGTACCAGGTGTTGAGGGGGAACATGGGCATCTCCGGTGGTGGGTGTGGATGACTTCATTCAGTATGCTGAATGTGGCGCATTGTAGGAACTTGTCAACGCCAGCAGAAGGGGGTCAGGCTTCGGGTTTTCCCGTATTCGGGATGAGGGCTGCCGCATCGTTCAGCTGCACGAATTTGCGCAACAGACGCAAAAACTCGGCCTGTTCGGCGGGCTTCAACGGCTGCAGCAGCTGGCGGTACATGGGCGCCACGCGTGGCAGCATGCCAGCCAGCACCGTCTCGCCTTCGGGCGTGAGGCGCAGGGCGCGCTGGCGCCGGGGCAGCAGCTCGCGCACGATCCAACCCTTGGCTTCCAGCCGGGTGGCGATGTCGGCGGTGGTCGAGGTGTCCAGCGCCACTTTGTCGGCCAGCGTCACCTGGTCGATGCCCGGGGTGTCCTGCAGGGCCCGCAAGATGGCGTACTGCACCGGCGTGATCTGGCGGCCATGGGTTTCGTGGAAGGTGGACACCGCCAATTGGTGCGCACGGCGGATCAGATGGCCAGGCTCGGTTTGCAGCGCGATACCGCTGTCCGCAATGGAGCTGGTATCAGGTGCTGCGGGGCGGGAGGCGTCAGGGCGGGGGTGGGTCATTGTGGGTCGTTTTGCTTTCGTGGTGTTTCCACGATGAGTCCATGCTTGCGTGCTCGGTAGGCCAATTTGGGACGTGTGGTGTTGAGCAATCGCGCGGCAGCGGATAAGTTGCCGTGCGAAGAGGTGATCGCCCGTTGCAGCGTGTCACGCTCTATTTGCTCCAAAGAGGATGGCTCGGTTTTAGCGCCTGGGGTGGCGCCATCTGCGGTGGACTCGCCGTTCGAGGTTGTGGTCGAGTCTCGGTTCAGGGTCCCTGAATTTCCCTGCATGCGAAGTGTCATGATGTCCTCGCTGAGCACTTCTCCCCCTGTAAACAGGTGGTGTACGCCAATGAATCCGTCGGCTTCCGCCATGATCACAGCACGCTCAATCAGGTTCTGAAGCTCCCGGATATTGCCAGGGAAACTGTAGTTGAGCAGGGCGCGAACGGCAGGTTGTGTGAATCCGCCAATGTGGCAAGCGTGCTTGTGCCGGTAATGGTTCAAGAAGTGATTCATCAGCAGGGGAATGTCATCGCGCCGCTCCCGCAAAGGCGGAAGGTGTATGGGAAACACATTCAGGCGGAAGAACAGGTCTTCGCGAAAACGCCCCTCTCGCACCGCTTGGCGCAGGGTTTCATTGGTGGCGGCCACCACGCGCACGTTGACCGCGATGCTGCGCGTGCCACCCACACGCTCAATTTCACCTTCTTGCAAGGCCCGCAGCAGCTTGCCCTGTGCCACGAAGCTGAGGCAGCCGATCTCGTCCAGAAACAGCGTGCCCCCGCTGGCACGCTCAAACCGCCCTGGCCTTGATTGGTTCGCGCCGGTGTAGGCACCGCGCTCAACGCCAAACAGTTCAGACTCGATCAGCGTGTCAGGGATGGCAGCGCAGTTGACGGCGACAAAGGGTTGATCTTTGCGCGGACTGATCTTGTGCAGCATGACGGCAAATTTTTCTTTGCCCACACCCGATTCACCCGTGAAAAGTACCGTGGCTGAGGTGCGCGCCACGCGGTTGAGTTGGTGGCAAGCGGCATTGAATGCTGAGGATGCACCCACCATGGCGTCACCAGCGATTTCCATTTCGGGCAGGGATGCGGCGTTGGGACTGGGGCGTGCGTATGCTGCGGTGTCGACAAATTCCGTCGCATTGAGGTAGCGCATGTCCTCCTCGATGTCGTCCCATCTGTCTGCAGACTTGCCCACCACCGCACAGTGGGCATCTCCCATGGAGCGACACATCGTTTCCCGGAAAACGATGAGTCGGCCAAACAGCGTGCTGACATAGCCGGTGGCGTAGCCCACCTGCATCCAGCAATTGGGCGTACCGCCTATGCCATAGGCAGCAATGTGTTCATCGTCTTCGCTGGAGTTGTGCCACAGGAATTCACCTTCGTAGCCACCGGTGTCCGGGTCGTAAGTCGCTCGGACCAGTTCCACTTTGACCAGTCCCTCCAGTGCGTGCAGCCGGGTGCCTGCCATGGCGGCAGCGAGGGGTTCGGCATCGGGCCATTGTTTGCGCACCAGTTCTGCATCGCGTGCGCCGCTCACATAGCCGGCCCGGGTGAAGAGGCCACGGACACGCTCCATACCCAGGCTGTCAATCATTTCTCTGCGCAGCGAGCCCAAGGCCTCTGTGTGCAGCAACACCACGCGTTGGTCTTGCAGCCAGATGCGGCCATCGCCAGGGGAGAAAAACAGGCATTCACTGATATCTGCCACGGTGGGGTGTGCGGTGCTTATGGCCTGGGTGCTGCTGAATCCGCCCAGGCTCTTGGTGCTGCTGCCTGCAGCGAGGTGTTCTGGGGGGGGCGCGCCTGTGTTGCGGGTCATGGCTGCCAAGGAGATGCGGGGAGAAATTTGCATGGTTTGAGAATGATTTTTCAGCAAATGAGAAATCATCAAGGTGATTTTTTCACCAAATGGTGAAAAAAGGAGTGCTGGTTTTCCCTGGTTGGGAGGTTCAAACCGCTCCTAGGGTATGTCCCTAATTTCCCTCCCAAAAACCGGCCGCCATGCGGTCCTGCCACACCCCAAGGCCATGCACCTGGCGCGTGCATTGCAAAAGAAAGACACGCCGCTTGAATGTGGCGATTTGATAAATCTACCGAAAGGACACGCAAATGGGTGCTACCGAAACCAAGGCATTTTTAGACATTTTCAGTCTGGCAAGCACGGCCCACGGTGCGGGAACACGTGATGTGGTTGAACCGGCCACCGGCCAAGTGATGTGCACGGTGGGGGTGGCCAATGCGCAGGACATGGGGGCC
The DNA here is from genome assembly GCA_964342395.1 of uncultured Hydrogenophaga sp. Lineage (GTDB taxonomy): Bacteria > Pseudomonadota > Gammaproteobacteria > Burkholderiales > Burkholderiaceae_C > UBA2334. The sequence goes on from CAYFFJ010000060.1 coordinate 14,509, forward strand.
GCCATTGCCGCCGCCGCTGCCGCCCAAACCGCCTGGGTGGCGGTGCCTCCACGCGAGAAGGCGGATGTGTTCCGCCGTGCAGCGGCCTTGTTTCAACAGCACTTCGACGAGCTGGCGCTGTATGCCGCACGCGAGACCGGCGGCATCCTGCCCAAGGGCCAGCATGAGATCCGCGAAGCCGCGCTGATTTGCAACCTGGCCGCTGGCATCCCTTTGCAGTCGCAAGGCCATGTGCTGCCCAGCGTGCCGGGCCGCACCAGCATCGCACGCCGTGTGCCGCACGGCATCGTGGGGGTGATTTCGCCCTTCAACTTTCCGATGATCCTGAGCATCCGCTCGGTGGCCCCGGCCTTGGCTGCAGGCAATGCCGTGGTGCTCAAGCCCGATACCCGCACCCCCGTCACGGGTGGGTTGATGATCGCCCGAATCTTTGCCGAGGCGGGTTTGCCCAAAGACTTGCTGCAGGTGTTGCCTGGTGACGCCGAAGCCGGTGAGGCATTGGTGGTCGATCCGCGGGTGCCGATGATTGCCTTCACGGGTTCGCCGGCCGTGGGTCGCCGCATTGGCGAACTGGCCGGTCGCCACTTGAAGAAGGTGTCGTTGGAGCTGGGCGGCGCCAATTCCCTGATCATTCTGGACGATGCCGACCTGGACGTGGCCGCCAGCAATGCCGCCTGGGGTGCCTATTTTCACCAGGGTCAGATCTGCATGGCGTCCAACCGCATCCTGGTGCATGAGAGCATGGCCGCCGAGTTGACCCAGAGACTGGTGGCCAAGGCCACCCATTTGCCCATGGGCAATGGTGCCAGCGGCCAGGTCGCCCTGGGGCCGTTGATCGACACCAAGCAGCGTGACCGCGTGCACGCCCTGGTGCAAGACAGCGTGAAAGCCGGTGCCAAGCTGGAAGCCGGCGGCAGCTTTGATGGCCTGTTCTACCAGCCCACGGTGTTGTCTGGCGTCAAGTCCGGCATGCGGGTGTATGACGAAGAAACCTTTGGCCCGGTGGCCAACATCATCACCTACAAGACCGATGCCGAGGCCATTGCCTTGGCCAACCACAACAGCGGCAGCTTGTCTTCCGCCGTCATATCCAAGTCGGTCGGCCGTGCCATGGCCATGGGCCAGCAGCTCAAGTCGGGCATGGTCCACATCAACGACCAGACCGTGAATGACGACTGCGTCAACCCCTTCGGCGGCCCTGGCATTGCGGGCAACGGCTGCAGCGTGGGCGGCCCGGCGGACCTGGAGGAATACACCCAGTGGCAGTGGATGACGCTCAAAGACCAAGCGCCCACCTACCCGTTTTAAGTCACATGTTTGAGGAGAGATTCATGAGTCTGCAAGGAAAAACCATTGTCGTTACCGGCACCTCGTCCGGCATTGGGGCCGAGGTTGCCCGGCTGGTCCGCTTTCAGGGCGCCAAAGTCATTGGTATGGACCGCAACGACCCCAGCCTGACGCTGGACGGTTTTGTCAAGGCCGATCTCGGCACTGTTGCCGCCATTGATGCCGCCGTGGCCCAGTTGCCCGCGCACATTGATGCGTTTTGCAATGTTGCCGGCGTGCCCGGCACGGCTGACGGTGATCTGGTGGCCCGCGTCAATTACCTGGGCCTGCGGCACCTGACCGAAGCCGTGTTGCCGCGCATGCCGCGTGGCGGCAGCATCGTCAACGTGGCCTCCATCCTGGGTGCCGAATGGCCGCTGCGGCTGGACCTGCACAAGGAGCTCGCCGCCGTCAAGGGCTTTGAGGGCGGTGCTGCCTGGCTGCGTGAGCACCCGGTGCCGCATGAAACCTGCTACCAGTATTTCAAGGAAGCGCTGATTGTCTGGAACACCACCCAGTCGCAGGAATGGTTCATGGGCAAAGGGGTGCGCATGAACTGCGTGGCGCCCGGCCCGGTGTTCACGCCCATCCTGGGCGATTTCGTTTCCATGCTGGGCGAAGAGCGCATTCAAAAAGACGCCCACCGCATGCTGCGCCCCGCTTATGCCGACGAAGTGGCCGCCGTGATTGCCTGGCTGTGCAGCGATGCGGCACGCTGGGTCAGCGGCGTGAACATTCCGGTCGATGGCGGCTTGGCCTCGACCTATCTTTGAGCAAGCGACAAGCCCCCATCGACCCACCCTGAGGAGACCTGCATGACAACAAAAAATACCCCCTTCCGATTCGGTGCCCTGGCACTGGCGAGCAACCTGCTTTGCGCGCTGTCAGCCCAGGCCATTGAGTTGGGTTCTGACCCCGATACCAAGATACGGCTGGATTTCACGCCCAAGTACAGCACAGCGTATCGGCTGAAAGACGCTTCAGCTGCCCTGACCGTGCCCTCGCCCGATGGCGGCGTGGCCAACGAGAACGACGGCAATGCCAACTTCAGCAAAAAAGGCATTGTTTCGAACCGCCTCGATCTGTTGACCGAGTTTGATGTGACCCGTGGCAACTTCGGACTGCGCATCAGCCATTCCGCCTGGAACGATGCCAAGTACCTGCGGACCAATACCAATGATGGCACGCTGGGCGTGAGCAACTTTGCGGGCCAGCCCGCCAACGAGTTCATTCCGGCCACGCGCGACCAGCATGGCCGCGGCAACGAGATACTTGACGCTTTTGTCTATGGCAAGGGGTCGGTGGGGGAGATGCCCGCCTCCATCCGCATCGGCAAACATGCCTTGCAATACGGTGAAAGCCTGTTCTTCGGCCAGAACGGCATAGCCAATGCGCAAGGTCCGGTGGACATCGCCAAGATCGTCTCGGTGCCCAACTGGCAATTCAAGGAAGTGCTGCTGCCGGTGGAGCAGATTTCGGGCTCGCTGCAGGTGGCCGAAAGCCTGACCCTGGGCGGTTATTACCAGCTCAAATGGCGGCCCAGCAAGATCGCCGGTGTGGGCAGCTATTTTTCCAACCAGGACTACATAGGCGGTGGCCGGGTCTACCTTCCGAGTGGGCCGGTGAACACCGACAGCAGCAAGGACCAGACGCCGGGCAACAGCGGCCAGTTCGGCGCCCAGTTGCGCTGGTCGCCCGCCGGCAGCGCGTTTGAGTATGGCCTGTACGCCGCACGTTACAACGACAAGACGCCATCGGTTCCGGTGTTCGATCTGATCAATGGCAACGTGCACAAGGTGTATGCCCAGGGCATCAAGACCTTGGGTGCCAGCGTCACCTCGTCTGTGGGCCAGCTTAACTGGGCTCTGGAAGGCTCTGTGCGCACCGACGCCCCGCTGAGCAGCGACCCGGCGGTGCTGGGCGGCGCGCCCTTCATGCCGCCGGCCAACTGCGACGGCTCGACCAGCAACCCCTGCCACGCCCTTGGCAAAACGGCGCACCTGAACCTGTCCGGCATCTATGTGTTGACCAAATCTGGCTTGTGGGACGGTGGTGCCCTGGTGGCCGAGCTGGCATGGAACCGGGTTTTGAGCGTGACCAAGAACCCCAGCACCGTTGGCTTCGGCGGGCTCGACCCCAACACCACACGCGACGCCGCCGCCTTTCGCATGATTTTCGAGCCGCAGTACTTTCAAGTGCTGCCCGGCCTGGACCTGTCGATTCC
>CAYFFJ010000061.1:0-17449 GCA_964342395.1 uncultured Hydrogenophaga sp.
TCGGCCTTGATCCAGTGCATGGCGTAGCTCACCAGGCGCACGCCCTGGTCAGGGTCGAAGCGCTTCACGGCCTTCATCAGGCCCACGTTGCCCTCTTGAATGAGGTCGCCGTGTGGCAGGCCATAGCCCAGGTACTGGCGTGAAATGGACACCACCAGGCGCAGGTGCGACATCACCAGTTTGCCGGCCGCATCCAGATCGTTGTGGTCGCGCAGTTTGCGGGCAAAACCCTGCTCTTCTTCCCAGGTGAGCATGGGCATGCGGTTGACGGCCGAAATGTAGGCGTCCAGGTGGCCCAGCGGGGGCATCAGGCCCCAGGTGGGGGCCACGGTCACGGCGTTCGATTTCAAAACAACGGTCATGTTCAACTCTCTTTCTCCTCTGTGTTGCACAGAAAAGCACACGCAAATGTTAGCACTCCAGCGTGGAGAGTGCTAAGGGGCGGAAAGTTCCCCCATTGTGCCGCTGGGGACGCTAAATTCGGCCCATGTCTTTGAGCTCTGTGAAACCCGATGGTCCGCCACCGCCCGGTTTGACCCAGTCCCACGCGGCACACCTCAACCCGTCGGTGCCTGCGGGGGCGCGTTCAGGGGCCAGTGCTGGCAGCGTTGCCCCCGGGGTGGACACCCGCAGCGTGGTGCAGTGGTCCCGGGCGGCGTTGGCGCATGGGCCTGAGTTCGGCGGCGTGGGGACCGCGCCAACGGCCCATTTGGCTTGGCCCAGTGCCGGTTTGGGGCCGCAAGCGCAAGGGCAGGCGGCACAGCTGTTGCAGGCGTTGGTGGCGACGGCCCCTGCCACACAGAAACCGCTGGTTTCGCTGTTGCCGGTGGTGGCCCAGATGTGGTCTCCGGCTTTTTTGGCCCAATGGCTGGCCGAGCGCGATGCCTCGGGTGCGACCCAACCGCCTCTGCTGGCGTGGGTCACCCGGCAGGTGCAGGTGCAAACCCCGGTGGGGCAGCGCAGCTTGTTTTTGCGTCTGCTGCTGCCCGGTGGGCGCCTGCCGGGTGAAGCCCCGGCCACCCGGCCGACCGCTGTGCCCGCAGGTGGACCACTTGCGGTGCTGCGCTGGCCTGACTCTCCCTTGTTGGGGGCGGGTGCGTTGGCATGGGTGTTGGCCCCCGAGGGGCAGGCCACCCTCAGCGCCTTGCTGGTGTTGGAGTGGGGGCCCAGCCGCGAATCGGTGGTGTATGGCAAAGACCCGGGACTGCTTCGCCACGACCCTTGGGTGTTGCAAGCCCAGTGGCTGGCCATGGGGGGAAAAGAGCGACCGCCCGCGGCAGGCCCTGACGCCCCGCTGTGCGTCACCGCCGATTGCCCCTACCGTGGGCAAGCGGTGTGTCCCCAGCCGTTTTGCCCCGCCACGGGTGCGGTGGCTGCCATTGCCCCTGCCTGAATTTGGACTTATTTGGGCTCCAGTGTGCGAATGAAGGCATCCACTGCATCGGTGTAGGGGCCGGGCAGGCCCAGTTGGTCGTTGATGTTGCGGTGCGACAGGTCTTGGCCCAACACTTCCACCCGCATGCGCCAGTCGATGCAGGGGTGAGGCCGCTTGCCACAAGGCTTTGTCGGCGCCAAAGGCGTTGTCATACAGCGGGAAATGCACGGCGGCCATGATGGCGGGCACATCGAATGCGGCACTGTCCAGCGCCACCGTGCCCCGCACCGGGCGTGCCCCGGCGGCTTGCATCAACTCAGGTGCCGATGCCAGCAAAGACACCAAGTGCGCCCCTGCCGAATGGCCCATGGCCACGACGCGTGTGGCATCAGCCCCCCATTCGTGGGCATGTGCTTGGACGTGGGCCAGGGCCTTGGCCACATCTTGGGCTTGGACCAGGGGATCCACGTCAGGCCGCATGCGGTAATTCACCGACACCACCACCACCCCGCGGGCAGACCAGTGCGCCAGTTTGTGCTCTACCACCGTCGTGGCGGTTTTGTCGCCGCGGCTCCAGCCACCGCCATGCACCATGAACAGCACGGGCTTGCGTTGGGCAGGCTGTGTGGTGGCGGGGGGCAGGTACACATCCAGCCGCTGGTCAGGTGAGGGGCCGTAGGCGAGGTTGTGCAGGGCTTGGGTGCCCGGTGGCAGGGGCACACGGTCACGCTCGGCCAGGTGGTCGCGCAGCAGGCTGGCTTGGGCGGGCAGGGCGGCGACCAGCAGCGCGGCTGACAGCGCAACCCGCCACCTGTGAGGGCGTTGGGGTGTTGGGGACCACATGGCTTTTCCGAGCGGCGTTTATTGCACCTGCTGAATGCCTGCCAGCACCCAACCGCCATTGCCCTGGCGGGGTTTGGCCAGGTGCCAGAGTTCGTCAAAGGCCTCGGGGGCTGGGTCAGCGGCGTCGCGCACGGTGCCTGTGAACCGCACCGTTGCCACGTGTTGGGTGCCTTCTTCGGCCACGTCGATCACTTTGGCTTCCAGGGTCAACACCTCGGTTTTGGAGCTGGCCTGGCCACGTTCCACGATGTCCATTTTCAGCTCGGCATACATTTCGGGCGTGGTGAACTCGCGGATGTCGTCCAGGTTCTTGGCGTCGTTCGACGCTTGCAGACGGATGAACTGCACCTTGGCCTGGCGCTCGAAAGCGGCGGTGTCAAAGTCGGCCGGGATGTGGTGGGTGGGCGCGTTCAAGCCAGCACCAATCATGGATCCACCTGTGGCAGCGCCGGCGGCAGGCAAGCTCACGTCATAAGCGCGTGAAGGTTGAGCCACGGGCTCGGCGCCTGCACCTGCACCTGCGTACGCCATGCCACCGGCACGGGTTGCGCCCCCTTGGCTGGCCATGGCGCGTTTGCGCATGACAAAGCCCACCACCGCCAGCACAGCCATGATGGCCAGGCCGATCATCAGCATGGAGGCCAGTTCGTCACCAAAACCGAAGTGCGAGGCCAGCGCGGCCAAGCCCAAACCGGCGGCGATGCCGGCCAGCGGGCCCATCCAGGAGCGTTTGGCGGGCGCGGCTGCTGCGGCCGGTGCGGCGGCGGCGGCCGATTGCATGGGCGCGGCGGCAGAAGCAGGCGTGCCCGGTGCCTGGGCGGGTGTGGCGTTGGGCGATTTATCGACCTGTGCCTGGCGCTGCGTGCCAAACGATTTGCCGCCGCCCAGCCGTTTGGCTGCGTCGGCGTCCTGGCTTACCAGGGCCAGGCCCAGGGTCAGCACTGCAGCCATCATTGAAAAGGTTTTCATGGGGTCTCCATTGGGTTGGTCACAAGAACGGTGAAGACTACCCGTTTTTATTTGCGTAAAAAATGGTGGTTTTGATGATTTATATTTCCAAAAAAGGGATGATTAGGCCATTCGCCGTTTGCCCTGTGGTGCGGGAATAATCCGCACATGCCAGATACGACCACCGGTGCAGAGCCCCCCGCATTTCAACCCATGTGGCGTGACGAGCGTGCGCACTTGGTGTTTGGCGTGGGGCCCTATGTCTGGGTTCGGGTGCCGCTGCAGGTGCGGGTGAGTCGGGCCGTGCAGCCTGCGCCGTTGTGCGCCACCGGTGAGCTGGAGGCTCCTTTGGCCCGGGAGCCGCTGGCCGGTGACGGGTATTTGCTGTACGGCCACCGCCTGAGCGCCGTGTTGCCCACGGTGTTTCGTGTCAACGGCTTGTGCGCTTACGTGGTGCAGTCACAGGCCCAATACACCGCCGATTTGAGGTTGGGCGTGGAGGCTTACTGGGGCACTTTCAGCAGCAAAGCCCGCTACAACCTCCGGCGCACCGTCCGTTTGTTTCAGGAGGCTTGTGGCCATCCCCTTGCTTGGCAGATGTACCGCACACCCGATGAAATGGCTGAATTTCACCGTTTGGCGATGGCCTTGTCGGTGCAGACGTATCAGCACAAATTGTTCAATCACGGACTGCCGGACACGCTTGTTTTCAGGGACCAAATGGGCTCAAAAGCGGCCCAAGGCCATGCTTGGGGTTGTGTGTTGTACCGGCAGGGCGAGGTGTGCGCCTACCTCTACTTTGAGGGTGATGGCGACGTGCTGAGTTGGGACTTTGCGGGTTACAGCCCCGCCTGCGCCCGCTGGTCTCCCGGCACGGTTTTGATGTCGCTGGCCATGGATGTTTTCCAGGCCGAGGGGCGCTACCGCTTCATGGATTTTGGCCCAGGGGAGGGCCAGCACAAAGCCGTGTTCTCTACCGCCTGCGAGCCCATGGCCACCATTTTTGTGTTGCGGCCCACATTGAAAAACCGGCTGCTGCTGGCCGCGCACCGGGCGTTTGCCTGGGGGGTGGGCGGGGGGATGGGCTGGCTCAAGCGATCGGGTTTGCACCAGCGCTTGAAAAACGCCCTCAAACGGCGCGTGGCGGGCGGTGGCACAACTGGCTGAGGGCGGTCGGCTCAGTCCCGGCCTTGGCCGCGCAGGGTGGGCAGGCCCACACCGGCCGCGTCAAAGCCACCGTCCACCGCCAGCACCTGGCCATTGACGTAACTGGCCGCCGGGCTGCACAAAAAGGCCACAGTGGCGGCAATTTCTTCTGGCGTGCCGTAGCGGCCCAGGGGAATGGTGTCGCGGTAGTCGGCACGGATGGCGGGGGTGTGCACCAGTTTGGCCATGTCGGTTTCCACCGGGCCGGGGGCGATGGCGTTGACGCGGATGCCCACGTTGCCCAGCTCCACCGCCTGCTGCTTGGTCAGGTGGATGAGTGCCGCTTTGCTGGTGCCGTAGGCCACACGCAGGGTGCTGGCGCGCAGGCCCGAGATGGACGCGATGTTCACCACCGCACCGCCACCACCGGCCAGCATCAGCGGCACGCAGGCCTGGGTGCAGATGAAGGGGCCGTTGAGGTTGACCGACATGACGTGTTGCCACTCCTCAATTGTGGTGTCGCCGATGGGCTTGAACACCGCCACGCCGGCGTTGTTCACCAGGGCATCCAGGCGGCCCCAGGTGGATTGGATGCGGGCCACGGCTTCGGCCACCTGGGCGGGCTGGCTTGCGTCGGCCACCAGGGGCAGTACCTCGCCCAGCGCTGCCAGGGCGTTGGCGGTGCCGGCCAGCTCGGTGGCATCCCAATCGAGCAGGGCCACGCGGTGGCCGGTGTTCAGCAGGTGGGTGGCAATGGCCAGCCCAATGCCCCGTGCCGCACCCGTGACCAGGGCCACGCGAGGTGTGGGGTGGGTGGGCGGCACCTGGGATGCGTCAGGGGTTGAAATTTTAGGCATTTCAGGGCTCTGGCGCTTGTCTGTCATGGAAAGTTCACTATATGTTTTTCGGTGCCCCTGTGGGGCGCTTTGCGCCCCACAGGCCATGCGCCGCATCATAGAACTTCGCCCAGGCCCCGCCGATCTGCGGGCCATACAACAGCAGCGCCAAGGCCAGCCCAATCAGCGGCAGCGCGGCAAACACCCAGCCCGTGAGGCTTTCATTGCCCAGCCACACACCCACCAGCAGGGCCACGGCGGGGTTGACGAACGAGTAGCTGCCCGCCAGTGTGGGGCTGGCGTGCTTCAGCAACCACAGGTAGGCGTTCAGTCCCAGAAGGGTGCCCATGGCCAGCAGGTAGGCCCAGGCGGCCCAGCCGCTGGCGCTGGTGCCCACCCAGGGCGTGGGGCCTTCAAACGCCAGCGTGGGCAGCACGCCCAGCAGGCCGCCGGTCAGCCACTGCGCTGCGGGGGCCATGGAACCCTCTGGCAAATCGAGCTTGCGCGAGGCATACGAGCCCAGGCTCCAGCACAGCGGTGCACCAAACGCCAGCAGCGCCCCCAGCCAGGTGGCGGAAAAGTCACCCTCCAGGGCCAGCAGCAGCGCGCCCGCCACGCCCAGCGCCAGCGCCACCCAGCTGCTGGTGCGCACGGGCTCGCCACCCAAGCGGGTCCACAGGGTCAGCCACATGGGCATGGTGGCCACCACCGTGGCCATCAGGCCCGAACCAATGCCCAACTTTTGTGCAAAACCCACCAGGTTCATGGCCAGCAGCCCCATCAGCCCACCCACCAGTGCCGAGTTGCGCCACTGCCGCACGGTGGGCAGGGCCACGCCCTGCCAGCGGGCCAGCGCGAGCATCAGCAGCCCGGCGGCCAGAGAGCGGCTGGTGTTCATGAACCATGGGGGCATGCTTTTCAGCGCCACCGACAGCCCAAAATACGTGGTGCCCCACACCACGTACACCAGCAACAGGGCCACCCACAGCCGGGCTTTGTGGGCTGAAGGGGTATGGGCTTTGAAAGATGTCGGCATAACGGCGGCTTTCGCTGAAAATATTCAGTCACGGTGGCTTGTGCCGAACTTTATCCAATACCCAACACCCATGCAAGTAAATTTACCGTTGGACGATCTAGACGCAAGAATAATTTCAGCGCTAGGTGCTGACAGCCGACGTTCTTACGCTGATGTGGGCCAGGAGGTGGGGTTGTCCACGGCTGCCGTGCACGAGCGTGTGAAAAAAATGGTGGAGCGCGGCGTGATCGAGCGCTTCAGCCTGCGTGTGGCCCCCGACCGCGTGGGGCTGAACTTCACGGCGTTTGTGGCCATCCGCAACGATGGCGGCATCCACTGCCGCGACGTGGCCCCGCGCCTGCGCGACATGCCTGAGGTGATGGAGCTGCACAGCGTGGCGGGCGAATACGATTTTCTGGCCAAGATCCGCGTCACGCACGCGCGGGCGCTGGAAGACGTGCTCTACCAGATCAAGGCCATTGCAGGTGTGGCGCGCACCACCAGCACGGTGGTGCTGAACACGGAGTTCGAAGACCGCCCCTTGAAAATAGGGGGCGCCACGGCCGCCAGGCAGTCCGGGGCCTGAGGGGCTGAGTGCTCAGGGGCCGGGTGTGCGCAGCACCACGTCCGACAGGGGGTGCGCCACGCAGGGCAGCACGCAGCCCTCTGCTTTTTCTTCCGGGCTCAGGCCGGGCCACTCGACCGAATACACCACCTGGCCTGACACCAGCACACCCAGGCAGGTGCGGCAGGTGCCATTGCGACATGAGCTGGGCCAGTCCACCTGGCCTTCTTCGGCTGACTGCAGCAGCGAGCGGTCGGGCCAGGCGTCGAACTGCTCGCCGCTGGGGGCCAGCTTGGCGGTGAAAAACGGGACGGTTTGCATGGGGTGGCGCTGGAATTGAATGCAATGGCCTTAGTTTAGATGGTGGCTGTCGGCGCCTCGCCCCAGCGTTTTCACGCTTGCGTGGTAACTTCCCGCCATGTCTTTGACTCCCTCTCACACCCCCTCAGCCACGGTTTTGCAGCGCCTGCTGGCACTGCCCTCCGCCCAGTTGCAAGGCATGCGCCGCGGCATCGAAAAAGAAAGCCTGCGTTCGCGCCCCGATGGCCTGTTGGCCCTCACGCCCCACCCGGCGGGCCTGGGTTCGGCGCTGACGCACCCACACATCACCACCGATTACAGCGAAAGCCAGCTGGAGCTGATCACCGGCGTGCACGCCAGTGTGGACGGTTGCCTGGACGAACTCACCCGTGTGCACCAGTTCACGTTGCGCACGCTGGCCGCCCAGGGCGATGAAATGCTGTGGGCCTCCAGCATGCCGTGTGGGCTGCCCACCGACGAAACCATTCCGCTGGGGCGCTACGGCAGCTCCAACGTGGGTCGCGCCAAAAGCGTGTACCGCATGGGCCTGGGGCACCGCTACGGGCGGCGCATGCAGACCATTTCGGGCATTCACTACAACTGGTCCATGCCCGGTGTGGGCAGCGCCGAGTACTTTGCGCTCATTCGCAACTTCCGCCGCCACGCGTTTGTGCTGCTGGTGCTGCTGGGCGCGTCGCCTGCGGTCTGTGGCAGTTTTGTGGAAGGGCGCGAGCACGAGCTGCAGGTGCTGGCCGGGCGCACGCTGCACATGCCCCACGGCACCTCGCTGCGCATGGGCCGCCTGGGTTACCAGAGCGATGCGCAGGCCTCGCTGTGCGTCAGCTACAACGGGCTGGAAGGTTACGCCGCCAGCCTGCAAGACGCGCTCACCCGCCCCTGGCCGGCCTACGAGGCGCTGGGCATCCGCAACCCGGGGGGCGACTACCTGCAACTGGCCACCACGCTGCTGCAAATCGAGAACGAGTTCTACGGCACCATCCGCCCCAAGCGCACCATCAAGCCCGGCGAGCGCCCGCTGCACGCCCTGCGCGAACGCGGCGTGGAATACGTGGAGGTGCGCCTGCTCGACCTCGACCCGTTCGAGCCCATCGGCATCAACGCGCAGACCTTGCGTTTCCTCGACACTTTCCTGCTGCATTGCCTGGTGTCCGACAGCGCCCACGACACCCCGGCCGAAGTGGCCGAAATGGCGCACAACCAGCACCTCACCGCCGCCCGGGGCCGCGAGCCGGGGCTGGCGCTGCAACGCGACGGCCAGCCCGTGAAATTGACCGATTGGGGCCACGAACTGCTGGCCGCCATGGCCCCCGTTGCCCAGCGCCTGGACCACGAGGAACCGGACGGCACCACGCCCCACGCCGATGCCTTGGCCGCCATGGTGGCGCGCCTGAGCGCGCTCGACACCAGCCCCTCGGCCCGCGTGCTGGCCGGTGTGCGTGCGCGCGAAGACCAGTCGTTTGTGGGCTTTGTGCGCGAGTGCTCGGCCCACACCCACCAGCACCTGCTGGGGCTGCCCTGGCCCTCTGAGCAACAGGCCACCTTCGAGGCCGCCACCCGCCAGAGCCTGGCCGACCAGAAAGCCATCGAGAACACCGACTCTTTGCCGTTCGAGATGTACCGGCAGGAATACGTGTCACCCCGCCGCCTGGGGCAGGGCCTGCCTTCGCCACGGTAAAATACAAGCAAAACGTGCCCTGCCGCTTGTCTGGTATGGTTTTTAAGCTATACAGAAAGTGCATTCCACATGGCCATTCAATGGTTTCCCGGCCACATGAACCTCACCCGCAAAGCCATCGAGGCGCGGGTGAAAGACATCGACGTGTTCATTGAGCTGCTAGACGCCCGCCTGCCGGGCTCCAGCGCCAACCCCATGCTGGCCGAGCTGACGGCGGGCCGCCCCACCGTCAAGGTGCTCAACAAGCAAGACCTGGCCGACCCCGAGCGCACCGCCACCTGGCTGGCGCACTACAACGCCCAGCCCGGCACGCAGGCCTTTGCCCTGAGCGCCAACCCTGGCGTGGGCGAGAAAAAGCCCATTCAGCGCCTGCGCGAAAGCTGCTTTGAGCTGGCCCCGCTGCGCGGCGGCATGGTCAAGCCCATGCGCGTGTTGATCGGTGGGGTGCCCAACGTGGGCAAGTCCACCCTCATCAACAGCCTGGTGGGCCGCAAAACCGCCAAAACCGGCGACGAGGCCGGTGTGACCCGCCACGAACAGCGCTTTGTGCTGGCCGACGACTTCTATTTGTACGACACCCCCGGCATGCTGTGGCCGCGCATCAACGTCGAGCGCAGCGGCTTCAACCTGGCCGTGAGTGGCGCGGTGGGCAAAAATGCCTACGACGAGCCCGAGGTGGCCCTCGAATTTCTGCACTACGCCGCCCAGCCGTATGCCGCATTGCTCAAGGCCCGCTACAAACTCGCCCAAACCGTTGAAGAGGTGGCGGCCATGACCGACGAGCAACTGCTGGAAGCCATTGCCGCCAAGGTGCAAGCCGTGGGCAAAGGCGGGCATGTGGACTGGCAAAAGGCGGCAGAACGCGTCATCACCGACCTGCGCACGGGTGCACTGGGCCGCATCACGCTGGAGCTGCCCGGCGAATTTGCCGAATGGCAGGCCCTGGCCGTGGAGGCTGATGCAGCCCGCGAGGCAAAAAAGGACGCCCGCAAGCCGCCGAAGAAGCGCACCGGCAAACGCGACCGGCGGGGCAAACAGGCCGCCTATGCGGCCGCCACGGCGCAGGCCGGTGGCGGCACCACGCCGCTGCCCGCTTCAGACGACTGACCTGCCCGCCATGCAACTGCTGCTCGCGCCCATGGAAGGGCTGCTGGACTTTGCCCTGCGCGACACGCTCACCCGGGTGAACGCCGGTGCGGCCCTCGACCCCGCCGCAGGCCCGCACCCCAGCGGCATTGACCGCTGCGTGAGCGAGTTCATCCGCATCACCGACACGCTGCTGCCCCCGCGCGCCTTCATCCGCACCATGCCCGAGCTGCTGACCGGCGGGCGCACCCTGAGTGGTGTGCCCGTGCGTGGGCAGCTGCTGGGCTCCGACCCCACGCTGCTGGCCGAAAACGCTGCCCGCCTGGCCGAGCTGGGCTCGCACGGGGTGGACCTGAACTTTGGCTGCCCTGCCAACGTGGTCAACCGCCATGGCGGCGGCTCGGCGCTGCTGCAAGAGCCCGAGCTGGTGCACCGCATCGTGGCGGCGGTGCGCCGCGCCGTGCCCGCGCAGGTGCCGGTGTCGGCCAAGATGCGGCTGGGCTACACCGACGACCGTCAGGCCGAGGACAACGCCTTGGCCATTGAAGCCGCCGGGGCCAGCGAAATCGTGGTGCACGCCCGCACCAAGGTGCACGGCTACCGCCCGCCCGCTTATTGGGAGCGCATTGCCGACCTGCGGGGTGTGGTCAAGCTGCCGCTGGTGGCCAACGGCGAAATCTGGACGGTGGACGATGCCCTGCGCGCGCAGGCCGCCAGCGGCTGCACCAGCCTGATGCTGGGCCGGGGCATGGTCGCCGACCCGGGGCTGGCGTTGGCCATACGCACCCGGTTGGCTGGGGGCGAAAATTTTGAATCAAAAAGCCATCTGGCGCTTGATGGTATTGTGTTTTCAGCTATTGATTTAGATGTTTCTGATGGCTTTGTGCCCGAGGGCCGCCCTGGCTCTGCCTGTGCGTTCAGCACCACCGTGGCGGGCAGTCGGCCACCGGCGGTGCCCTGGCCGCAGCTGTGGCCGTTGATGCAAAGTTTTTGGGCGCTGGTGGAGCGGCGCGTGGAGCGCCGCCACCGCGCCGGGCGGCTGAAGCAGTGGCTCAACCTGCTGCGCCGCCGTTACCCCGAGGCGCAAGCCGCATTTGACGCCCTGCGCACCACCAACGACGCCGATGCCCTGGGCGCGTGGCTGACCCAGGGGCCGCAGCCGCTGCCCTGAACTCAGCCCCAGGCATCAACCCCAGATGGCCGAGCGCATCGAAATCGCACCCATCTGAAACCCTTCGTTGAAAAACACCGGTACCTCGCCTGGGTGTGTGGCCCCGGCGGTGTAGAGCAGGGGCAAATAGTGCTCGTGGCTGGGGTGGGCCATGTGGGCCAGCGCCCCACCGTCGATCAGCCCGGCCAGGGCGGCGGTGTCGCCCGCCAGGGTGTGGCGGGTGGTGAGGGTGTCGAACTCCAGGGCCCAATCGTGTGCCCGGTGGTCGGCGGCGCTGCGCACCATGGCACGCAGGTTGTGCACCACGTTGCCGCTGCCCACGATCAACACGCCGCGCTCGCGCAGGGCGCGCAGTTGTTGCCCCAGCGCCAGGTGTTCGCTCAGCGGGCGGCTGTAGTCCATGCTGAGTTGCACCACGGGAATAGCGGCGGCGGGAAACATGGGTTGCAGCACGCTCCACGCGCCGTGGTCCAGGCCCCACTGCTGGGTGTCCACCCCCAGCGGCTTGTGGGTGTGGGGCTGCTGCAGGGTGGCGCCCAGGCTCTGGGCCACTTCGGGCCAGCCGGGGGCGGGGTATTGCACGTCAAACAGCGCTTGGGGAAAACCGCCAAAGTCGTGGATGGTGGGGGGGTGTGCCATGCCCGTGAGGTGCCAGCCCTGGGTGAGCCAGTGGGCCGACACACACAGGATGAGCTGTGGCTGGGGGTATTGCGCCCCCGCGCCATCGCCAAACCGCTGGCCCAGGGCCTGCCAGCTGCGCCGCCAGTGGTTGTCCTCAATGGCGTTCATGGGGCTGCCGTGGCCCACAAACAGCACGGGCATGCGGGGGCTGGGTTTGAGGCCTGGCTGGTTTGAAAGATCAGAAAGGGTGTTCATGGCCGTCAGCGTAACCAAGGGGTGTTCGGTTTGGGCTGAACGGTTTTGTGTGCAACGTTCAGTGAATTTGAAGCCATGCTTGCGTCCCAACGAAAACGCCCACACACCGGGTGGGGTGTGCGGGCGTTGGCAGGGCTGGGGCCTGAGACGGATCAGGCCGGTTTGTTTTTCAGTTTGCCTTTGGGCAGCACCGATGTCATGGGTGCCATGGGGCGGTCAGACACGCCACCCATGGGTTTGGGGGGGGAGGTGTCTTTTTTGGGCTTTTTGGCCATCTTTTCGTTGCGTTGGTCGCCTTTTGCCATGGGGCCTCCTGTGGGTTGACAAAGCGGGTTGAAGGATTCGCGGCCGGATGTTACGCCAGCGCGGGGGGCTGTTTGCGCTCAGCTGGGCTCAATTTTTACGCCCTTCCAAAAGGCCACATGGCCTTTGATCTCTTCGGCGTCGGGTTTGGGGTCGGCGTAGTACCAGGCAGCGTCGGGGTTGAGTTCGCCGTTGACCAGCAACGAGTAATAGTTGGCCTGGCCTTTCCAGGCGCAGGTGGTGCGGTGGTTGCTGAAGGTGATGTAGTCACGGTTCAGGCTGCTCTCGGGGAAGTAGTGGTTGCCTTCCAGCACCACGGTGGTGGGGCTTTCGGCGATGACAACGCCGTTCCAGGTGGCTTTCATGGGGGACTTTCTGAGGCTGAAGAGGTGGCGGGTGTTGGGTGAGATTGTCTGACAGCTGCGGGCCGTTTTGTTGCTTAAAAAACAGGCGGTGGGTGCCAGGCCACGCCAGGCACGGCTTTGGCGGCTTGTGAACACGGTTATCCACAGCACTGCCCACACCTGGCGGGGGTAACTCACAGGGGTGTGGGCAAGTGGTTCAGGTGGGGGGTGGGCGTGGGCCAAAGTGCTGGCGGATGTAGGCCAGTGAGCCCGCCGCGCTGTGGCGCACCTGGCTGTCGGCGTAGCGGTGCTCGGCCCCCACGGGGCAAGCGTTGCGCGCGGTGCAGCCCAGCGCACACGGCGAGGCGTTGGCCAACCGCCCGGCGTTGCAGGCCGGGAAGTTGAATTGCCCACCGGCCAGCGCGCCTGCACCGCAGGCGGCGATGCAGGGCTTGTCTGCGCAGGTGTCGCAGGGGTGGGGGGTGTGGGCCGGTGCACTGGGGGGCAAGGCCGTGTCGGTCAGGATGGCTGCGCGGTAGGCAAACCACGTGCCCCACACGGGGTCAATGCCCACCATGAACGGCGAGGCGTGGTGCCAACCCGCCAGCGCGCCCAGGCGTTGCAGGCCAATGGGGTGGTCACCCGGAAACACAAACCGGGCGCGTGCCTGCGGCAGGGCCTGGGCCAGCCAGGTGTTCACGGTGCGCACGCTGTAGGTGTCGATGGGGTCAGCGGCGTGCATGCCTTCGGCCTGTACGCGTTCCCACAGCCGCCGTCCGGCATGGCCAAACATCAGCAGCTGGCGTTCGTGGGGCTGTGGCTTCAGGGGCTCGGTCAGGTCGGCGGGCAGGGCGCTCAGGTCAAACACGTGCAGGCGGTTCAGCCCGGCGTCGTCCAGCCAGTCGTGTGGGGTGCGTGGCACAAGCATCAGCCCATCATGGGCGCAAACAGATGGCATGGGCACAGCACAAACCCAGCCCCGTTGGGTGTGCCCAGGGTGTTGCCAGCGATTGACCGTGCCCTAATATGCCGACCCCATGCACTCTCTGGATCTTTTGCGCAGCGGCGCACTCGCAGGCACCCGCCGCCTGGACTTGAACGGCGCAGGCCTTGCCCACTTGCCCCCCGAGGTCTATGGCCTGGCCGACACGCTGGAGGTGCTCAACCTCAGCGGCAACCAGCTCACCACCCTGCCGCACGACCTGCCGCGCCTGCACCGGCTGAAGGTCATTTTTTGTTCCGACAACCCCTTTGTCCACCTGCCCGAGGTGCTGGGCGAGTGCCCCGCGCTGGACATGGTGGGCTTCAAGGCCTGCCAGCTGACCCATGTGCCGGGGGCCAGCCTGCCACCCCTGCTGCGCTGGCTCACGCTCACCGACAACCGGCTGGCCCAACTGCCCCCCGAGCTGGGGCAGCGCCCCGCGCTGCAAAAGCTCATGCTGGCGGGCAACCGCCTGGCCGGTTTGCCCGACACCTTGGCCGGTGCGCAGCAGCTGGAGCTGATTCGCCTGTCGGCCAACCGCTTGGGTTCCTTGCCGGGCTGGCTGACGGAGCTGCCCGCCCTGGCCTGGTTGGCCTTGTCGGGCAACCCCTTGGGCTGGGAGGCGGGGGCCGCTGTGCCCAGCCGCGTGTCTATGCCCACCGTGCCCTGGGGCGCGTTGCGGCTGGATGGTGTGTTGGGCGAGGGCGCTTCGGGCCACATTCACCGCGCGTGGCGGGACGGCCACGCCTGGGCGCTGAAACTCTTCAAAGGGGCCGTCACCAGCGACGGCTTGCCTGAACATGAGTTGGCCGCCAGCGTCACAGCCGGGCCACACCCCACGTTGTGCACCCCCGTGGCCACCCTGGCCGAGCACCCGCAAGGCCAGATGGGCATGCTGATGCCTTTGGTGCCCGAGGGTTTTGTGCCCCTGGCCGGCCCACCCAGCCTGAGCAGTTGCACCCGCGACGTGTACGCCCCCGGCCTGCGCTTGTTGCCCGGCGTGGCGCTGCGCCTGCTGCACAGCGTGGCCAGCGCCGTGGCCCATTTGCACACGCGCGGTGTGGTGCACGGCGACCTGTACGCCCACAACACCCTGTGGCACCCCGGCACCGGCCACGCCCTGTTGAGCGACATGGGCGCCGCCACCGTGCTGCCCGCCGCCAATGCCCCCCTGTGCCGCGCCCTGCAAGCCCAAGAGGCCCTGGCCCTGGGGCGCTTGATGACCGAGGTGCTGGCGCGTGTGGACGGTGGCGCTGCCACCTTGCCCGCCGTGGCCGCTGCGGCGCAAGCCTGCACCGCATTGCGCCCGGCAGACCGGCCTGCGGTGGCCGACGTGGCCGGGGTGTTGGCGGGCTTGTGTGAGGTTGAAATTTGAATGAAAAGTGCCACCAGCGCTTGATGGTATTGCGTTTTAAGCTATTGAAAATAGTATTTACGCACAACCTGCATTCCGCCATAATTATTTCGATTGGATAAATGCAAATAACATGAACCCTGCCGATCTGTACCACCGCGCCGACTACGCCCGCGACATGGCCCTGCAACTGCTGCAACCCAGCGCCTTGCAGTTGCAGGTGCGGTCGGGTGTGTTTTTGTCAGGCATACGGCGCATTGGCAAAACCACGTTTTTGCGGCAAGACTTGGTGCCCGCCCTGGAGGCCAGCGGGGCTTTGGTCATGTATGTGGACTTGTGGGCAGACCGCAGCAAAAGCCCCTCCGCGCTGGTGCACGAAGCGGTGCGTGCCACGCTGTCCAGATTGGCCACGCCTGGCACGCAGTTGTTGGAGCGTTTCAAAGGTTTGACAGTGGGGGCTGCCGGTTTCACCTTTGGTTTTCAGGTGGATGCCATCGGCAAGGCAGGCGGTGTCACGTTGGCCGAGGTGTTCGTTGAATTGGTGGACAGGGTCAACACCAGCGTGGTGTTGATCGTGGATGAAGTGCAGCAAGCCCTGGGCACAGAGGAGGGCAGCCACCTGCTGCATGCACTCAAGGCCGCGCGCGATGCCGTCAACACGCGCCCGGGCACACCCGGCCATTTGTTGTTTGTGGGCACGGGGTCGCACAAATCGTTGGTGGCCGACATGGCCACCCGCCGTTCTCAGCCGTTTGCGGGGGCTGTGTCCACTGCTTACGAGCCGCTGGGTTCTGAATTTGTGCACTGGAAACGTGAGCAGTTGCAAGGTATTGCAGGGGTGAAATTGCCCACTGAGCGCGTGATGTGGGAGGGCTTCCTGGCGGTGGGGCAGCGCCCGGAGGCACTGCAAAACGCCCTTGTTCAGTTGCAGTCGCGGCCCGAGCTGCCTGACGTGGCGTTTCCCATCATCTGTGCCACTTTGGCTGCTGCGGCTGCCGATGTGGAGTTGTCTGCCCTTGACAACTTGGGGGGCTTGGCCCTCGCCATCTTCGACCGCATTGCCCAAGGCGGCGAAGCCGGTGAATCGGGTTTGTTTTCTGCCGATGCCGTCAGCAGCTACGCCGAGCAAACGGGGGGAACCGTGGACACGCCCCAGGTGCAAAACACGGTGGACCGCATGATTGCCGCCAACCTGATCCACCGGCAATCACATGGCGTGTATGCCGTGGCCGATCCATTCGTGCGCCAGGTCTGGCGACAACGCAAAACTTTGACGTTGTGAATAAAGTGCCCCCAGCGCCTGGCGCCAGGGGCACCGCCTGCCGTCAGGCTTTCACGTCAAAGCGGTCCAGGTTCATCACTTTGGTCCAGGCTTTCACAAAGTCGCGCACAAATTTGCCACCGTTGTCGGCCTGGGCGTACACCTCGGCAATGGCGCGCAACTGCGAGTTGGAGCCAAACGCCAGGTCCACGCGGCTGGCCGTCCACTTCACCGCGCCCGTTTTGCGGTCACGGCCTTCGTAGGCGTTGTCGCCTGTGGGTTTCCACGCGGTGGACATGTCCACCAGGTTCGTGAAAAAGTCCGGGGTCAACTGGCCGGGGCGCTGGGTGAACACGCCTTGCTGGCTGCCGCCGTGGTTG
Source organism: uncultured Hydrogenophaga sp. (assembly GCA_964342395.1). Classification (GTDB taxonomy): domain Bacteria; phylum Pseudomonadota; class Gammaproteobacteria; order Burkholderiales; family Burkholderiaceae_C; genus UBA2334. Next base: position 16,482 of record CAYFFJ010000061.1, read on the forward strand.
GCGCCCAACACGCGCAGGCCACCCACCAACACCGCCATTTCAGGGGCGCTGAGCGTGAGCAATTGCGCCTTGTCCACCAGCATTTCTTCGGGCGACACGCGGTAGGCGGCCTTGCGCCAGTTGCGGAAGCCATCGGCCTGGGGTTCCAGCACCGCGAACGACTCGGCGTCGGTTTGTTCGGCCGTGGCATCGGTGCGGCCAGGGGTGAAGGGCACGTCCACGGGCTGACCGGCGGCCTTGGCAGCGGCTTCTACCCCGGCGTTGCCAGCCAGCACGATGAGGTCGGCCATGGACACCTGTTTGCCGCCAGCGCCACCACCCTTGTGTGCTTCGTTGAAGCCGTTGCGGATCACGTCCAGCGTGGCCAACACGCGGGCCAACTGGGCGGGCTGGTTCACGTCCCAGTCTTTTTGGGGTGCGAGGCGGATGCGTGCACCGTTGGCACCACCGCGTTTGTCAGACCCCCGGAAGGTGGAGGCCGAGGCCCACGCGGTGGACACCAGCTCGGCCACCGACAGGCCGCTGGCCAGCACCTTGGCTTTGAGGTCGGCCACGTCGCGGGCGTCGATCAGCTTGTGGGTGACCGCTGGCACAGGGTCTTGCCAGATGAGGTTTTCAGCAGGCACTTCGGGGCCGAGGTACAGGGCTTTGGGTCCCATGTCGCGGTGGGTCAGCTTGAACCAGGCGCGGGCGTAGGCGTCGGCAAATTCGTCGGGGTGGGCCAGGAAGTGGTGCGAAATCTTTTCGTAGGCGGGGTCGAATTTCAGCGACAGGTCGGCCGTGGTCATCATGGGACGGTGTTTCACACCGGGCACATGGGCGTCGGCAATCAGGTCTTCGTCGGCCACGTCTTTGGCCAGCCATTGGTGTGCGCCCGAGGGGCTTTTCACCAGCGCCCAGTCGTACTTGAACAGCACCTTGAAGTAGCCCATGTCCCAGGTGGTGGGGTTGGGTTTCCAGGCGCCTTC
>CAYFFJ010000062.1:0-1321 GCA_964342395.1 uncultured Hydrogenophaga sp.
GGTCGCATTGCGGAAGAGGTGTTCATGAACCAGATGACCACCGGCGCCAGCAATGACTTCGAGCGCGCCACTTCCATTGCCCGTGACATGGTCATGCGCTACGGCATGACCGATGCGTTGGGCCCCATGGTCTACGCCGAAAACGAGGGGGAGGTGTTTTTGGGCCGCTCGGTCACCAAAACCACCAACATGAGCGAACAGACCATGCAAAAGGTCGATGCCGAGGTGCGGCGCATCATCGACCAGCAATACAAATTGGCCCGCGACCTGATCGAAGAGCACGCCGATAAAATGCATGCCATGGCCAAGGCCTTGCTGGAGTGGGAGACCATCGACAGCGATCAGCTGGACGACATCATGGCTGGCAAGCCTCCCCGCCCCCCGAAAGACTGGACGCCCCGCAACCCTTCGGTGGGTGGCGGCGGCAGCGGTGGTGCACCGGCCGTCACGCCCGACGCGGCCCCCACAGCGGCCTGAGGCCATTGCTTCATTGACCTGCGCGCCGTTGTCGGTTCGCGCCATTCCAACCGGGGCTTGTGCCCCGGTTTTTGTTTGTCTGCATCACTTTTTGCCGAGGCCACCATGCATTGGCACACCAGCCGTTTTCAGATGGATTTGAGCAGCCCAAAGGTCATGGGCATTGTCAACATCACCCCGGACTCTTTCTCTGACGGTGGCCGTTGGCAAGGGGTGCGGGGCGCGTTGTCACACGGCGAGCGTCTGTTGACCGATGGGGCACACGTGCTCGACTTGGGCGCGGAGTCCACCCGCCCCGGCGCCCCTCCTGTGCCTTTGGAGGAGGAGTTGGCCCGCCTGTTGCCCGTACTGCGAGAGGCCGTGAAGCTGGGTGTGCCCATTTCGGTGGACACCTACAAACCTGCCGTGATGCGTGCTGCGCTTGACGCAGGCGCTGACATCGTCAACGACATTTGGGCATTGCGGCAGCCCGCCACGGCCGATTGCCCATCTGCCGTGGAGGTGGTGGCCCAACACCCCAGCTGTGGCGTGTGTGTGATGCACATGCACCGCGACCCACAAACCATGCAGGTGTTGCCCATGCAAGGCGATGTGGTGCCTCAGGTGGTTCAATTTTTGAAGCAAACAAGCGAGTTTTTGCAAGCGTTTGGTGTCAAAAAGGATCGGATTTTGATTGACCCGGGCATCGGCTTTGGCAAAACACCCGCGCAAAACTTGGCGTTGCTGGCCCGGCAGCAGGCGCTGCTGCCTTTGGGGCTGGGTGTGTTGGCGGGTTGGTCGCGCAAAAGCACCCTGGGCCATGTGCTGGGGGATGGCGGGGCCTCGGCACCGCGCGACACGCTGG
>CAYFFJ010000062.1:1331-17285 GCA_964342395.1 uncultured Hydrogenophaga sp.
CCTACGCCGGCATACGCCAGGCGCTGACGATTCCGCGCGACACGCTGGCCGCCAACCGCCGGGTCCCCAGTGTGGTGGCCGCCTTGTTGGCGGTGCAGCACGGCGCCCATGTGGTGAGGGTGCACGACGTGCGCGAGACTTGCCAGGCGTTGGCTGTGTGGCGCGCGGTACAGTCTGAATCCGGTGTTGAAAATTGACACCCACAGGCAGCGACGCTGCCGCTGAGGGACTCAAAAACAAGGAAACCCATGACCCGTCACTATTTTGGAACCGATGGCATCCGGGGCACGGTGGGCCAATCGCCCATCACGCCCGACTTTGTGCTGAAACTGGCACACGCCGTGGGCCGTGTGCTCAAGCGCACCGAGGCGCACCCCACCGTGCTGATTGGCAAGGACACCCGCATTTCCGGTTACATGCTGGAAAGCGCCATGGAGTCTGGCTTCAACTCGGCAGGGGTGGATGTGGTGCTGCTGGGCCCCGTGCCCACGCCCGCTGTGGCCTATCTCACACGCGCCCAACGCGCCAGCCTGGGGGTGGTCATCAGCGCCAGCCACAACCCGTTTGCCGACAATGGCATCAAGTTTTTCAGCGCGCAAGGCACCAAACTGTCTGATGCCTGGGAGATTGACGTTGAGGCCGCGCTGAATGAACCCCCTGTGTGGGCCGACGCTGCGGCGCTGGGCAAGGCCCGCCGCCTGGACGATGCCGCAGGCCGGTACATTGAGTTCTGCAAAAGCACGTTCCCCAATGACCTCACCCTCAAGGGGATGCGTATCGTGGTGGATGGGGCCCATGGTGCGGCCTACCACATTGCGCCCAAGGTGTTCCACGAACTGGGCGCCGAGGTGGTGGCCATCGGGTGCTTGCCCGACGGCTTGAACATCAACCAGCATGTGGGTGCCACGCACCCGCAAGCATTGGTGGACGCCGTGAAAGCGCACCGCGCCGATTTGGGCGTGGCCCTGGACGGTGATGCCGACCGTTTGCAACTGGTCGATGCCCACGGTCGCTTGTTCAACGGCGACGAATTGCTCTACATCATTGCCGACGAACGCCTGCACCGCATGCGTTCGCGGGGTTTGGAGCCTGGGCCAGAACTGGCCGGCGTGGTCGGTACCCTGATGACCAACATGGCCGTTGAGCTGGCACTCAAACAGCGTGGGTTCGAGTTTGTGCGCGCCAAGGTGGGCGACCGGTATGTGTTGGAAGAATTGGAAAAGCGCGGCTGGCTGTTGGGAGGGGAGGGCTCAGGCCATTTGTTGACCTTGGACCGCCACACCACCGGTGATGGTTTGATTTCCGCCTTGCAGGTGTTGCAATCCAGCGTGCGTTCCAAGCGCAGCTTGTCCGAGTTGTTGTCGGGTGTGACCCTGTTTCCGCAAACCTTGGTCAATGTGCGTTTGCGCCCTGGCCAGGATTGGAAAAACAACGCATTGCTGGCCAGTGAAATGGCCTTGGTCGAGCAAGAGCTGGGCCAAACCGGGCGCGTGCTGGTGCGCCCCAGTGGCACCGAGCCTCTCGTTCGCGTGATGGTCGAAGCCAGCGATGCGGGCACTGCCAGGGCCATGGCCCTGCGGCTGGCCAAGACGCTGGACGTGGCTTGATGTCAAAGTGGCGGGTTTTGCTGATTACCAGCGCGATCCCAGCTTGGGACACGCCTGTTTCATGCAGAAATGGCTGAAACCCTGATTTCGGCGGTTATACTAGGAGGCTTGTCGGGGCGTAGCGCAGCCTGGTAGCGCATCTGCTTTGGGAGCAGAGGGTCGCGAGTTCGAATCCCGCCGCCCCGACCATCTCACAAAAAACAAAGGCTCAGCGCCACACCGTGCTGGGCCTTTTGTCTTTCTGAACTGTCCGTAGCTCAGTTGGATAGAGCACCGGCCTTCTAAGCCGGTTGTCGCTGGTTCGATCCCAGCCGGGCAGGCCAAACACCTGATTGTGAATTTTCTTGACGACGCACCTGCTGGCGGGTGCGTTGCGGCGTGGGCAATCGCTGTGTCGAATTTGTTTTTCATCAAGGGTAAACACCGATGAAAAATTGCCTCCTTGGTCTTGTTTTGGTTATTTTTCATAACCATAATTCCACACAACCGAGGACCGATATGACCGCCTGCACCGATATTGAACTGACCCTGCACGGCGCTGTTGCCGTGGTGCGTCTCACCCGCGCCGCCAAGCGCAACGCGTTGAACGACGGCCTGATCCTGGCCCTGAAGGACACGTTTTCCAATTTGCCGCCCGAAGCACGTGCCGCTGTCATCGACGGCGACGGGGCGCACTTTTGCGCTGGCCTGGATTTGTCCGAGCTGAAGGAGCGCGACGCAGGGCAGGGCATGTACCACTCTCGCATGTGGCACAACGCGTTGGAGTCGCTGCAACACGGCCCTGTGCCGGTGGTGGCTGCGTTGCACGGTGCGGTGGTGGGCGGGGGGCTGGAGTTGGCCAGTGCCTGCCACATTCGCGTGGCCGATGCGACCACGTTTTACGCGCTGCCCGAGGGCTCGCGGGGCATTTTTGTGGGGGGCGGTGGCTCGGTTCGCATTCCCAAGTTGATCGGCGTGGCCCGCATGACCGACATGATGCTGACGGGCCGTGTCTACAACGCCGAAGATGGCGACCGCGTGGGGTTTGCCCAATACCTTGTGCCCCAGGGTGAGTCATTTGCCAAGGCCATGGAACTGGCCACCCGCATCGCCGCCAACGCGCCGCTGACCAACTACGCGCTGATGCATGCGCTGCCCCGCATTGCCGAGCAGCCCGCCGACCAAGGCTTTTTCACCGAAGCGCTGATGGCGGCCATTGCCCAGAGCGCCCCGGAGGCGAAGGAGCGTGTGAAGGCTTTTCTGGATGGCAAAGCCGCCAAGGTGCAGCAGGGCTGAGGCCCTGTCGTCTGCCCAAGACAGCCACAAAAAGCATGGAGACAAGCATGGCCACCAACGCAATTCCAACCGCCTCGCGCCCGTTTCGCCCCTTGCGCTTTGGGGTGACCGGCGTGCACCTGCGAGACGGTGCGCCCGGCACCCATTACCTGAGTGCCAACCAGGCCCTGCAGGCCTACCCTGACCGTCTGAGCGACCGTTTTTTGCACTGGGCCGCAGCGGCCCCAGACCGCACCTGGGTGGCACGCCGCGCCCCTGCGGCCACGCCTGGCGGTGTGTCGGGTGACTGGCAACACGTCAGCTACGCGCAGGGCCTGGCCCAGGCGCGTTCGATTGCGCAGGCGCTGCTCGACCGGGGGCTGGGCGTTGATCGGCCTGTGGTCATCCTGAGTGAAAACAGCATCGAACACGCACTGATGGTGGTGGGGTGCCTGCTGGCGGGTGTGCCGTTTGTGCCCGCCTCGCCTGCGTATTCGCTCATCAGCACCGATTACGAAAAGCTGCGCCACGTGTTGCGCACCGTCACGCCCGGCCTGGTGTTTGCCAGCGACGCGTCGCGTTATGGCAAGGCCATGCTCGCCACACAGGCCGAAGGGGTGGAGTGTGTGTTGGTCAACGGTGCGGTGGACGGGTTGGCCTCCACCCCGTTTGCCAGCCTGCTCGCAACCCCGGCCACCGGTGCGGTGGATGCCGCCACTGCGGCCACGGGCCCCGACACCATCGTGAAGTTTCTGTTCACCAGCGGCTCCACCAAACTGCCCAAGGCCGTCATCAACACCCAGCGCATGTGGTGTGCCAACCAGCAGCAAATGGCGCAGTCCATGCCCGTGCTGACCGAAGACCCGCTGGTGCTGGTCGATTGGCTGCCGTGGAACCACACCTTCGGTGGCAACCACAACTTTGGCATGGTGATTTACAACGGCGGCACGCTCTACATTGATGACGGCAAACCCACGCCGGCCCTGGTGGGTGAGACCCTGCGCAACCTGCGCGAAGTGGCGCCCACGGTGTATTTCAACGTGCCCACGGGTTTTGAGGCCATTGCCAACGCCATGCAGGCCGACACCGACGACGGCCGTGCACTGCGCAAAACTTTTTTGTCTCGGGTGAAGATGTTTTTCTACGCCGGTGCCGCTTTGTCCCAGCCCATTTGGGACAGCCTGTACCAGAGCGAGGAACGCGAGATTGGTCAGCGCATCGTCATGACATCGGGGCTGGGCATGACCGAGTCGGGCCCCTTTGGCCTGTTTGTGACCAGCCCCAACGTGAAAGCCGGTGACTTGGGTGTGCCCGCGCCCGGCATGGAAGTGAAGCTGATGGACGTCCAGGGTAAAACCGAGGTGCGTTACCGTGGCCCCAACATCACCCCGGGCTACTGGCGCGCCAGTGCCGACACGGCCGATGCGTTCGACGATGAAGGTTTTTTCTGCTCGGGCGACGCGGTGAAGTGGATCGACGAAACCGACATTCACCAAGGCCTGGCGTTTGACGGCCGTATTGCCGAAGATTTCAAGCTGGCGACCGGCACTTTTGTCAGCGTGGGCCCGCTGCGCGGCAAGATCATCGGTGCGGGGGCGCCTTACATACAAGACGTGGTGCTGACCGGCATCAATCTGAAAGAGGTGGGGGCCATGGTGTTTCCCACCCCCGCCGTGCGTGCGTTGAGTGGTTTGCCTGCCAGCGCTTCGATGCACGAGGTGCTGGAAAGCGCCCCCGTGCTGGCCCACTTCCAGTCCGTGGTGGACCGCCTGGCCCAAACCGCCACCGGCAGTGCCAACCGCATTGCCCGCTTGTGCCTGCTGGCCGATCCGCCCACGCTGGACCGGGGCGAAGTGACCGACAAGGGCTCCATCAACCAGCGTGCCGTGTTGGCCCACCGGGCCGAAACCGTGGAAAAGCTGCACAGCGATGGGTTGCAGCACATCCTCAAACCCGGCGCGGTCTGAGTCCCGGCCCGCTCCCTCGTTTTTCAAAGGGCAACCCATGGCCAACACCGGTTTTTTCTCTTCTTTCGACGACGTGTGGATGCTGGACGGTGTGCGCACCCCCATGGTGGATTACTGTGGCGCGTTGGGCCACATTTCCCCCACCGATCTGGGCATCAAAGTGGGCCGCGAGGTGCTGGCGCGCAACGGTGTGCCGGGTGAACACATTGGCTCGGTGGTCACGGGCAACATGGCCCCTGGCGACTTTGACCAGTTCTTTTTGCCCCGCCACATCGGCCTGTACTCGGGTGTGCCCGTGACCGTGCCTGCCCTCATGGCGCAGCGCATTTGTGGCACGGGTTTCGAGCTGTTTCGCCAGGCGGGTGAGCAAATCCAGGGCGGTGCCTGCGAGGCCGCGCTGGTGGTGGGCACCGAAAGCATGACGCGCAACCCCATTTGCGCCTTTGACCACCGCACCGGTTTCAAGCTGGGCGCGCCTGTGGGCTTCAAAGATTACATGTGGGAAGCGCTGAAAGACCCGGCGGCGGGCGTCAACATGATCCAGACGGCCGAAAACCTGGCCCAAAAATACGGCATCAGCCGCGAGGACGTGGACCAGTTCGCTTCCAGTTCGTTCGCCAAGGCCGTGGCCGCGCAAGAAGCGGGTTTCCATGCCGGTGAAATCGTGCCCGTGGTCACTGAAAAGTTTGAGCTGGAGGGCTACCAGACCCGTGGCATCAGGCTGCAGGGCAAAGTCACAGCGGTGAGCGCCGACACCCACGCCCGCATTTCACCCGTGGAGGTGCTGGCCAAGCTGCGCCCGGTGTACGACGGTGGCGTGCAGACCGGTGGCAACAGCTCGGCTCTGGTGGACGCCGCGGCCGCGTGTGTGGTGGTGTCGGGCAACTACGCCAAGGCGCAAGGCAAAAAGCCCGTGGCCCGCGTGGTGGCCGCCGCTGTGGTGGGCGTGCCGCCCGAAATCATGGGCATTGGCCCCGCACCGGCCATCCGCCTGTTGCTGGAGCGCACCGGCCTGAAGCTGGACGACATTGGCCGCTTTGAAATCAACGAAGCGCAAGGCGCCCAAACCCTGGCCGTGGGCCGGGAACTGGGCATGGACCTGAGCCGCCTGAACGTGAACGGCGGCGCCATCGCCCTGGGCCACCCCCTGGCTGCCACCGGTGTGCGCCTGACCCTCACCCTGGCGCGCGAGATGGTGCGCAGCAACGTGCGCTACGGCATTTCGTCGGCCTGCGTGGGCGGTGGACAGGGCATTGCGCTGCTGATTGAAAACCCACTGGCGGTTTGAGTGCCTGGGCTTTTGATTTTTCAAGCAAAAAATGCCTCTATCGCTTGATGGTATTGAACAGTTTGCTACACACATGAACACGGAAAACACCGCACCATGAACATCCAAGGACAAGCCGCACTGGTCACCGGCGGCGCTTCCGGCCTCGGCGAGGCCACCGCCCGCGAACTCGCCCGCCTGGGGGCCAAAGTGGCCGTCCTCGACGTGAACATGGCGCTGGCCCAGCAGGTTGCTGCCGACATCGGTGGCGTGGCTGTGCCATGTGACATCACCAACGCCGACAGCGTGACCGCCGCGCTGGCCGCCGCCGAGCAAGCCCACGGCCCCGCCCGCATCCTGATGAACATTGCCGGCGTGGGCACCGCCAAACGCGTGGTGGGCAAAGACGGCACTGCAGCCCCCCTGGAAGACTTTGCCCGCGTGGTCAACATCAACCTGATTGGTGCTTACAACGTCAGCCGCCTGTTTGCCGCCGCCTGCGCCAAACTCAGCCCCCTGGAAGACGGCGAGCGCGGCGTGATGCTGTTCACCGCCTCGGTGGCCGCGTTCGACGGCCAGGTGGGCCAGCAGGCTTACAGCGCTTCCAAAGGCGGGCTGGTGGGCATGACGCTGCCCATGGCGCGCGACCTGGCACAACACGGCATTCGCGTGTGCACCATCGCCCCCGGCCTGTTTGCCACGCCGCTCATGAAGACCCTGCCCGAGCCGGTGCAGGCCTCGCTGGCGGCCAGTATTCCGTTCCCGTCGCGCCTGGGCAAACCCGAGGAGTTTGCGCAATTGGCCGCGCACATCGTCACCAACATGCATCTGAACGGCGAAGTCATCCGCCTGGACGGCGCGCTGCGCATGGCCCCGCGCTGAAAGACAGACCATGAGTGAAGCCGCCCCCAAAACGGTCGTTTACGAAGTGGACGTGATGTTTGGCGACTGCGACCCCGCCGGCATCGTGTTCTTCCCCAACTTCAGCAAATGGATGGATGCCTCGTCCCTCAACTTCTTTGTGAAGTGCGGCGTTCCCCCCTGGCGCGAGCTGGTGAAGACACGTGGCATCGTGGGCACGCCCCTGTTGGAGATCAACACCAAATTCCTGCGCCCCGCCACCTACGGCGAGCGCCTGCAAATCCACACCAGCGTGACCGAGTGGCGCGAGAAAGTGTTTCTGCACAAACACGTGGTCATGCGGGGCGACACCGTGCTGTGCGAGGGCACCGAAGTGCGGACCTTTGTGGTGCACCCGCCCGAAAACCCAGACCGCATCAAGTCCATTCCCGTGCCCGAAGACATCAAGGCGTTGTGCACCTGAGCACCGCGCTGGCCTGAGTTCCCGTTAGTCAACCCCACCCACCCGAGGAGACATTTCATGACATCGAAGAACACCGCCCGGAAATCCGCCATTGCCGCCGCCGCGCTGCTGCTGTCGGGCGCAGCCCTGGCCGACATCACCATCGGCGTGAGTCTGCCGCTGACAGGTCCCGCGTCGGGCCTGGGCATTCCAATCAACAACCAGGTCAAATTGTGGCCCGCGAGCATTGCCGGTGAAAAGCTCAAGGTCATCGTGCTCGACGACGCCACCGATCCCACCAACGGCGTGAAAAACGCCAAGCGTTTCGTCACGGAAGAAAAAGTCGACATCATCATGGGCTCGGCCGCCACGCCCGTGGCCATTCCCATGGCCGGTGTGGCCGCTGAAGCCAGCACCCCGCACCTGGCCTTCTCGCCTGCGGTGTTGCCCCCAGGCCAGGACGGCTGGACCTTTCGCATGCCCCAGTCCAACGGCGTCATGGCACACGCCATGGTGGGCCACATGAAGAAGCAGGGCGTGAAAACCGTGGGCTTTCTGGGTTACACCGACGCTTATGGTGAGAGCTGGCTGAAGGACTTCACCGCAGAGGCCGAGAAAAACGGCATCAAAGTGGTGGCCACCGAGCGTTTCGCCCGCTCTGACACCAGTGTGACGGCACAGGCCCTGAAACTCGTGTCGGCCAACCCCGACGCCATGCTGGTCGTGGCCTCCGGTTCTGGCGCGGCCATGCCCCACAAAGGCATCGTCGAGCGCGGCTTCAAAGGCAAGATTTACCAGACCCACGCGGCGGCCACCCGCGACCTGATGCGCGTGGGCGGCAAAGACGTGGAAGGCTCCTACGTGGTTTCTGGCCCCGCCGTGATTGCCGAGCAGTTGCCTGATGCCCACCCGTCCAAAAAGGTGTCGCTGGATTTCGTGGCCCAGTACGAAAAGGCCTACGGTGCTGGCAACCGCAACCAGTTTGCCGGCCACGGCTACGACGCCATCATCGTGATGGAAAAAATTGTCCCCATGGCCCTGAAAAAGGCCAAGCCCGGCACACCAGAGTTCCGCGCCGCGCTGCGCGACGCCATGGAAACCGTGGGCCGCACCGTGGTGGCCCACGGCGTGCTGAACTGGACCAAGGCCGATCACTGGGGTTACACCAATGAAACCGGTGTGATGCTGAAAGTGGTCAACGCCGACTGGAAAGTGGAATAAGCCCTTTTTTACAACCTTCCCGGACCCCACAAACACCATGGACTTCTCAATCGCCAGCATCCTCGCGCTGGACGGCCTCACCAACGGTGCCGTGTACGCCCTGCTGGGCCTGGCCACCGTCCTGGTGTTTGCCGTGACCCGGGTGATCTTCATTCCCCAGGGTGAATTCGTGGCCTACGGCGCACTCACCCTGGCCATTTTGCAAACGGGCCAAGTGCCCGGCACCGTGTGGCTGCTGCTGCTCATGGCGGGCCTGGCCGCGTTGATGGACGGCTGGGCCGGTTGGCAGCGCCACCACAGCGCACTCGATGCACTCAAAGGGGCCCTGCACTTGTCTTGGCTGCCGGTGCTGATTGCGGGGGTGGCCATCTGGGCCGCGCCGCGCCAGTTGCCGCTGCTGGCACAGGCCGCGCTCACAGTGGCCATCGTCACCGCGTTTGGGCCGCTGGTCTACCGGCTGGCTTACCAGTCGCTGGCCGATGCGTCGTCGCTGGTGCTGTTGATCGTGTCGGTGGGCGTGCACTTTGCCCTGACCGGGCTGGGCCTGCTGTTTTTCGGGGCAGAGGGTTTCCGCAACCCCTCGTTCTGGGACGACCGCTTTGCCGTGGGGCCGCTGAACATCGCGGGCCAGGCCATCATCATCGGACTCACCTCCGTGGCGCTGATTGTGATGCTGTGGCTGTTTTTCGAGCGCACGCTGTACGGCAAGGCCCTGCGCGCCACGGCCGTGAACCGGCTGGGCGCGCGCCTCATGGGCATTTCCACCCAGGGCGCAGGGCAGTTGACCCTGGCCATGGCGGCCCTCATCGGTGCGCTGTCGGGCCTGCTGATCGGTCCCACCACCACCGTGTTTTACGACTCGGGCTTTTTGATCGGCCTCAAAGGTTTTGTGGCTGCCGTGATGGGCGGCCTGGCCAGCTACCCCGCCGCCTTGGTGGGAGCGCTGTTCGTGGGGCTGGTCGAAGCGTTTGGCTCGTTCTGGGCCAGCGCTTTCAAAGAAGTGATTGTGTTCACCCTCATCCTGCCCATTTTGTTGTGGCGCTCCCTGACCGATAAGCACGCTGGCGAGGACCACTGACATGAGCAAACTGTTTCCTCACCTGCCACGCCACGCGTGGCGCTGCGCGGCGGTGGCCCTGGTGCCGGTGCTGGCGCTGCTGCCCTTGCCCGATTTCTGGATCACCCAGCTGAACTACATCGGGCTCTACAGCCTGGTGACCCTGGGCCTGGCGCTGCTCACCGGGGTGGGCGGCCTCACCTCGTTTGGCCAGGCCGCGTTTGTGGGCATTGGGGCCTACACCAGCGCCTACCTCACGGTGAACCTGGGGATGTCGCCCTGGGTCACGGTGTTTGCCGGGCTGGCCATCACGGCGGTCAGTGCGCTGCTGGTGGGGTGGCTGACCTTGCGCATGTCGGGCCACTATTTGCCGCTGGCCACCATAGCCTGGGGCCTGTCCCTGTACTACCTCATGGGCAACCTGGACGCCCTGGGCAAATACGATGGCATTCTGGGCGTGCCCACACTGAGGCTGGGTTCGCTCGACCTGGGGGAAGGGCGGCCGTTTTTTGTGCTGGTGTGGTGCATGGTGTTTCTGGGCGCGTTCGGGCTGCTGAACCTGCTGGACTCGCGCACGGGCCGCGCCATCCGCTCCCTGAAAACCGCCACCCAAATGGCAGAGGCCATGGGCGTGAACACGCTCAAACACAAGATCGGCATCTTTTTGATTGCCGCGCTGTTTGCCAGCGTGTCGGGCTGGCTGTTTGCGCACTTCCAGCGCACGGTCAACCCCTCGCCCTTTGGCCTGAAGATGGGCATCGAGTACCTGTTCATGGCCGTGCTGGGGGGCGTGGGCCACGTGTGGGGCGCCGTCAGCGGCGCGCTGTTCACCAAGGTCATGGAGGATCAGTTGCAGGTGCTGTTGCCCCAACTCATCGGCACCAGCGGCAGCTACGAAACCATTGTGTTTGGCATTGTGCTGGTGCTGGTGCTGAAGTACCTGCCCGATGGTGCCTGGAGCCTGGTGGGCCGCCACTTGCCCGTGGCGCAGCGTGCGAACACCTGGTTCAAGGCCGCGCCCTTGCCCGAGCGCAGCAAACCCGCCCTGGGCGAGGTGGTGCTGGACGTGCAAAAAATCCGCAAACAGTTCGGCGGCCTGGTGGCGGTGAACGACATCAGCTTCCAGATCAAGGCGGGCCAAATCGTGGGGCTGATCGGGCCCAACGGAGCGGGCAAGTCCACCACGTTCAACCTCATCACCGGGGTGCTGGGGCTCACCTCGGGCGCGGTGAAATTCCGGGGCCAGGTCATCAGCGGCCTGGCGTCGCGCGACATTGCCCAGCGCGGCATGAGCCGCACCTTCCAGCACGTGAAGATGATCCCCGACATGACCGTGCTGGAAAACGTGGCCCTGGGTGCCCACCTGCGTGGCCACAAAGGCGCACTGTCAGCCATGTTGCGCCTGGACCAAGATGAAGAAAACCGCCTGATGGGCGAGGCCGCCCGCCAGCTGGAACGCATCGGCATGGCCGAGCACATGCACGACCTGGCCGGCAACCTGGCCATGGGCCCGCAGCGGCTGATGGAAATTGCCCGCGCCCTGTGCAGCGACCCCGCCCTGCTGCTGCTCGACGAACCCGCCGCCGGCCTGCGCCACAAAGAAAAGCAGGCCCTGGCCGGTGTGCTGCGCCAGTTGCGCAGCGAGGGCGTCAGCATCCTGCTGGTGGAGCACGACATGGACCTGGTGATGGACGTGACCGACCACATCGTGGTGATGGAGTTCGGCACCCATCTGATGGAAGGCACCCCGCAAGAGGTGCAGCAAAGCGACAAGGTGCGCGCCGCCTACCTGGGCACCGAACACTGAAGGCCCCGCACATGAAGACTCCCATGCCCCCCCCATTGCTTGAAGTCAAAGGCCTGCGCGCCGGTTATGGCCGTGCCGAGGTGTTGCACGGCATCGACCTGCAAGCCGCCCAAGGCAGCGTGATCACCGTGATTGGCCCCAACGGCGCGGGCAAGTCCACGCTGCTCAACGCCCTGATGGGCGTGTTGCCGGCACAAGGCCAGGTGTTTTACAAAGGCGAAGACATCAGCCGCCTGAGCCTGGAAGACCGGGTGATGCTCGGCATTGCCCTGGTGCCCGAAAAGCGCGAGCTGTTCAACACCATGCCCGTGGAAGACAACCTGGTGCTGGGCGCCTACCGCCAGGTGCGCCTGCGCAACCCCAACTGGAAAGACCAGCTGGACAGCGTGTACGCCCGTTTTCCCCGGCTGCGCGAGCGCCGTTTGCAAGAGGCGGGCACGTTGTCAGGCGGCGAGCGCCAGATGCTGGCCGTGGGCCGCGCCCTCATGTCGCGCCCCGAGCTGCTGATGCTGGACGAGCCCAGCCTGGGCCTGGCCCCGCTGATCGTGAAAGAAATCCTCAACGCGGTGGACGAGCTGCGCAGCACGGGCGTGACCATCTTGCTGGTGGAGCAAAACGCCCGCGCCGCCCTGGCCGTGGCCGACCACGGCTATGTGCTGGAAATGGGCGACATGGCGCTGAGCGGCGCGGCCCAAGACCTGGCGGTTGACCCGCGTGTGATCGAAACCTATTTGGGCGCTGCGCGGAAACACCATAGCCCCAGCTAAAACCATTCCATTTTGAAAGGCGTACCCCATCACCCACCACACATTCACCGCCCCATTTCCTGAACTGCCGCCGCATCCCATTTTCGGGACTCATGAATAACAACTACTGGAGACTCTCAAATGAAAAAATCCCTCATGGTTCTGGCCGTCTTGGCTGCTTCGCCTGCTTTTGCGCAGTCCTCCGTGACCCTCTCTGGAGGCGTTGGCCTGGTGGTGGCGCGCTTGCCCGCCATTGCTGCGACTTCATCTGCGGCCGCACAGGCGTCGCAGACCAAATTGAACAACCTGGGCGTTGCCGACAGCGCCATCACCTTCGCCGCCGTTGAAGACCTGGGGGGAGGACTGAAAGTGGCCGCCACCATGAACATGCGGTTTTCAGCCGACGACGGGGTTCAGGGGCCTGCTCAGGGCAGCCGTACCTTTCAAAACGTCAAGCTGGCGCTGTCCGGCGGCAGCGGAGAAATGGCGGTGGGCCGCTTCAACGGTCCCGTGGATGTCATGCGCAGCCTGGGCGATCATTGGCTGGGGTACGACCATGGCGGTGCGGTATTCGGCCATCCTGGCGATGCGGCCACCCGCTACGACAACACACTGCAGTACTCCACGCCCGTCATGGGCGGGTTCAAACTGGCGGCTGCCCAAGCCTTGAAAGAAAGCAGCACAACTGCCACCGCGAATCTCCGAGAAGCCGCACTCTCCTACGCCGCAGGCCCATGGAAGGCTGGCCTGGGCCTTACCCGCAACTCAGGGATGCTCAAGGGCCGGAACGTGACCACCCTGGCCGCTCTGTATGACTTTGGCGTTGCGCGACCCGCTTTGGTTCACTCGCACACGGACAACGTTGGCGTCAAATCCAATCGCACCAGCCTGCAAGTGGCTGTGCCCGTCACTGCCAATGTCACGGTGCGCGCGGGATACGAGCGTCAAAAGACAAATGGCTTCGGTCAAGTGACCGGCATGGGATTTGGGGGTGAATACGTGTTGAGCAAGCGCACGAAATTGCTGGCGGATTTCACCACGCGCAATTCCAAAAGTGCAGCAGTCGGCGATTGGGACGGTGTTGCCACCTTTGTCGGTGTGAAGCACAGATTCTGATTCCCCTCAAATGCGGCCCGGCATCGATCGGCCATTCGTTCCTCTCGCGCCTGACGCCGCGCCAGAGGCTTTCGAAGCGATTGAGCCAGGCCGCAGCGGCTGGGCTGGGGCTGTGCGGCCTGGCTTCAAGGCCAATGGGCCGCAACCCGGAAACACACAAACCCAATGAACCACCAGCCCAACACCCGCGACATCCAGTTCATCCTGCACAACGTGCTGCAGGTGCAGCCCCAGCTGCAAGCGCTGGCCCCCTTTGCCGAGGCCGATGCCGACCTCCTGCAACAAGTGCTGGAAGAAGCCGCCCGGTTTGTGGCAGACAAAGTGGCCCCCATTCGCCGCGAGGGCGATGAAATCGGCGCACGCTTCGACAGCGGCACGGTCACCATGCCCCCCGGTTCCAAAGAGGCCTACGAAGCGTTTTGGCAAAACGGCTGGGCTTCTCTGTCGTGTGCGCCCGAAGACGGTGGCCAAGGCTTGCCCGAAGTGCTCAACCAGGTGCTGTACGAAATGCTCAGCGCCGCCAACCACGGCTGGACCATGGCGCCCGCCTTGCTGCACGGCGCTTACGAGTGCATCAAACACCACGCCAGTCCTGAACTGAAGGTCGCCTACCTGGGCAAGGTGGCCACCGGCGAGTGGCTGGCCACCATGTGCCTGACCGAGGCGCACGCCGGGTCTGACCTGGGCCTGGTGCGCACCAAGGCCACTCCCGCCCAAAACCCGACGGCAGCCGAAACCTCAATGGGCGAGCCCTACAGGCTGGAAGGCACCAAAATTTTCATTTCAGGCGGCGAACACGACCTGACCGACAACATCGTCCACCTGGTGTTGGCCCGCTTGCCCGATGCCCCCGCCGGCCCCAAAGGCCTGAGCCTGTTCCTGGCTCCCAAACTCATGCCCGATGGCAGCCGCAACGCCGTGGTGTGCGAGCGCATCGAAGAAAAAATGGGCATTCACGCCAGCCCCACCTGCGTGCTGCGCTTCGATGGCGCCACCGGCTGGCTGGTGGGCGAACCCGGCAAAGGCCTGGGCGCCATGTTTGTGATGATGAACGCTGCCCGCCTGCATGTGGGTCTGCAAGGCGTGGGGCTGCTGGAAGCCGCCTGGCAAATGGCCAACGCCTACGCGAACGAGCGCCGCCAAATGCGAGCGCCCGGCCCGCGCCCGGCCGATTCCGCCGGTCAGGCGGCCGACCTCATCGTCCACCACCCCGCCATCCGCCGCACCCTGGACACCCAACGCGCCTGGATCGACGGCGGCCGGGTGCTGGCCTACCAAACCGCGCTGGAAATCGACCTGGCCCGCCACCACACCGACCCCGCCCGCCGCGAGCGCGCCCTGCGCTGGTGCAGCTTGGTCACACCCGTGCTGAAAGCCGCGTTCACCGAACAGGCCTTCCACGGCGGCAGCGATTGCCTGCAGGTGTTTGGCGGCCACGGCTACGTGCGCGAGTGGGGCATCGAGCAGGTGCTGCGCGACGCGCGCATCGCCATGATTTACGAGGGCACCAATGAAATCCAGGCCATCGACCTGCTGGTGCGCAAGGTGCAAAGCGACCAGGGCAGGGCGCTGACGCAGCTGCTGGACGAACTGAGGGCCGATGTGCCGCGTGCCAGCAGCCCCGCCACCGCCGAGTTCCACCACATGGCCGATCAACTGCAGGCGGCCACCGCCGAACTGCTGGCGGCATCCGCCCAGTCGGTGGACCATGCCCATTGGGTGGCGGGCGACTATTTGCGCGCCACCACCCTGGTGTTGCTGGCCTGGGCCTGGGCCCGCATCGAAGCGGCCAACCCCGACACCTCGCCGCGCTGGCTGCAGCCTCACCGGGCCTTGCGGGCGTGGGTGCTGCCCGGGTTTGGGCTGCATTTGCGGTTGCTCAAGCCCCAGGTCGGGGCTGCTTGCTAAGCTCGCGGCTTTCCGCCGCACCTGCACCATGGCCAGACCCCGCAAAACATCCACCGCCGCCGCATCCCTCGCCCCCGACGAAGTCGCTGCCGCGTCGCCCCCAGACAACGACAGCGTGGCACCGGTCCACACGGCCTACCTGGAAAGCCTGATTGGCTACAACGCGCGGCGCGCGGCACTCACGGTCATTTCGCTGTTCGTCGAGCGCATGGCGGTGTACGGCGTGGGTCCGGTCGATTTTTCGGTGCTTTCACTCATCCGGCACAACCCCGGCATCACCTCGCGCGTGTTGTGCGCCAGCCTGGGGCTGTTGCCGCCCAACCTGGTGGTGATGGTGCAGCAGTTCGAGCAGCGCCAGTTGCTGGAAAAACGCCCGCACCCACACGATGGCCGCGCCATCGCCCTCTATCTCACCCCCCAAGGCGAGGCCTTGATGGCCCAGGCCGAAGACACGGCCTTTCACCTGGAAATAGAGGCCACGGCGGCCCTGACCGACGCGCAGCGCAGCACCCTGCGCCGCTTATTGAAGCTGGTGTACGCGCCCGGCCCCAAAGCCGTGGCGCCCAAGACGCGCCGAGCAGCCAAAAACGGCTAGATGATTGGGTTGGTGCACAGTTCATCCATGAGCAACGTCAATCTCATTCAGGAAGGGCGGATTCAAAAGTGAAGTGCAACACCCTGGGTTTCAATGAATGAGGGCG
>CAYFFJ010000063.1:0-17168 GCA_964342395.1 uncultured Hydrogenophaga sp.
TGGGCTACCTCGTGGGCCAGGAGAACCGCGGCCTGGAATACATGTTCATCATGATGAACGCCGCCCGCTACGCCGTGGGCGTGCAAGGCATTTCCATTGCCGAGCGCGCTTACCAGAAGGCCGTGCAATATGCCAAAGACCGCGTGCAAAGCCGCCCCGTGGACGGCAGCCTGGCCGCAGGCGCGCCCATCATTCACCACCCCGATGTCAAGCGCATGCTCATGACCATGCGCGCCAGCACCGAAGGCTGCCGCGCCCTGGCGCTGACGGCCGCTGCCGCCTACGACGCCGCCCACCACCACCCCGATGCCGAGGTGCGCAAGCAAAACGCCACCTTCTACGAATTCATGGTGCCGCTGGTCAAGGGTTTCAGCACCGAGCAAAGCCTGGAAGTCGCGTCCTTGGGTGTGCAGGTGCACGGCGGCATGGGCTTCATTGAAGAAACCGGGGCTGCGCAGTACTACCGCGATGCCAAAATTCTGACCATCTACGAAGGCACCACCGCCATCCAGGCCAACGACCTGGTGGGCCGCAAAACCGCCCGCGACGGTGGCCAGACCGCCCTGGGCCTGGCGGCACAGGTCAAGGCCACCGAAGCCGAGCTGCTGGCCCAAGGCGGCGCACAGGCCGCTGCTGTGGCCAAGCGCCTGGGCGCTGCACGCCAAGCCTTTGAGGACGTGGTGGCGTTCATGGCCACCCACACCCGCGCCAACCCCAACGCCGCCTTTGCCGGCAGCGTGCCCTACCTGATGCTGGCGGGCAACCTGATGGCAGGCTGGCAACTGGCGCGTGCGCTGCTGGTGGCCGAAAGTGCGCTGGCCAGTGGCGACTGCGGTGACTTTGGCCCCGGCTTCATGGCGGCCAAGATCACCACCGCGCGTTTTTACGCAGACCACATCTTGAGCCGCGCACCCGGTGTGCGCGACGCCATCGTGGAAGGCGCTGACAGCGTCACCGCCCTGGCTTTGGAGGCATTTTGAACATGGCACGCACACTTCCCGGCGCTTTGGCGCATTTGCCTTTCCCCGTCATTGGTTCGCCGCTGTTCATCATCAGCAACCCCAAACTGGTCATTGCCCAGTGCAAGGCCGGTGTGGTGGGCTCCATGCCCGCGCTCAACGCCCGCCCGGCCGAGCTGCTGGAAGAGTGGCTGATTGAAATCACCGAGGCACTGGCCGCCCACAACGCGGCCCACCCCGAAGCACCCGCTGCGCCGTTTGCCATCAACCAGATCGTGCACAAAAGCAACGACCGGCTGGAACACGACATGGCGCTGTGCGTGAAATACAAAGTGCCCATCATCATCACCAGCCTGGGTGCGCGCGAGGACATCAACGCCGCCGCCCACAGTTACGGAGGTGTGGTGCTGCACGACGTCATCAACAACAAACACGCCCGCAAGGCTATTGAAAAAGGTGCCGATGGCCTGATCGCCGTGGCCGCCGGGGCAGGGGGCCATGCGGGGGTGAAAAGCCCGTTTGCGCTGATCCAGGAAATTCGCCAGTGGTTCAACGGTCCGGTGGCGCTCAGCGGCTCCATTGCGTCAGGCGGTGCGGTGCTGGCGGCCCAGGCCATGGGGGCCGACTTTGCCTACATCGGCTCCGCCTTCATTGCCACGGAAGAGGCCCGCGCGGCCGATGTCTACAAGCAGGCCGTGGTGGCCAGCAACTCCGACGACATCGTCTACAGCAACCTGTTCACCGGCGTGCACGGCAACTACTTGGCCCCCAGCATCCGCGCCGCGGGCATGGACCCCGACAACCTGCCCGTGAGCGACCCCAGCGCAATGAACTTCGGCGGCGACAAGTCCAAAGCCTGGAAAGACATCTGGGGCTGCGGCCAGGGCATTGGCGCCATCGACAAAGTGCAACCGGCGGGCGAGTTTGTGGCGCAGCTGCAGCGCGAATACGCCACCGCGCGTGAGCGCCTGGCGTTGCGCTGAAAATTCAAGCCAAAAAGGCACCCAGCGCTTGATGGGTAAGCGTTGGGTGCTATTTTTTCAGGTATTTTCTTCGGCCACCCGCTGGGCAATGTGGGCCAGGGCTTCTTCCACCTGGTCGATCAGAATCAGGCACAGGTCGCCGGGTTGCAGCCGGCCCAGGGCGGTGTCAATGGCCGCGAACTCGCCTTGGATTTCCTGCACGTGGGTGGTTTGGGCGGCGCCGTCCAGCCCCTTGCGCAGCAGGCCCAGCACTTCGCCGTCGGCACGGCCACGCTGGCAGGCATCTTCGTACAGGATCACGTCGTCAAACACCCGGCCCAGAATGGCGGTTTGTTGGGTGATGTCTTCGTCGCGCCGGTCGCCCGCGCCGCTGATGACCACGCTGCGCCGCTGGGCGGGCATGGCTTGCACGGCGCTGGCCAGGGCGGCAATGGCGTCGGGGTTGTGGCCGTAGTCGGCAATCACGGTGGCGCCTTTGTGGTCAAAGGTGTTGAAACGGCCAGGGGCTGAGCTGGCGTCGCTCACGAAGCTGCCCAAGGCTTGGGCCACCACGTCCCATGGGGTGCCCAGTGCCCAGGCCGCGCCCACGCTGGCCAGCACGTTTTCCACCTGGAAACCAATGCTGCCACCTCGGGTGAGCGGCATGTGTTTCAACGGCAGGCGCACCTGGAATTTGCCTTCCTGGGCCACCACATGCCCGTCTTCCACGTACACCGTGCGTTTGCCGTGTGCCAGGTGGGCGGCCACCACCGGCAAGTGGCGGTCTTGCGCAAAATAGGTGACCGCGCCAGGGCACATGCCCGCCATGGCCACCACGGCGGGGTCGGCCGCGTTGAGCACCGCAGTGCCGGTTTCGGCCACGTTGAGCACGATCACGCGCTTCAACACCGCCAGGTCTTCCACCGTGGTGATGTAGTTCAGGCCCAGGTGGTCGCCTGCACCAATGTTGGTGACCACGGCCACCTGGCAGCGGTCAAACGCCAGGCCTTCGCGCAGCATGCCACCGCGCGCGCTTTCGAGCACGGCGGCGTCCACGTCGGGGTGCATCAGCACGCTGCGGGCGCTGCGGGGGCCGCTGCAGTCACCGCTGTCGATCTGGCGGCCGTTGATGTAGACGCCGTTGGTGTCGGTCATGCCCACGCGCTGGCCGTGGGCTTTGAGCAGGTGGCTGATGAGGCGCACGGTGGTGGTTTTGCCGTTGGTGCCGGTGACTGCCACCACGGGTATGCGCCCGTCGTTCTTTTTGCCGTCGGCACTGGCAGGGTACATGTGGGCAATGATGGCTTCGCCCACGTGGCGGCCTTTGCCGTACGAGGGGTTGGTGTGCATGCGCAGGCCGGGGGCCGCGTTCACTTCCACAATGCCGCCGCGCTGTTCTTCCAGGGGGCGCATGACGGTTTCGCACACCACGTCCACCCCGCAAATGTCCAGCCCGATCATTTTGGCGGCGGCAATGCAGCGCGCGGCCACTTCGGGGTGCACGTCGTCGGTCACGTCGGTGGCGGTGCCGCCGGTGGACAGGTTGGCGTTGTTGCGCAGGATCACCCGCTGGCCCTTGGGGGGCACCGAGTTCACGGTGAGCCCTTGTTCCGCCAAGCGGTTTTTGGCAATGTCATCGAGCCGGATGCGTGTCAAAGGCGTGGCGTGGCCGGTGCCACGGCGGGGGTCGGCGTTGACGCGCTCCACCAGTTGGGCCACGGTGCTGTCGCCATCGCCCACCACCAGCGGGGGCTCGCGACGGGCTGCGGCCACCAGCTTGTCGCCGACGATGAGCACGCGGTAGTCGCTGCCCACCAAATAGCGCTCGACCAGGATGTCGTCGCGGAATTGGCGGGCGTTGTCATAACCGGCCATCACGGCCTCGCGGGTGCTGACGTTGACCGTCACGCCCTTGCCCTGGTTGCCGTCCTGGGGCTTGACCACCACGGGGCCACCGATTTCCTGCGCGGCCACCCACGCGTCTTCGGCGCTGCTGACGGGGCGGCCTTCGGGCACGGGCACGGCGGCGGCGGCCAGCAGTTTTTTGGTCAGCTCTTTGTCTTGGGCAATGCTTTCGGCAATGGCGCCGGTGCTGTCCATTTCAGCGGCCTGGATGCGGCGCTGCTTGGCTCCCCAGCCGAATTGCACCAGGCTGCCTTCGGTCAGGCGGCGAATGGGCACGCCGTGGGCCTTGGCCGCATCGACGATGGCGCCGGTGGAGGGACCCAGGCGGATGTCTTCGTCCAACTCTTGCAGGGCCTCGACATGCGGCGTGGTGTCAAAAGGGGCGTCGTCCCAGGCGGCCTGGCACAGCTGCTGGCCGATGTCGAAGGCTTGTTTGCCCACGGCTTCTTCGCTGTATTCCACCACCACCTGGTAAACGCCTTCTTCGGCCGTGGGTGTGGTGCGGCAAAACGACACGGGGCAACCCGCGCGGATTTGCAGCGACAGCGTGCACTGCGACAACACATGGGCCAGCGACAGCGGTTTGGTCAGCGGGTAGGGGCGGAAGGCCGCCACTTCAGGGAAGCGTTGGCGCAGCCGGGCTTCTATTTCGGGGCGCGCGTTCAGGTTGCTCTCTTCGGGCGTGCAATGAACAACGGCTTCCACACAGGTGGTGCGGCTCCACAGATTGGGGCCGCGCAGGGCGCGAATGCGGGTGACTTTCATGGGGTGTCCAGTAACGGGGCGCAGCAGGTGTCAGGCAAAGGTGGTGGCAAGCCGGGGCCATTCGGCCTCGATACCGGCACGGACCACGGTCAAGGGGATGTCCAGCGCCCAGGCGCAGGCCACGCTGGCCAGCAACACGTGGGTGGTGGCGGCATCAGCGCCGGGCTGGGGGGTGTCGAACACGGGTTTGGTGGTGTCGCCGGTGGCCAACATCAGTTGGCCGTCCACACACAACACCACCTTGCCGCCTTGGGCGCGGTGGGCTTGCACCACGGGCAGCTCAGGGTCGGCCGTGTAATAAATCACGGCACCGTCGCTCAGGTCGGCCAACTCGGCCGCAGCCGGGTCTTGTGCGTTGATCACGGCCACGCCGTGCGGCAGCACCACGTCCACCTGGGTGCGAACGATGTTGTACATCTGCTCGTCTTGCGTGACGTAGAACTCGTCCAGGCCCTCGGCCTTGGGCACGCCTGTGACCAGGCCCACCTGGCAGCGGTCGTACACCAGGCCTTCGGCCAGGATTTGGCGCGGGCTGTTTTCAAACACGGCGGCCTGCACCTGGCGGTTCATCAGCAGGCGTTGGCCCGCATCCCAGGGTTTGATGGGCAAGGCATCGTGCAGCTGCCGGTTGTTCAAAAAAACGCCCAACCTGCTGGCCAACCCGGTGTGGCGGCCGTCCAGGCGAAGCAAGGCTGTCAGCAGGTGGGCCACCGGCGTGGTGGTGGCCGCGTCGCCCGTGATGCCGACCACGGGCATGCGTCCATCTGACTCGGCCCCGAACAAGTGGTCCACGATGGCTTTGCCCACCGGGCGGGGTGTGCCGGTTTCGGGTTTGATGTGCATGAGCAGGCCCGGCCCGGCGTTCACTTCCACGATGGCCCCGTTTTGCGGGGCCACGGGTTTGGAGATGTCGGTGACCACCAGGTCCACGCCGGCCACATCCAGGCCCACCACGCGGGCGGCCATGGCGGCCAGCTCGGCCACATCGGGGTGCACCTGGTCGGTCACGTCGTGGGTGAGGTTGCCGTGGCGTTGCACACGCACGCGTTGCCCCTCGTCGGGCACGCTGTCGGGGGTCAGGCCCTGGCGTTGCAGTTCCACCAGCATGTGGGGCTCTTTGGCCAGCACAATGAATTCCAGCGGGAATTCCTCTTCTTCGCCCCTGCGGGGGTCGGTGTTGAGTTGCCGGTCCACCAGTTGCTGCACGGTGTGTTCGCCGTCTGCCACCACTTCGGTGGTTTGGCCGCGCGTGGCGGCCACCATGCGGCCGCCCACCACCAGCAGGCGGTGTTCTTCGCCGGGAATGCAGCGCTCCACGATCACGCCACTGCCTTGCGCGTTGGCCACCCCATAGGCGGCGTGCACGTCGGCTTCGGTCATCAGGTCCAGCGTGATGCCCCGGCCGTGGTTGCCATCGATGGGTTTCACGGCCACGGGCAGGCCAATGTCTTGGGCTGCGGTCCAGGCGGCTTCGGGCGAATCGACTTTTTCGCCCTCGGGCACCGGAATGCCACAGGTGGCCAGCAGGGTTTTGGTCAGGTCTTTGTCGCTGCAAATGCCTTCGGCAATGGCACTGGTGCCATCGGTTTCGGCGGTCCAGATGCGGCGCTGCTGCACACCCTGGCCCAGTTGTACCAGGTTGCCGTCGTTCAGCCGGGTGTGGGGAATGCCACGCGCGGTGGCCGCGTCCACGATGTGGGCGGTGCTGGGCCCCAGGCACAGCGAATCGACCATGGCGCGCAAACGGCTGACGGTGCCCGCCACATCGAATGGCTGGTGGTCGATGGCGGCCATCACCAGGTCGCGGGCGGCTTGCAGGGCCGCCCGGCCCACGCTTTCTTCGCGGGTGCGAATGACCACCTTGTACACGCCGCGCACATGGGTGGAGCGTGCTTTGCCAAAGCCCGTTTGCATGCCGGCCAGGTTTTGCAACTCCAGCGCCACGTGTTCCATGATGTGGCCGGGCCAGGTGCCTTCGCGCAGGCGCTGCAAAAAGCCACCGCGCACGCCGGGGCTGCAGTGGTGCTCTTCGAGCGAGGGCAACCAGGCGGTCAGGCGTTCGTAAAAACCGGGCAGGGTGTTGGAGGGGCAGTCTTCCAGATCGCCGATGTCGATCCAGGCTTCCAGTGTGGGGCGGTAGGTCCAGATGTTGGGGCCGCGCAAATAGGTGATGCGCAAAAAACGGATGTCTCGGTGGCTCATGCTTCACGGGGGCGCAAGGCCCGCTCCTGGTGGTCTGGCGGTGGGGATCACCCCATCGCTACAATGATTTTCCTAGCACCGACATTGTGCTGCGACCACCCCGGCACTGGCCCGGACAAGCAACATTTTTTTACACCGATTTGACCGAACTGCGCAGGCCCTGCCTGGCTGCGGTCTGGTGGCAGTGACAATTGCAGCCCATGCAAACCCCCATTTCAGCAACGCCCGGTGTGGGCACGTCCTCGGCCCTGGCGGGCCTGCCTGCGCACTGGCAGCACCTGGCCCATTTGTCGCTTCTTTCGGGTGAAACCACCCTGGTTGCCCTTCAACCCGATTTGGATGACCGCCTGCACGCGTCCAGCGCGTTGGTGTTGCTGACCGGGCAGCGCTTGATGGCCTGGTCCCCCGCTGGGGGGAGTGGGCAGCCCCAAGTGCAAAGCTGGCCCCTGAACGCCGGGTTGCAGCTGCAACTGAGCGACCACGCTGGTGTGGGCACCTTGGCTTTGGTGCAAGGGGTGCAACGCCTGGCGGTGTGGCGTTTCACCTTGGGTGTGAATGCGCACGCCCAGCGCCTGGCGGCGCAGTTCAACCAGGCGGTGGCCGCTTGGGGCCGAACGCCTGGAGCCATGGCACAGGCCGCGCTTGCCGATGAAGCCGATGACCCCCCCCGCTTTGCCGTCGAGGGGGAGCAACCTCCTTCGACCTGGACCTTGTTGCGCCTGTGGCGGTTTGCCCGACCCTACCAGTGGCAGTTGCTGGCCGGTTTTTTGTTGACGCTGGCCTCCACGGCGGCCACGCTGGTGCCGCCGTACCTGACCATGCCGCTGATGGATGACATCCTCATCCCGTTTCAGAATGGCAAGGCCATCGAGCAGGACGTGGTGCTGCTGTATTTGGCGGGCTTGTTCGGCTCGGCCCTCGTGGCCTGGAGTTTGGGCTGGGCCAAAACCTACATATTGGCGCTGGTGTCCGAGCGCATCGGTGCCGATTTGCGCACCAACACCTACGAACATTTGCTGGGCCTGAGCCTGGAGTATTTCGGCGGCCGCCGCACCGGTGACCTGATGGCGCGCATTGGCAGCGAGACCGACCGCATCAACGTGTTTTTGTCGTTGCACCTGCTGGACTTTGCCACCGACGTGTTGATGATTGTGATGACCGCACTCATTCTGTTTTCCATCAACCCCTGGCTGGCCCTGGTCACGCTGGTGCCGCTGCCGTTCATTGCGTGGCTGATCCACCTGGTGCGCGACCGCCTGCGCACCGGGTTTGAAAAAATCGACCGCGTGTGGGCCGAGGTGACCAACGTGCTGGCCGACACCATTCCGGGCATCCGGGTGGTGAAAGCCTTTGCGCAGGAAGACCGCGAGGCCAAGCGTTTTCGCGATGCCAACCGCCACAACCTGGCGGTGAACGACAAACTCAACCGCACCTGGAGCCTGTTTTCTCCCACCGTTACCCTGTTGACCGAGGTGGGGTTGCTGGTGGTGTGGGCGTTTGGCATCTGGCAGGTGTCGCAAAACGCCATCACGGTGGGGGTGTTGACCGCGTTTTTGGCCTACATCAGCCGTTTCTACACCCGGTTGGACTCGATGAGCCGCATCGTGTCGGTCACGCAAAAGGCGGCGGCCGGGGCCAAGCGCATTTTTGACATTCTCGATCACGTCTCCAGCGTGCCAGAGCCTGCCCACCCGGTGGCACTGTCCAGTGTCACGGGACGCATCGACATCGAGCACGCACATTTTCGCTATGGCAACCGCGCCGTCATCAAAGACCTGACGCTGTCGATTGCGCCGGGCGAGTTCATTGGGCTGGTGGGCCACAGTGGCTCGGGCAAAAGCACGCTGGTCAACCTGCTGTGCCGCTTTTACGACGTGAGCGGTGGCTCCATTCAGATTGACGGGGTGGACATTCGTGCCCTGAAGGTGGCCGACTACCGCCGCCACATCGGCCTGGTGCTGCAAGAGCCGTTTTTGTTCTTCGGCACCATTGCTGAAAACATCGCCTACGGGCGGCCTGAGGCCACGCGTGCCGACATCGTGGCCGCCGCTCGCGCCGCGCACGCGCACGAATTCATCTTGCGGCTGCCCCAGGGCTACGACTCTCTGGTGGGCGAGCGGGGGCAGGGCTTGTCGGGGGGGGAGCGTCAGCGCATTTCCATTGCGCGGGCGTTGCTGATTGACCCGGCCATCCTGATCCTGGACGAAGCCACCTCGTCGGTGGACACCGAGACGGAAAAAGAAATCCAGAAGGCGCTCGACAACCTGGTGCGCGGGCGCACCACCATTGCCGTGGCGCACCGCCTGTCCACCCTGCGCCGCGCCAACCGACTGGTGGTGATGGACAAAGGCCACATGGTCGAGGTGGGCAGTCACGATGAACTGATGGACCAACAGGGCGCTTACTTTCGCCTGTACGAAGCCCAGGCCCGCCAAGCCAAGGCCGCCGAAGATGTGTTGCTGGCCGCCGAGGAACACGCATGAACCCCACACCCGCCACAGTCGATTTCAAACTGCACTGGAGCCCTTCGGGCAAGCTGGTGCTCACCCGTCCCGACGGTTCGCAACACGAGGGCGTGGTGCCGGTGCGGGCCTTCCCGATTTCAGCGGCCGAAGAGGGCTTGTCGCTGGTCGATGCCGATGGCCACGAACTGGCCTGGATCAACGCCCTGACAGAGCTGCCCCCCGAGACCGAGGCGGCGGTTCAGCGGGGTTTGCAAGAGCGCGAGTTCATGCCCGAAATCCAGCGCTTGGAAGGGGTGAGCAGCTACGCCACGCCCAGCACCTGGACGGTGGACACCGACCGGGGCCGGTTTGCATTTGTGCTCAAGGGCGAAGAAGACATCCGCCGCCTCAGCTCGGGCACGCTGCTGGTGGCCGACAGCCACGGCGTGCAGTTCCTGATCCGCGATTTGTTCGCGCTGGACCGCCACAGCCGCAAGCTGCTCGACCGGTTTTTGTGACTCAGAACAGCGCCAAGCTGGCCCAGTAGGCCACCGCTGCCACAAAGGCGCTGGCGGGAATGGTGAAAATCCACGCCCACACGATGTTGCCTGCCACACCCCAGCGCACGGCACTGGCGCGCTGGGTGGAGCCCACGCCCACAATTGCCCCCGTGATGGTGTGGGTGGTAGACACCGGAATGCCCAGCGCTGTGGCCAAAAACAGCGTCATGGCTCCGCCTGTTTCAGCACAGAACCCGCCCACGGGTTTGAGTTTGGTGATTTTCTGGCCCATGGTTTTCACGATGCGCCAGCCGCCAAACAAGGTGCCGGCCGCGATGGCCACGTAGCAACTGACGATGGTCCAGGTGGGCGGCGACTTGTCTTCGGCTGCCGCATAGCCCGTGGCAATCAGCAGCATCCAAATGATGCCAATGGTCTTTTGCGCATCGTTGCCCCCGTGGCCCAGGCTGTAGGCCCCCGCCGACACCAGTTGCAGGCGGCGAAACCAGCCGTCTACCCGTTGCGGCCGGGTGCCCCGGAAAATCCAGGCCACGGCCACCATCATCAGTGAGCCCAACACCAAGCCCAGCAAGGGCGACACAAAAATGAAGGCCACGGTTTTCAGCACGCCGCCGGCCACCAGGGCGCCCACGCCCGATTTGGCAATGACGGCACCCACGATGCCACCGATCAGCGCATGTGAAGAACTGCTGGGGATGCCGTAGTACCAGGTGATGGCATTCCAGGTGATGGCGCCAATCAAGGCGCCAAACACCACGTGCACGTCCACAATGCCGGGCTGGACAATGCCTTTGCCCACGGTTGCCGCCACACTCAGGTGGAAAATGAAGATGGCAATGAAGTTGAATGTGGCGGCAAACACCACGGCCTGGCTGGGCTTCAACACCCCGGTGGAGACCACCGTGGCAATGGAGTTGGCCGCGTCGTGAAAGCCGTTCATGAAGTCAAACACCAGGGCCAAAGCCACCAGCATCACCACCACCCACAGGGCTGCTTGTTCGGTTGTCATGTGTGCAACCCAGCCGGTCAGGAGTTTTCGAGGACGATGCCCTCAATCAGCTTGGCCACGGCTTCGCACTTGTCGGAGATGGTTTCCAGCAACTCGTAAACAGCCTTGAGCTTGATGAGTTCGCGCACATCGGGTTCTTCGCGGAACAGCTTGCTCATGGCTTTGCGCATCACGCGGTCGGCGTCTGATTCGAGTTGGTCGATTTCGGCGCAGGTTTTCAGCGCGGCTTCCGCCACTTTGGGGTCTGCAATGGTTTTGAGCATGCCCACGGCGCTTTTCAGGCGCTCGCAGCATTTCACGTTGATTTCGGTCAGGCGCGAAATGGCCTCGGTCACGTGGCGCAGGTCGTACAGTGCCATGGTTTCGGCCGAGTCCTGGATCAGGTCGGCCACGTCATCCATGGTGTTGATCAGTTTGTGGATGTGCTCGCGATCGATGGGCGTGATGAAGGTGGTGTGGATGGCCCGGTTCACCTCGATGGTGATGCGGTCAGCTGACCCCTCGGCTTTGTCCAGCTCGCCCTCGTAGCGCTCGCGCAGTTCGGCATCGTTGTAGTTGGCCACCAGCTTGGAAAACGCATGTGCAGCTTCCACCACGTGGTCGGCATGGCGGTCGAACAGCTCGAAAAAATTGCCCTCTCGGGGCAACAACTTGGCAAAAATCATGGTGAACTCCTGACAAATGAGCGGCTTTTGTGTGACGTTTTTGTGTCGAAAATCCAGTGTAACCCGGTGCACGGGCCATTCCTGGAGCGGGCAGCACGGCAGACGGGACTGGGTTGACAATTCGCCCATCCAGCCTGTTCAACCTTTGGGCGTTTGACTTCATGACCCACACCGCTTCTCCCTCCCGCTATGACGGCCGCATGCCCTACCGCCGCACCGGCCGCAGCGGCCTGAAATTGCCCGCCATCACGTTGGGTCTGTGGCACAACTTTGGCGATGCCACACCGTTTCAAACCCAGCGCGACATGCTGCGCACCGCGTTTGACGCGGGCATCACCCATTTCGACCTGGCCAACAACTATGGCCCGCCCGCCGGCAGCGCGGAAACCAACTTTGGCGAACACCTGCGCCGCGACTTCCGGCCCTACCGCGACGAACTCGTCATTTCCAGCAAAGCGGGCTACGACATGTGGCCAGGCCCTTACGGCCAGGGCGGGGGCTCGCGCAAATACGTGCTGGCCAGCCTGGACCAGAGCTTGAAGCGCATGGGGCTCGATTACGTGGACATCTTTTACTCCCACCGCTTTGACCCCGACACCCCGCTGGAAGAAACCCTGGGTGCCTTGGCCACGGCCGTGCAGCAGGGCAAGGCGCTGTATGTGGGGCTGTCCAGCTACTCGGCCGGTAAAACCCGCGAGGCGGTGGACATTCTGGCCAGCATGGGCGTGCCGTGTCTGATTCACCAGCCTTCTTACAGCCTGCTCAACCGCTGGATCGAGGAAGACCTGCTCGACACCCTGGGCGAGCTGGGCGTGGGCTGCATTGCTTTCAGCGCCCTGGCCCAAGGGCTGTTGACCAGCAAATACCTCAACGGCGTGCCCGTCGACGCGCGCATCAACCGCCCCGGCGGTGGTTCACTCAAGGCCGACCACCTCAACCCCCAGAACCTGGCCCATGTGAAGGCTTTGAACGAGCTGGCCCAGTCCAGGGGGCAGAGTCTGGCGCAAATGGCAGTGGCCTGGGTGTTGCGCGATGCCCGCATGACATCGGCCCTGATCGGCGCCAGCCGCCCCGAGCAAATCACCGAGTTGGTGGGGGCGTTGCAACACCCCGATTTCACCGCCGACGAGCTGGCCGCCATCGACCAACACGCCGTTGACGGGGGCATCAACCTGTGGAAGCGCCCCAGCACCGACCAGCGCCTGGCCTGAGGTGGCAAGGCCATGGCAGAACCGCTGAAAAACCAATACGGCCCCGAGGTACCTGTGCGCTTGGCGCGCGAGATGGCCGCGGTGTCTCCCAGCTTTGACCCGGACGCCTTTCTGGCCGATGCCTTGCTGGGCTATGACGCACTGGACCTGATGGCCCGGGGCCGCCACCTGGCGGCGGTGTTGCACCGCCACCTGCCTGCCGACTACGAGGCGGCGGTGGCCATTCTGCTGGCCTCGGTGCAGGCCGCGCCATTGCCCGAGACGGCCACCGCCATGGCCCCGTTTTTCTATTTGCCGCACACCTGTTTTGTGGCAGCGTTTGGGTTGGGGCACTTTGAAGCGTCGATGCGGGCGCAGCACCTGCTGACGCAGCGTTTCACCGCTGAATTCAGCATCCGTCCATTTCTGCAGCACCACACGCAGGCCACGCTGGAGCGCTTGGCGCAGTGGGCCTCTGACCCCAGCCACCACGTGCGCCGCCTGGTGTCAGAGGGCACGCGCCCGCGCTTGCCCTGGGGCCAGCGGCTGCGCGCTTTCCAGCAAGACCCCACGCCCGTGCTGGCCCTGCTGGAGCGGCTGAAAGACGACCCCGAGCTGTACGTGCGCCGCTCGGTGGCCAACAACCTGAACGACATCGGCAAAGACCACCCCGCCGTGCTGGTGGACACCGCCCGGCGCTGGTTGCCTGGCGCCAGCCCCGAGCGCCGCTGGCTGGTGGAGCACGCGCTGCGTTTTGCCGTGAAACGCGGCGATGCCGGCGCGCTGGACGTGTTGGGTTTCGGCGCGCGCGCCCAGGTGGCTGTGGCACACGCCCGCGTGGAACCTGCGGTGGCCCGTGTGGGCGGCGCGGTGGCCGTGGCGTTTGAGCTGCACAACACCCAGGCCCATGCGCAGGATGTGCTGGTGGACTTTTGCATCCATTACATGAAGGCCAGCGGCCAGACCGCACCCAAGGTGTTCAAACTGAAAACGGCCACCCTGGCACCGGGGCAAGCGGTGGCGTTCGCCAAACGGGTGTCGCTGGCGCCCATGACGACGCGGGTGCACCACCCCGGCACGCACCGGGTGGAGGTGCTGGTCAACGGTGTGGCGCTGCCGCTGGGGTCGTTCGAGCTGTTGGCGGGCTGAATATCAAGCAAAAACAGGTTATATCGCTTTATAGTATTGAATTGTTTGCTATTGTTTGTTTAACCTGGTTCAGGGCGTTTTCAGGGCTGTTGCAGCGCCTTCAGCAGTTTTTGGCCACCCCGGCCGTTGGCCTCGTGGCCCAACCGGGTTTGCTCGGCCTTGACGGCCGTGCGGCTTTTGTCGCCCAGCATGCCGTCCACGGTGCCAATGTCGTGGCCCTGCAGCGACAGCAGGGTTTGCAGCTCGCGCCGCTGGGCGCGTGACAGGCCGGGGTCATCGGTGGGCCAGGGCGTGGCAAACGGGGCGCCGCCGCGCAGCCGGTCGCTGAGGTGGGCAATGGCCAGGCCGTAGCTTTCGGCCGCGTTGTAGCCGTAGATCGCATCGAAGTTGCGGCTGACCAAAAAAGCCGGGCCCTGGGCCCCAGCCAGGGTCATCAGGCCCAGCGGTGTGTCGGCCCCGAACACCGCCGTGGCGCTGCCGCCTGCCAGCGGTTTCACGCCGCGTTCCGTCCAGGTGCTGGCGGATTTTTTGGTGCGGCGGCCTTCGCCGCCCAGGCTGAACCCAGCGGGCAACTTCACCTCCACGCCCCAAGGCAGGCCGGTCTTCCAGCCCGCTTTTTGCAAGAAGTGGGCGGTGGAGGCCAGGGCATCTGGCACGCTGGCGGTCAGGTCGCGGCGGCCATCACCGTCAAAGTCCACGGCCAGGCGTTCGTAGGTGGTGGGCATGAACTGTGTGTGCCCAAAGGCCCCGGCCCAGCTGCCCACCAACCGTTCGGGCGGCACGTCGCCGCGTTGCTGGATGCGCAAGGTGGCAAACAGCTCTTTCTGGAAAAACGCCTGCCGCCGCCCGAAGCAGCTCAGCGTGCCCAGTGCCTGCACCAGCGGGTAGCGGCCAAAGCTTTGGCCAAAGTTGCTTTCCACGCCCCACACGGCCACCACGGTGGCAGCGTCCACGCCGTAGGTTTGTTCGGCGCGGGCCAGGGTGTCGGCGTGGGTGGCCAGCAGGCGCTGGCCGTCGGCCACGCGTTCGTCGTCCACCAGCCCGGCCAGGTAGTCCCAGATAGGGGTTTTGAACTCGGGCTGGTGGTCCAGTTTGACCAGCACGCTGCCATCGGGAGTGATGCCGCTCAGGGCCTGGGCCCAGGTGCTGGCGCTGACCCCGGCTTGTGCGGCCTCGGGTTGAAGGCGTTTGACGCAGGCGGCCCACACGGCGGTGTCAGGTTCGGGGGCTGTTGGGGTCTGCGCCGCTGACCAAGCTGGAAGGGTGCAGCCCAGCAGCAAGGCGCGGGTCACCCTTGGGGAAGGAAAAAATGCCATGTGCTGGATGGGGTGAAAAAGGGTGGCCAAAAAAAACCCCAGATACCAAAAGCATCTGGGGCAGGTTCCGTGTCAACAGTGCCTGGGTGGATCAACTGAAGAAGGACTTGGCCTTTTCAAACCAGCCGCTTTCGTTGGGGCTGTGTTTGCCGCCGCCTTTTCTGAACGACTCATCCAGGTCTTTCATCAGCTTTCGCTGGTATTCGGTCAGCTTCACCGGGGTTTCCACGACGATGTGGCAGTACAGGTCGCCGGGGTAGCTGCTGCGCACGCCTTTCACGCCCTTGCCGCGCAGTCGGAAGGTTTTGCCGTGTTGCGTGCCTTCGGGGATGTCGATGTTGGCCTTGCCGCCCAGCGTGGGTACGTCGATTTCGCCGCCCAGTGTGGCGGTGCTGATGCTGACGGGCACCTGGCAGTGCAGGTCGTCGCCCTCGCGCTCGAATATGTCGTGCTTGCGCAGGCGGATTTCAATGAACAGGTCGCCCGATGGGCCGCCGTTCTGGCCGGGCTCGCCGTTGCCCGCGCTGCGGATGCGCATGCCGTCGTCAATGCCCGACGGGATTTTCACTTCCAGGGTTTTGTGCTTTTTCAGCTTGCCCTGGCCGTTGCAGGTGGTGCAGGGCTCGGGAATGATTTTGCCGTTGCCGTGGCAGTGCGGACAGGTTTGCTGCACGCTGAAGAAGCCCTGGCGCATTTGCACCGAGCCACTGCCGTGGCACGACGGGCAGGTTTTGACCGAGGTGCCGGGCTTGGCCCCTGTGCCTTTGCAGGTGTCGCAGTCGTCCCACGAGGGGATGCGAATTTGCGCTTCCTTGCCGGCGGCGGCCTCTTCCAGGTTGATTTCCATGGCGTACGACAGGTCGTTGCCCCGGTACATCTGACGGCCACCGCGTGCGCGCTGCCCCCCGAAGATGTCGCCAAAAATGTCGCCAAAGGCTTCGCCGAAACCGCCAAAGCCTTCTGCACCCGGCCCACCGCGCATGTTGGGGTCCACGCCTGCGTGGCCATGCTGGTCGTAGGCGGCGCGTTTTTGCGGGTCGCTCAGCATTTCATAGGCCTCTTTGGCCTCTTTGAACTTTTCTTCGGCCGCCTTGGCGGTGTCGCCCTGGTTGCGGTCAGGGTGGTGCTTCATCGCGAGTTTGCGATAAGCCTTTTTGATTTCGTCGTCGCTGGCGTTTTTGGGAACGCCCAGCACTTCATAAAAGTCCCGTTTGGCCATGTGAGGTCACCGATGATCTTTGAACACAAACGCCGCGTTGACCCCAAAAGGCGCAACGCGGCGGGTGGGCTGCGGTGCACGCCCCGGCAGGCGCGTGCACCGCTGCGAGGGCACAGGGTCAGCCCTTTTTGACTTCTTTCACTTCCGCGTCCACCACGTCGTCGTCGGCGGGGCGGCTGGATTGCTGGCCCGCGCCAGCGGTTGCACTTTCGGCGGCCCCGGCAGCTGCTTGGGCGGCTTGCTGGTCGGCATACATCTTTTCGCCCAGTTTCTGGCTGGCGGTCATCAGAGCGGTGTTTTTCGCTTCGATGGCGTCTTTGTCTTCACCCTTGACGGCTTCTTCCAGCTCTTTGATGGCGGCTTCGATCGCATCTTTTTCGCCCGCGTCGAGCTTGTCGCCGTACTCGGTCAGGCTCTTTTTCACGCTGTTGACCATGGCTTCGGCTTGGTTGCGGGCCTGCACCAGCTCGACCTTTTTCTTGTCGTCGGCCGCGTTCATTTCCGCGTCTTTCACCATTTGCTGGATTTCGGCTTCGGTCAGACCCGAGTTGGCCTTGATGGTGATTTTGTTTTCCTTGCCGGTGCCTTTGTCTTTCGCGCCGACGTGCAGGATGCCGTTGGCATCGATGTCAAAGGACACTTCAATTTGGGGAATGCCACGCGGTGCGGGTGGAATGCCTTCCAGGTTGAACTCGCCCAGGCCTTTGTTGCCGGCGGCAATTTCGCGCTCGCCTTGGAACACCTTGATGGTCACGGCGGGCTGGTTGTCGTCGGCGGTCGAGAAGGTCTGGCTCTTCTTGGTCGGGATCGTGGTGTTGCGCTCGATTAGACGGGTGAACACGCCACCCAGCGTCTCGATGCC
>CAYFFJ010000064.1:0-16796 GCA_964342395.1 uncultured Hydrogenophaga sp.
TCAACATCTACGACGGTCTGCTGGAAACCGAGGTGACCGAGGTGCGCCGGGGCGAAATGCCCGAGATCGACGTGAAGATCATGATGAACGTGGGCAACCCCCAGCTGGCATTCGACTTCGCGCAGATTCCCAACGGCGGCGTGGGCCTGGCCCGCCTGGAATTCATCATCAACAACAACATCGGCGTACACCCCAAAGCCATTTTGGAGTACCCCAACATCGATGCCGACTTGAAAAAGGCTGTGGAATCGGTGGCCCGTGGCCATGCCTCTCCCCGTGCCTTCTACGTGGACAAAGTGGCTGAAGGCGTGGCCACCATTGCCGCCGCTTTCTGGCCCAAGCCGGTCATCGTGCGCCTTAGCGATTTCAAGAGCAACGAATACCGCAAGCTCATGGGCGG
Source organism: uncultured Hydrogenophaga sp. (assembly GCA_964342395.1). Lineage (GTDB taxonomy): Bacteria > Pseudomonadota > Gammaproteobacteria > Burkholderiales > Burkholderiaceae_C > UBA2334. Next base: position 401 of record CAYFFJ010000064.1, read on the forward strand.
CAGCCGCTACGAGCCCGATGAAGAAAACCCCATGCTGGGTTTCCGCGGCGCGGCGCGTTACATCAGCACCGACTTCCGCGAGGCCTTTGCCATGGAGTGCGAAGCGCTCAAGCGCGTGCGCAACGACATGGGCCTGACCAACGTGCAGGTCATGGTGCCGTTTGTGCGCACCCTGGGGCAAGCCAAGCGCGTGACCGAGATGCTGGCCGAGAAAGGCCTGGCACGCGGCCAGAACGGCCTGAAGGTCATCATGATGTGCGAGGTGCCCAGCAACGCCGTGCTGGCCGAACAGTTCCTGGAATACTTCGATGGCTTCAGCATCGGCTCCAACGACCTGACCCAGCTCACCCTGGGTCTGGACCGCGATTCAGGCCTGGAACTGCTGGCCGCCGATTTCGACGAACGCGACCCCGCCGTGAAAGCCCTGCTGGCCCAAGCCATCGGCGCGTGCAAGGCCGCAGGCAAATACGTGGGCATTTGTGGCCAGGGCCCCAGCGACCACGCCGACTTTGCCGTGTGGCTGAAGAACGAGGGCATCAGCTCCATCTCCTTGAACCCCGACTCGGTCGTGGACACCTGGAAGCTGTTGGCAAGCTGATTTTAAAGCTTTTTATGCCTGTGGCGCTTGTCTGTATTGATAAGTTTGCTATTAAAAAAATGGCCCTTCGGGGCCGTTTTTCATGAACTTGTCAAAGCCGCCTGGGCATCGTGGGTGGCCAGTCGGCGGTGCATCACCGCCAGCGCCGCCACGTAGGCCACGGCCGATGCCACCAGCAGCCCGAAGGCGGTGGCCATGCCCCAGACATCGGCCAGCCGCCCCACGCTTTGCGAGGCCAGTGCCGCACCGGCTGAAATGGCGATCATCATCAGCGCCGACAGGCGTGACGCCTCTTGCGGCAGCGCGTGGATCAGGCTGCCCAGCAAAATGGGAAAGCCCACCGACACCCCCAGCCCCACCCCCAGGCTGGCCAGCACAAACAGCGCCTGCATCAGCCCCGCCCACGCCGGTTGGGTGTGGGCCAGCCAGCCCGCTGCGTTTTGCACCAGCAAAGCGCCCACACACAGCCCCGCCAGGCGGCCGATTTTGGTTTCCATGGACCAGCGGCTGGCCACAAAGGTTTGCCACACCCGGCCCACCAGCATGCCCAGCATCAGCGCGAACACGGCCTGGCGCGCCAGGGTGGCCCCCCATTCCAGCCCCTGTTCCACATAGCTGACCAGCCAGTAGTCCTGGCCCCATTCCACATAGCCCACCAGCAAAGCGGCCACCAGGCCGGGCAACACCACCGGGTGCATGGCCAAGGCCACGTAGCCTTGGCTGGAGGGCGGTTCTGCACCCACTGTCTCGGTGGGTGGTGGCGTGTCCAGCGCCAACCCCACGTAGGCCCTGTGCGGCCACAGCAAGGCCACCAGCAGTGCCAAAAAGCCCACAAACGCCAGGTAAGGCCCGCGCCAGGCGGGGTCCAGTGCAAACCACCCGGCCACCCACAGCGGGGCTGCCAGCGAGCCCAGGCTGAAGCCCACGTCCACCAGGCCAATGAAGCGGGTGCGCGTTTCGCTGTCGCTGCTCATGTTGGCCAACACGCCGTGGCCCAGGGTGAACAGGGCCGATTCGGTCACGGCGGTCAGTGCGAAACAGACCACCAGCACGCCAAACGTGGGCGCGTTGGCCAGGCCCACCAGCATGGTCAGCGTGAAGCAGGCATAGGCCAAAAACAGGCGGCGGGTGTCAAACCGTTTGGCGATGTGCCCGCCCAGCAGCGAGCCCACCACGCCGCCTGCCGACGACAGCGTCATCAGCAGGCCCATGTCCTGGTAGCTGAGTTGCCACTGCGCCCGCAGGTGGGGCGTGACCAGGCCCAGCATCACGCCAAACAGGCCCGCCGTCACGGCGCTGTACAGCATCACCCAGGCCAGGTAAGGCGTTTGGCGGATGAAATGGCGTGTGTTCATGGAGTGGTTTTCTCTGCCAAGAAGGCGGGGTGTGTGTGAGGTATTGCAAACGTTTGCAGTTTCGGGCGGCAGCCATTCTCGCCACTTTTTTGGAAACCCGCCGGTAACCCGTTTCCCGCTGGGGAAGGGGGGCGTCAGCGCCGCCGACCGCCCAGCAAGCCACCCAGCACGCCGCGCAAAATCTCGCGTCCGATTTGGGCGCCCACGGTGCGCACGGCCGACTTGGCCAAGGTTTGCACCAAGCCGTCGCGTTGGCCCCCGCGCGGGCCGGTGCTGCCAAACAGCAGGTCGTTGAAGCCCCCCATCAACCCACCGCCCTCTGCGGGCGCGGGGGCTGCGGTGCCGGGGGCCGTGCGGCTGGCGGCGGGTGTGGCCGCCGTGCCCGGGTTGCCCCGGGAGGCCTGGCCTTTGATTCGTTCATAGGCGCTTTCGCGGTCCACGGCGTTTTCGTACACGCCGGCCACCAGGCTGTTGTCCAGCAGGGCCTGGCGTTGGGCGGGGGTGATGGGCCCCAGTTGCCCGGCGGGGGGCCGCACGTACGCGCGTTCGGTCACGCTGGGGCGGCCTTTTTCATCGAGAAAACTCACCAGGGCCTCGCCCACGGCCAGTTCGGTGATGGCGGCTTCAATGTCCAGCCCGTCTTTGGGGCGCAGGGTTTGCGCCGTGGCTTTCACCGCCTTTTGGTCGCGCGGGGTGAAGGCGCGCAGCGCATGCTGCACGCGGTTGCCCAGCTGGGCCAGCACGCTGTCGGGAATGTCCAGCGGGTTTTGCGTGACGAAGTACACGCCCACGCCTTTGGAGCGCACCAGGCGCACCACCAGCTCGATGCGTTCCACCAGCGCTTTGGGGGCGTCGGCAAACAGCAGGTGGGCTTCGTCGAAGAAAAACACCAGCTTCGGTTTGTCCAGGTCGCCCACTTCGGGCAGGGTTTCAAACAGCTCGCTCAGCATCCACAGCAAAAAGGTGGCGTACAGCTTGGGCGCGTTCATCAGCTTGTCGGCCGCCAGGATGTTGACCATGCCAAAGCCTTGGGCATCGGTTTGCATGAAGTCGGCGATGTTGAGCATGGGCTCGCCAAAAAACACATCGCCGCCCTGGCTGTCCACCTGCAGCAGCGCGCGCTGAATGGCCCCAATGCTGGCGGCACTGATGTTGCCGTATTCGGTGGTGAAGTCTTTGGCGTTGTCACCCACGTGTTGGCACATGGCGCGCAGGTCTTTCATGTCCAGCAGCAGCAGGCCGTTGTCGTCGGCCACCTTGAACACCAGCTGCAGCACGCCCGCCTGGGTTTCGTTCAGGTTGAGCATGCGGGCCAGCAGCAGGGGCCCCAGGTCGCTGACGGTGGCGCGCACGGGGTGGCCCTGTTCACCAAACACGTCCCACAGCGTGGTGGGGAAGGCCTTGGGCTCTGGCGCATCCAGCCCACGGTCGGCCAGGATGTGGGCCATCTTGTCGCCCACCTTGCCAGGCTGCGACACGCCGCTCAGGTCGCCCTTGATGTCCGCCATGAACACCGGCACGCCGATGCGCGAGAACTGCTCGGCCAGGGCCTGAAGCGTCACGGTTTTGCCTGTGCCAGTGGCGCCGGTGACCAGGCCGTGCCGGTTGGCCTTGTCGGGGTGGATCGCGCAGACGGTGGTGGCGTTTTGGGCGATGGGCAGCGCTTCGGTCATGAAAACCTCAAAAAGTACAATCGGGGGTTATTTTTCGGCGCACCAGCGTATCTCAAATTCAAGAGGGTTTTCATGGCAGGTCATTCCAAATGGGCCAACATCCAGCACCGCAAGGGCCGTCAGGACGAAAAGCGCGGCAAGCTGTGGACACGCGTGATCCGCGAAATCACCGTGGCCGCCCGCAGCGGTGGCGGTGACCTGAGCGCCAACCCCCGCCTGCGCCTGGCCATTGACAAAGCCAAAGCCGTCAACCTGCCAGCCGACCGCATCAAATACAACATCGACAAGGCCACCGGCAACCAGGAAGGTGTGCAGTACGAAGAAATCCGCTACGAGGGTTATGGCATTGGCGGCGTGGCCGTGATTCTTGACACCATGACCGACAACCGCGTGCGCACCGTGGCCGAGGTGCGCCACGCCTTCAGCAAACACGGCGGCAACCTGGGCACCGAAGGCTCGGTGGCGTTTCAGTTCAAACATTGCGGCCAGCTGGTGTTTGCGCCCGGCGTGAGCGAAGACAAGGTGATGGACGTGGCCCTGGAAGCCGGTGCCGACGACGTGATCACCGATGACGACGGCGCCATCGAGGTGCTGACCAGCCCCCAAGCGTTCGAGGCCGTGAAAAACGCCCTGGAAGCCGCAGGCCTGGTGCCTGAAATGGCCGAAGTCACGATGCGGGCCGACAACACCATCGACCTGGCTGGCGACGACGCCGCCCGCATGCAAAAGCTGCTCGACGTGCTGGAAGACCTGGACGACGTGCAAAACGTGTTCCACAACGCAGCCATTTCTGAATGAGCCCCGCCATGACACACACAACCCTGAACGTTTTGGTGGTGGGCGGCGGTGGCCGCGAACATGCCCTCGCTTGGCGTTTGCGCCAAAGCCCCAGCGTGGCCCAGGTGTTTGTGGCCCCCGGCAATGGGGGCACCGCCCACGACACCGCGCTGACCAACATCGCCGTCACCGATGTGGTGGCCCTGCGCGAATGGGCCCAGGCCAACGCCATCGGCCTGACCGTGGTGGGCCCCGAGGCCCCGCTGGCGGCGGGCATCGTTGATGAGTTCCGCGCCCACGGCCTGGCCGTGTTCGGCCCCACCAAAGCGGCGGCGCAACTGGAAAGCTCCAAGGCCTTTTCCAAGGCGTTCATGCAGCGCCACGGCATTCCCACCGCCGCTTACGACACCTTCACCGACGCCACCCTGGCCCATGCCTACATCGACCGCATGGGCGTGCCCATCGTGGTCAAGGCCGATGGCCTGGCCGCTGGCAAGGGCGTGGTGGTGGCGCTGACACTGGCCGAAGCCCACGAAGCGGTGGACTTCATGCTCGAAGGCAACAAGTTTGGCGTGCAACACAACGCCGGTGGTGCGCGGGTCGTCATCGAAGAATTTCTGGCCGGCGAAGAGGCCAGCTTCATCGTGGTGTGCGACGGCAAAACCGTGTTGCCCCTGGCCACCTCGCAAGACCACAAACGCCTGCTCGACGCAGACCAGGGCCCCAACACCGGCGGCATGGGCGCGTATTCGCCCGCGCCGGTGGTCACACCCGCCGTGCACGACAAGGCCATGCGCGAGATCATCCTGCCCACAATAGCTGGCATGGAAGCCGATGGCATTCCGTACACCGGCTTTTTGTACGCTGGGCTCATGATTACCCCACAAGGCGACGTGAAAACCCTGGAGTTCAACTGCCGCATGGGCGACCCCGAAACCCAGCCCATCATGATGCGCCTGCAGTCCGACCTCGCCGCCGTGCTGCTGGCCGCCGCCTGCCAGCAACTGGCCGGGGTTGAGCTGCAGTGGGACAGCCGCTGCGCCCTGGGCGTGGTGCTGGCCGCCGCCGGTTACCCGCTGGCGCCGCGCAAGGGCGACGCCATCACCGCCTTGCCCACCGACAGCGCCGACGCCGTGGTGTTCCACGCCGGTACCGCCGTGGCCAACGGCCAGTTGGTCACCTCGGGCGGGCGCGTGTTGTGCGCCACCGCTTTGGGGGCCACGGTGCACGAGGCCCAGGCCGCCGCCTACCGCCTGGTCGATGGCGTGGCGTTCGACGGCATGCAGTGCCGCCGCGACATCGGTTACCGCGCGCTTTGAGCCGTTTTGAGGGTTGACCCCTGCAATGAGCACCACCACCTCCCACCTGAGCGCCCAAACCGTTCGCACCTACCTGCTGGGTTTGCAAAACCGCATCACCACCGCCATCACCGCCATCGACGGCACGGCCTTCCTGGAGGATGGCTGGAGCAAACCCAGTGGCGAGTTGCTGCAAGGCAATGGCATCACCCGCATTCTGGAAGGTGGCCCGGTGTTCGAGCGCGCGGGGTGTGGGTTTTCACACGTGTCAGGCCCCCGTTTGCCCCCCTCGGCCACCCAGCACCGCCCCGAGCTGGCCGGTGCGCCTTTCGAGGCCATGGGTGTGAGCCTGGTGTTCCACCCCCGCAACCCCTACGTGCCCACCGTGCACATGAACGTGCGCATGATCGCCGCCACCCCCGTGGGTGGTGGCGAGCCGGTGTGCTGGTTTGGTGGCGGCATGGACCTGACACCCTGTTACGGCTTCGAGGAAGACGCCGTGCATTTCCACACCGTGTGCCGCGATGCCTTGGCCCCGTTTGGTGACGACAAATACCCCCGTTTCAAAACCTGGTGCGACGACTACTTTTGCCTGAAGCACCGCAACGAACAGCGCGGCGTGGGCGGGGTGTTTTTCGACGACTTCTCCGAACTGGGTTTTGACGGCAGCTTTGCGCTGATGCAGGCCGTGGGCGATGCGTTTCTGGGGGCTTACCTGCCCATCGTGGAGCGCCGCGTTGGGCTGCCCCACACCGAGCGCGAGCGCGAGTTCCAGCTGTACCGCCGGGGCCGCTACGTCGAGTTCAACCTGGTGTGGGACCGGGGCACGCACTTTGGCCTGCAGTCGGGTGGGCGCAGCGAGTCCATCCTGCTGTCCATGCCGCCTCTGGTGAGCTGGGCCTACGCCAAAAAGCCCGAGCCCGGCACGCCCGAGCACCGGCTGTACACCGACTTTTTGCCGCGTCGCAATTGGGTTTGAGCACGCGTCTGTTGCCCGGCGACAACGCCCCCGGCCTGCGGGTGGGGGTGTATGGCGGTGCGTTCGATCCGCCCCATCTCGACCACCTGGCCATGGCCCAGGCCTTTGCCGCCCACTTGGGGCTGCAACGCCTGGTGGTGGTGCCCACGGGGCAGGCGTGGCACAAAGCGGTCAAGCTCAGCCCTGCCGAGCACCGCCTGGCCATGGCCCGCGCCGCCTTTGCCCCCAGCCACTTCCCCCTCAGCTGCGAGGTGGTGGTGGACGACCGTGAAATCCGCCACCCCGGCCCCAGCTACACCCACCAAACCTTGGACAGCTTGCAGGCCGAAAGCCCAGGCGCGCACTGGGCCCTGCTGATGGGGCAAGACCAGTTTGAACGCTTCACCACCTGGCACCGCTGGCAGCACATTGCCCAGGTTGCTACTTTGGTGGTAGCTGAAAGACCAATATATGCAAGCGCAAGAGGCGCTTTTGGCATAGAATCCTTGCCCTTGTCGCCACTGACAAGTTCAGGCGACAGCCCGCAGGCGCCAGCCCCCGTGGCCTTGCCCTGGCAGGGCTTGGGGCTCAGCTCCACCCACATCCGCGCGCACCTGGCCACCCACGGCACCGAGGGTTTGCAGGCCATGGTGCTCCCGACCATCGCGCGCTACATTTCAGTTCACCAGCTTTACTCCCTTCACACATGACCAGCGAAACCCAGCCCCGCAAAACCGACGTTCAGAAACTGCAGCGAGCCATCGTGGATGGGCTGGAAGATGTGAAGGGCCAAGACATCGTGGTGTTCAACACCGAGCACCTGTCTCCCCTTTTCGAGCGGGTGATCATTGCCAGCGGCACCTCCAACCGCCAGACCAAGGCGTTGGCTTCCAGCATCAGCGACGCGGTGCGCGAAGCCGGTTTCCCCAAGCCCCGTGTGGAAGGCGCTGAAAACGGCGAGTGGATCATTGTGGACTGCGGCGCCGCCGTGGCCCACGTGATGCAGCCCACCATCCGCGCCTACTACCACCTGGAAGAAATCTGGGGTGGCAAAACCGTGCGCCTGACCACCGCCACCGCGAAGAAGGCCGAGGCTGCTGCGGTCTCCAAAGCCGCTCCCAAAGCCAGCCCAGCCCGCAAAGCCGCAGCCAAGCCCAAAGCCACCGCCGCGCCTGAGGCCGCCGCCGTGAAGAAGGCACCGGCCAAAAAAGCCGCAGCCAAGGCCGCACCCATTGCCACCGCAGTGAAGAAGCCCGCCGCCAAGAAGGCCACGGCCACCGTGGCTGCCAAGGTCAAAACCCTGGTGGTGGGCAAACCTGCGGTCAAGAAGACCGCAGCCAAAACCGCCTCCAAAGCCGCGCCCGCTGCCCGCAAGTCGCCCAGCCGCAAGTCGGCGGGCTGACGCCTGCCGCCCACGGCTGCACCGCGCCGGAGCGTGCATGAAACTGAGCATCGTGGCCGTGGGCCAGCGCATGCCCGACTGGGCGCAAACCGCCTACGACGATTACGCCAAACGCTTTCCACCCGACAGCCGGGTGGAGCTGAAAACCGTCAAAACCGAACCCCGGGGCTCCAAAACCGTGGCCACGCTGATGGCGGCTGAGCGGGCCCGCATCGAGTCGGTGCTGGCCCGTGGCACCCGTGTGGTGGTGCTGGACGAACGCGGCACCACCCTCACCACCGTGGCCCTCGCCCAGCAGCTCAAAACCTGGCAGCACCAAGGCGAAGACGTGGCGTTCACCATCGGCGGTCCCGACGGACTCGACCCCGAATTCAAAGCCCAGGCGGCGCACCGCATCCGCCTGTCCGACATGACGCTGCCCCACGCCATGGCGCGGGTGCTGCTGATCGAGCAGCTCTACCGCGCCTGGTCCATCAACCACAACCACCCCTACCACCGCGAATGAGCGCTTCCGCCACGGCCCCTTTTGCACCTCCTTTTGTCTACCTGGCCTCGCAAAGCCCCCGCCGCCTGGCGTTGCTGACGCAATGGGGCGTGCGCTGCGAAACCTTGCTGCCCAGCCCCGACGAAGACGCCGAGGCGCTGGAAGCCGTGCTGCCCGGTGACAGCCCGCGGCGCTACGTGCAGCGCGTCACGCGGCTGAAGCTGCAAGCCTCGCTGGCCCGGTTGGCCCGGCGTGGTTTGCCACCGGCCCCGGTGCTGTGCGCCGACACCACGGTGGCGCTGGGGCAGCAGATTCTGGGCAAACCCGATGACGGCGCGCATGCGCAGGCCATGCTGGCCCAGCTGGCGGGCCAAACGCACCGCGTGTTGACGGCGGTGGCCGTGGGGTGCCCGGGTGCGGTCGGCCGCCCACCCGAGACCTGGCAGGCCCTGAGCGAATCGCGCGTGACGTTCGAGCCACTCAGTGCCGAGGCCATTGCCCGCTACGTGGCCACTGGCGAGCCGCTGGGCAAAGCCGGTGCGTACGGCATACAGGGCCGGGCGGCGTTGTGGGTGTCGCGCATCGCGGGCAGTTACTCGGGCATCATGGGTTTGCCCGCGCATGAAACCGCCCAGGTGCTGCGCCCGGCGGGCATTGAACTTCTCTGACCTTCCATCCAATCACAGGCACCATGGGACAAGACATCCTGATCAACTGGACCCCCCACGAAACCCGCGTGGCGGTGGTGGAGCAGGGCGCGGTGCAAGAGGTGCACCTTGAACGCACGCTGGAGCGTGGCCTGGTGGGCAACATTTACCTGGGCAAGGTGTCTCGGGTGCTGCCGGGCATGCAGTCGGCGTTCATCGACATCGGCCTGGACCGCGCCGCCTTTTTGCACGTGGCCGACCTGATGCCCAACATCAACGCCAAACACGGCAACGGGCGCGACGGCGCACCCAATGCCAGCGGCAGTGGTGTGGTGGGGGCCAAATCGGCCAACCTGCTGCAGCCCGACCCGGTGCTGCCCATTGAGCGGCAAATTTTCGAAGGCCAGGCGCTGATGGTGCAGGTGTTGAAAGACCCCATCGGCACCAAAGGTGCGCGCCTGTCGGCGCAGATCAGCATTGCCGGGCGGTTGCTGGTGTTTTTGCCGCAAGACGCCCACGTGGGGGTGTCGCAAAAAATCCCGCACGAGCAGCGTGAAACCCTGCGTCGCCGCCTGCTGGCGCTCACCGCCGATTTGGGCGGTGGCTTCATTCTGCGCACCAACGCGGAAGATGCGAGTGACCAGGAGCTGGCCGACGACATCGCTTACCTGCGCAAAACCTGGGCGCGCATCAAAGACGCCGCCGTTCGCCTGCCGCCGGCCACCCTGCTGCACCAGGATTTGAGCCTGATGCAGCGCGTGCTGCGCGACCTGGTGGGCACGCAAACCCAGGGCATCCGCATCGACTCGCGCGAGCAGTTTGGCGAATTGCAGCGCTTTGCCACCGAGTTCATGCCCGACACCGCACCGAAGCTGGCGCTGCACACGGGTGAGCGCCCGGTGTTCGAGCTGTTCAACGTGGACGAAGAAATCGTCAAGGCGCTGAGCCGGCGGGTCGATTTGAAGTCGGGTGGCTACCTCATCATCGACCAGACCGAGGCGCTGACCACGGTGGACGTGAACACCGGCGGTTTTGTGGGCGCGCGCAACTTTGACGACACCATTTTCAAAACCAACCTGGAGGCCGCGCAGGCCATTGCGCGCCAGCTGCGGCTGCGCAATCTGGGCGGCATCATCATCGTGGACTTCATCGACATGGTGCGCGAAGACCACCGCGAGGCCGTGCTGACCGAGTTCCGCAAACAAATCGCCCGCGACCGGGTGAAAACCATGTGCGGCGGCTTTTCGCAACTGGGCCTGGTGGAAATGACGCGCAAGCGCACCCGCGAATCGCTGGCCCACCTGCTGAGCGAGGTGTGCCCCGCTTGCCAGGGGCGTGGCGAGGTGAAAACCGCTCGCAGCCTGTGCTACGACATCCTGCGCGAAATCCTGCGCGAGGCCCGGGCCTTCAATCCGCGTGAATTCCGTGTGGTGGCCTCGCCCAAGGTGGTGGAACTGTTCCTGGACGAAGAAAGCGCCCACCTGGCAGGCTTGAGCGATTTCATTGGCAAACCCATTTCGCTGCAAAGCGACAACGCCATGACACCGGAGCAATACGACATCGTGCTGCTGTGAACCCCTGCGTGCACCAGCACCTGGATGAAAGGGCTTGAGAATTTAAGCTTTTTTATGCTATAGCGCTTGCTGGTATTGACTTTTCTGCTATCTGTTTTTTTCTGCTTCGGGCGACTTGCCCGCAGGCTGGTGGTGCAGCCGGGCATACAGGCCATCGGCGGCCAGCAGCTCGGCATGGGTGCCTTGCTCGCGGATCTTGCCATCGGCCAGCACCACCACGCGGTTGGCGTGTTCGATGGTGCTCAGGCGGTGGGCAATCACCAGCGTGGTGCGTCCCGCCATCAGGCGCTGCAAGGCCTCTTGCACCAGCCGCTCCGACTCGTTGTCCAGCGCCGAGGTGGCCTCGTCCAGTATCAGCACCGGCGCGTTTTTGTAGATGGCGCGTGCAATGGCCAGGCGCTGGCGCTGGCCGCCCGACAGCTCGGCCGCGTTGTGCCCCACCGTGGCGTGTATGCCCAGCGGCAGCTTGGCCACCAGGTCGCCCAGGTTGGCCGATTGCAAGGCGGCCAACACCTGGGCTTCGTTCACCTCGGCGCCCAGCGACACATTGGCGGCCAGGGTGTCGTTGAGCATCACCACGTCCTGGCTCACGAAGGCAAACTGGCGGCGCAGGGCGGCCAGGTTCCAGTCGGGCAGGGCGCGGCCGTCCAAGGTGGCGGTGCCCTCGGTGGTTTCCATGAAGCGCGGCAGCAGATTGGCCAGGGTGGTTTTGCCCGAGCCCGACGGCCCCACCAGCGCCACCACCTCGCCCGGTGCTATCTCCAGGCTCACACGGTTCAGGGCAGCGGTGTCCGCCCCGGGGTAACGCACCGACACTTGGTGCAGGGTGATGCGGCCCTGGCAGCGCCCGGGGTCGAAGCTGCCCCCAGCTTGTTCGGGCGTTTCATCCACCAGGGCCAAGCCGCGCTCCAACGCGGCCACCCCACGGGTGACAGGGCCGGCCACATCGGCCAGGTGCTTGATGGGGGCCACCAGCATCAGCATGGCCGTGACGAACGACACAAAGTCACCCACGGTCACGCCGCTGACGCTGCTTTGCCACAGGGCCGTGGCAATCACGGCCGACAGCGCGGCGGCGGCCAGCATCTGGGTCAGGGGGGTCATGGCGGCCTGGGCCACCGTGGATTTCAGCGCCAGGCGCTTGAGGCCGTGGCTCAGCCGGTCAAAGCGCCGGGCTTGGGCGGCTTGTGCGCCGTGCAGCCGAATCAGCCGGTGGGCCAGCACGTTTTCTTCCACCACATAGGCCAGTTGATCAGTGGCGGCCTGGGTGGACTGCGTCAGTTTGTACAGGCGGCCAGAGAGCGCACGCATCACCCACACCAACACCGGGAAGATCACCATCACGATGAGGGTGAGCTTCCAGTTCAAATAAAACAAATAGCCCAGCAGGGCCAGCAGCGTGAGACTGTCTTTGGTCAACGTGAGAAACGCGCCCACCAGCAGCTGCGAGCCGGTCTGCACTTCATAGACCAGGGTGTTGGACAGGGCGCTGGCGTTTTGCTGGCGAAACAGGCGCAGGTCGGCGGTGGTCAACCGCTGGAACATGGCCGTGCGCATGTGCAGCAAGCCGGTGCTGGCGGTGTAGGTGAGGGCGTATTGCGCCACAAACCCGGCCACACCCCGCACGCCAAACAGGCCCAGCAGGGCGGCGGGCACCATCCACAGCGGCACCGCACCCGCCGAGAAGCCTTGGTCGAGCAAGGCCTTCAGCAACGCCGGGATCATGGGTTCGGTCAGCGCCCCCACCAGGGTGCCCAGCGCGGCCAGTGCCATGCCGGTGCGGGCGGGTTGGAAATAAGGCCACAGCTTGCGCAGGCGTTGGGTCAGGGGTGGTGGCGTGGACAAAGCAGTGTGCGTGGGCTTAAACAGTGTCCGGTATTATCAGCGGCTGTATTTCACGCTGCGCCGTGCAGCCACTTTCAACGGTTCCTTGCCTTTGCCCATGTTTTTTCCTTTGTCTCGCCGTGCCTTGTTGGGTGCCGCTGCTGCCAGCGCCGTGCCGTTTGCCCACGCCCAGTTCCGGGTGGATGTGGCCGGCGTGGGGCTGACGCAGGTGCCATTTTCAGTGGCCACATTCAAGGGCAACGACAACGTGCCGCAAGACCTGGCCGCCATCGTGCGGGCCGATCTGGAGCGCAGCGGCCAGTTTCGCCATGTGGCACCGGTGGTGGGTGTGTTGCTGGACGAAAGCAGCTTGCCCGACCTGGCCCCCTGGCGCGAACGCGTGACCGATGTGCTGCTGACCGGCAGCGTGTCCCGCCTGGCCGATGGCCGCTACGACGTGCGCTTTCGCTTGTGGGACGTGGTGCGCGCCAAAGACCTGGGCGCCATGAGCCTGCCCGTGGTGGCCTCCGATCTGCGCCTGGCCGCCCACCGCATGGCCGACTACGTGTATGAAAAGCTGACGGGCGACAAAGGGGTGTTTTCCACCCGCATTGCCTACGTGACCAAAACCGCCGCCAACCACACGCTGTGGGTGGCCGATGCCGATGGCGAAAGCGCCCAGGCGGCGTTCACCAGCACCGAACCCATCATCTCCCCGGTGTGGTCGCCCTCCGGTGCCCACTTGGCTTATGTGTCGTTCGAATCGCGCAAGCCCGTGATTTACGCCCAGGAAGTGGCCACCTCGCGCCGTCGCCTGGTGGCCAACTTCAAAGGCTCCAACAGTGCACCGGCCTGGTTCCCTGACGGCAAGCGCATGTTGGCCACGCTGACCTTGGATGGGGGCTCGCAGGTCTACAGCATCGACACCGGCAACGGTGCACACGCCCGGTTGACACAGTCCGGCAGCATCGACACCGAGCCCACGGTCGATGCCAGTGGCAAAACGGTGTATTTCGTCAGCGACCGGGGCGGCGCTCCCCAGATTTACCGCATGTCCGCCAGCGGCGGTGCGCCCGAGCGCGTCACCTTCACCGGGGGCTACAACATTTCACCGGCGCTCAGCCCGGATGGCCGGTGGCTGGCGTACGTCTCCCGCGTAGGGGGGGCTTTCAAGCTGCAGCTGCTGGAGTTGGCCACAGGCACCGTCACCGCACTGACCGATACCACAGCCGATGAAAGCCCCAGCTTTTCGCCCAACAGCCGCATGGTCATTTACGCCACCCGTGTGCAAGGGCGCGAAGCGCTCATGACCACGACGCTGGATGGCCGCATCAAAACCCGGTTGGCGGGTGCGCGGGGTGACATCCGCGAACCCGATTGGGGTCCATTTGTGCCCTGACGCTTGTCACATCTCATTTCTTTGCTCTTTTTTCAACCTTTGTCTGCCATGAACCGCATTTCTTTTGGCCCGCGTGCCGCTTCCCCTTTCAAAACCCTGGCCGTGTCGGCTGCGCTGGTTTCGCTGCTGAGCGCGTGCGGGTCTGGCGTGAAGCTGGACGACGTGCCCGTGTCTGACCGCGCCGGTGTTGCCGTCAACGCTGCCGATGCCAACAACGCCGCCAACCAGGGCAGCACCCGCACCGTGCCCACTGCGGTGGTGGACGAATCCGCGCTGGGCCAACCGCCTGCGTCGGTGTCACGCGTGGTGTATTTCGACCACGACAGCTTCATCGTGCGCCCCGAGTTTGCTGCCACGCTGGAAGCCCATGCCCGATTCCTGAAGGCCGATGCCAAGCGCCGCGTGGTGCTGCAAGGCCACACCGATGAGCGCGGTGGCCGCGAATACAACTTGGCGCTGGGCCAGAAACGCGCCGAAGCCGTGCGCCGCCAGCTGGGCATTCTGGGGGTGAGCGAAGCCCAGCAGGAAGCGGTCAGCCTGGGCAAGGAAAAACCTGCCGCCACCGGCAGCGACGAAACATCGCTGGCCAAAAACCGCCGTGTCGAGTTGACCTACCGCTGAGGCCTGCCATGCCCCGTGTTGCCAACCTGTTTTCCGTGAATGCCTGGGCCGTGCTAGCCAGTGTGATGGTTTTCTGCCCGGGCATCGCTTCGGCCCAGCTGTTTGGCGGCGACGACGAGGCACGCAAAGCCATCATCGAGCTGCGCGCCCGTGTCGAGGCCGACCGGCGCGCCAGCGACACCCAGTTCCAGCGCATCACCCAAGACTTTGCGCGGCTGAGCGAAGAAAGCGCGCCCACCCGCCGTGGCCTGCTGGATTTGTCCAACCAGATTGAAACCCTTCGCGCCGATCAGGCGCGCATGCGTGGCCAGTCAGAGCAGCTGGCCCGAGACGTGTCTGAGCTTCAGCGCCAGCAAAAAGACGTGTTGGCCGCGCTCAATGAGCGTTTGCGTCAGTTGGAGCCCATCGGGGTCACGCTGGATGGGCAGGAGTTTCGCGTCAAACCCGAAGAAAAAGCCGAATTCGAGCAGTCCATGGAGCAGGTGCGAAAAGCCGCGTTCGAGCAGGCTGTGACCGCTTTCAGCGCGTTCTTGAGGCGTTTTCCCGACAGCGGTTATCGCTCCACTGCGCTGTTCTGGCTGGGCAATGCCCAATACGCCACCAGTGCCTTTCGCGAAGCCATCGCTTCGTACCAGCGTCTGCTGACGGTTTCCCCGGAGCACGTTCGTGTGCCCGAGGCGCGGTTGGCCATTGCCAATTGCCAGATGGAGTTGAAAGACGCCAAGGCGGCCAAACGCACGCTGGAAGACGTGGTGAAGTTGCACCCGCAGTCGGAAGCTGCTGCGACGGCGAAAGACCGCCTGAGCCGCCTGCGTTGACATGGGCCTGACCGATACCACCCATCCCGCACGACTGAGGGGGCGGCTTGACCGCTGATTTCGAACGCCGCTTCGGTGGCCTGCGCCGTTTGTATGGTCATGCCGGGGCCCAAGCCATTTTTGACAGCCATGTGGTGGTGGTGGGGGTGGGCGGTGTCGGCTCCTGGGCCGCAGAGGCCCTGGCCCGCTCGGGGGTGGGGCGCATCACCTTGGTTGACCTGGACCAAGTGTCCGAGTCCAACATCAACCGCCAGTTGCACGCCCTGGGTGCCACGGTGGGGCAGGCCAAAGTCACGGCCTTGCACCATCGGTTGCGGGACATCAACCCCCTGTGTGAGTTCACGCTGGTCGAAGATTTCTTGACCCCGGAGAATTTGCCAGCGTTGTTGGGTTCGAACGACCCCGGTCGTGCTTTGCCTGCGGTGGTCGACGCGTGCGATCAAATGAAAACCAAAGTGGCCTTGGCCGCCTGGGCCCTGGAGACTGGGGCCATGGGGGTCAGTGTGGGGGCCGCTGGTGGAAAGTCACAACCCCAAATGGTGGAGGTCGGCTGCTTGTCTGATGTCACCCATGACCCTTTGTTGGCTCAGGTGCGTTACCGTTTGCGCAAGCACCACGGTGCGGCCAAAACGGGGCGTATTCCCTTGGCTTGTGTGTTCAGCCGGGAGGCTGTCAGCCCGCCACAAGTCGGGTGTGCGGTGGGCCCCGAAAACGATGGCAGCTTGAATTGCCACGGCTACGGCTCCGTGGTCACCGTGACCGCCACCTTTGGTTTGGTGGCAGCCGGGCATCTGCTGAACAGCCTGGCAACGCAAAAAAGTTGAAGAACTTGCCTGATTCGAAAAAATGACGCTATAATTTGAGGCTTGGTAGGATGCATTAAACAATGTGTCAAATCAGTGGGACGTTAGCTCAGTTGGTAGAGCAGCGGACTTTTAATCCGTTTGTCGTGGGTTCGACCCCCGCAC
>CAYFFJ010000065.1:0-16708 GCA_964342395.1 uncultured Hydrogenophaga sp.
TCAGCGCAAGCTGCAGCGGGTTTTTCTTTGGGTGCGCCCGGCATGGAAGCATTCCTGGTTGCCGGTTCTCAGTCTTCCACTTGGCCCGCTGCCCACCCGCTGCGCACCGCGCCTTCCAGCGTGGCGGGGTAGGGGCCCGCCACATGGTCGCCTGCGGCCACCAAGCCGGGGGCCAAAGCCATGGCAGGCCTTTGCAGTCTGGGTGTGCACGCAAAGGTGGCCCGCTTTTCCACCACGGTTTTCAACGGTGTCACGGCCAACCCCAATTGCGCTTGCGCCTGTGCACACACCTGGCTTTTCAGGGTTTGGGCGTCGCCCACACTGGCGCTGACCACAAACGCCAGAAGCCCCGTGGGTCCACCCAGCCAAGACCGGTCAAACACAAACTGGCCCGGGTGCTGCGCACTGGGCCACAGTGCCGTCATGGGTTGAGGCAGCACATGGGGGCCAGCGGCGCCCTGGCACCAGGCGTACACGGTGGCAATGGGCTCAAAGGCCAGGCCTTCGGTGTGGGCCAGCCAGTCGCGCTGGGCAGGGCTGGGGTTTTCGTTATTAATAGCTGACAATGCTTTACTGATAAGCGCTGTGGCCTGTTTTTGTTCTGAATTGGCCCACACCACGCGGTCAAACCCTTCGCCGTTGACCTCCCAGCCACGGGGGCATGGCATCAGGCTGTGCACCCGCTGGCCCTGGCGCAGGTCGGCGGGGTGGGGCAGGGCGCTGAGCCAGCGCACAACGGCTTCGGGGAGCAGCGTGCCCAAATCCACCCGGGGCAGCAGCAGGTCGGAACCGCCACTCACGCCAAACAGCGCGTCTTTCAGCACCCGCAAAAACACCTGGCCACTGGCCCGCTCGGCGGGGGTGTTCAGGGCCGACACACACAGCGGGTCGATGAAGTGGCGCCGCAAGCCCGCTGGCAGGCGCGCGCACAACTGCGCCACGCTGGTATGGGGGGCGCAGGTGAAACCTCCCAACTGCCAGCGGGTGGCAGTGGTCAGCAGGGCCAGCTTGTCGGCCCACGACCAGCCTTGGGCTTGCAGCACGCCCCCCAGCACCGCCAGGGGCAGGCGCGCGTTCAGCCACGTGGGTACGCCAGGCCAGTGCGGCAGGCGCAGGCCCTGGCCCAGTGGGTCCACCAGGGCCAGGGGCGTGCGCAGCAGGGCGGTGTTCACGTTCACGCCCACCAAGGCCATCAGCCGCAAGGTGTCGGTGTAGGCCCCGATGAGGATGTGCTGGCCGTTGTCCACCGTGGTGACGGTGCCGTCGGGCAGGGTCAGGGGCAGGCTGCGGGCGCGGCCACCCCAGTGGCGGCTGGCTTCAAACACGGTGACGTGGTGGCCGTCGTGGGCGGCACGCACCGCAGCCGCCAACCCGGCCCAGCCGCCGCCCACCACGGCGACCCGCAGGGGCGCAGTCACAGGTGGCCCAGGGCCTGCACCTTCCAGGCCAGCCACAGCTTGCGCAAGGGGGTGAGGGCGATGCGCTGGTGCAGCACCTGGAATTGTTCGTGTTCGATTTCACGCAGCAGCGTGCGGTAAATGCTGGCCATCATCAGGCCGGGCTTTTGGCTGCGCCGGTCGGCGGTGGGCAGCAGGGCCAGGGCTTGGTCGTACAGGCCGTGCGCACGCTCGGCCTGGAAGCGCATGAGGGCCACAAAACGGTCGGAGTGCGTGCGCTTCAATATTTCGTGGGCCTTCACGTCGAAGCGCTGCAACTCGTTCACCGGCAGGTAGATACGGCCACGCAGCGCGTCTTCGCCCACGTCTCGGATGATGTTGGTGAGCTGAAACGCTTGACCCAGCGTGTGGGCGTAGGCGGTGGTGGCGGGATCGGTCTGGCCAAAAATGCTGGCCGACACCTCGCCCACCACGCCCGCCACCAGGTGGCAATAGCGCTGAAGGCCAGGGTAGTCAAGGTAGCGGGTTTGGCCCAGGTCCATCTGGCAGCCTTCGATCACCGCTTGCAACTGGCCTTGCCGGATGCGGTAGGGCTCGGTGTGGGGCATCAGTGCCTGCATCACAGGGTGGGTGGGCTGGCCTGCGTAGGCTTGGGCCACCTCGTGTTGCCACCACGCCAGTTTTTGCTGGGCCACGGCGGGGTCGGCCACGTCGTCCACCACGTCGTCTACCTCGCGGCAGAACGCGTAAAACGCGGTGATGGCCAGGCGCCGGGGCTTGGGCAGGAACAGGAAGGCGTAATAAAAGCTGCTGCCCGAGGCGGCAGCTTTTTGTTGGACGTAGTCTTGCGGGCTCATGCGGTGTGTCGGGTTGGCAGAGTGTAGTCAGCGCGGAGGGGGCCCTGTGCCTTTCAGGCCATGCGCCACGCGCGCCACAGCAGCAGGGGGACGTCGGCCACGCCCAGCTTGGGGCGGTGTTGCCAGGTGCGGTGTTGCAGGGCGCGGGCTTTGTCGGCAATGCGCAGCCCGCCTTGCACCACCAGCCGAAGCTCCCAGCCCGCGCGGCCGGGCACTTGGCGGCAGAGTTTTGAGCCTTTTTGCATGCTGGCGCTTGCCTGGCATAGCAAGTCAGCTACCAAGTTTTCCATTGATCGTTGGGTTTTTTCAGCTGGGCTGGCACCGGGGGCGAAATCGGCGTGGGTCAGCCCGGCAGCTTGCAGCTCGGCCAGGGGCAGGTAGTGGCGCTGGCGGGGCACGTCACGGCTGAGGTCTTGCCAGAAGTTGATGAGTTGCAGCGCGGTGCAAATGTGGTCGCTTTGCGCCAGCAGCGCGGGGTGGGTGATGCCATACAGGTGCAGCAGCAGCCGGCCCACGGGGTTGGCCGACAGGCGGCAGTAGTCCAGCAGCTCGGCGTGGTCGGTGTAGCGCTGGCCGCTGGCGGTGCGGTGCACGTCTTGCTCGAAGGCGCTCAGCAGGTCGTGCAGCAGGTTCAGCGGCAGCTGGTGCGTGTGCAGGTGCTGTGCCAGCGGGCCAAACACCCCGGGCCAGCGGCCGTGGGGGCCTTGGGGGTGCTGCGCCGCCTGGCCCAGGGCTTGGCGGTAGGCCGCCAGGTCGGCCAGGCGTTGCGGGGCAGGGGCATCGCCCTCATCAGCGATGTCGTCTGCCGTGCGGGCAAACCAGTAAATGGCGGCAATCACCGGACGCAGGTGCGTTGGGCACAGCCAGGACGCGACCGGAAAGTTTTCTTCGTGTGCAACACCCGTTTTCATGGGGGTGATTGTCCACACCTGGCCGGGATGGGGCGCGGCGCAAATTGCGTGCTTGGTTTATCATTCTTTTACTAACCCGTTGGTCAGTAGCGCTCAACCGCCTGCACCAACCCACCTTTTGGGAGCCTTGGCCATGCGTCCGTTTCAACCCCGTTTGCCCCTTACCTTGCTGGCCGTGGCCGCTGTGTTGGTGGCGTGTTCCAAGCCCGAGCCGGTGCAAGACCCCGTGCGCGCCGTGAAGGTGGTGCAAGTGGGCCCGCAGGCCGCAGAGTTTCAGGCCGAATACGCGGGCGATGTGCGGGCGCGCAGCGAATCGCGGCTGGGCTTTCGGGTGGGGGGCAAGCTGTTGGCGCGCAGCGCCGAGGTGGGCCAGCGGGTGAAGGCGGGCCAGGTGCTGGCCCAGTTGGACCCGACCGATTTGCAGTTGGCCGCCCAGGCCGCCAGCGCCCAGGTGCAAGCGGCTCAAACCCAATTCGACCTGGCGGTGGCCGATTTCAAGCGCTACAGCGAGCTGCGGGCGCAAAACTTCATCAGCAGCGCCGAGCTGGAGCGCCGCGACACCACCCTGAAAGCCGCCAAAGCCTCGCTCGACCAAGCCAAGGCCCAGGGCAGCGCGCAGGCCAACCAAAAGGCTTACGCCACTCTGGTGGCGGACAAACCCGGCGTGGTGGTGGCCGTGGAAGCCGAACCCGGCCAGGTGCTGGCCGCCGGTGCCTCCGTGGTGCGCCTGGCTTACGACGGCCCGCGCGACGTGGTGGTGACCGTGCCTGAGCAGCGCGTCGCCACGGTGGCGGTCGGCATGCCCGCCACCGTGCGGCTGTGGGCAGGGGGCCCTGGCTTGCCGGCGAAAGTGCGCGAAGTGTCGGCCAGCGCCGACCCGGTGTCGCGCACCTTTGCCGTGAAAGTGGCGCTGGCCGACAGTGCCCAGGCGGCGTTGGGGGCCACGGCCTACGCGCACATCCACGCACCGGCGGGGACTGCGGTGCCGTTGCTCAAGTTGCCCACCAGCGCCTTGCGCCAGCAGGGGCAGGGCTCGGCGGTGTGGTTGTTTGACCCCGCCGCCCGCACCGTGAAAAGCCAGCCGGTGGTGGTGGCCACGGCCGATGGCAACCAGGCCGTGATCGCCTCCGGCCTGAAAGGGGGCGAGCAGGTGGTGGTGGCCGGCGTGCACGTGTTGACCGATGGGCAGACCGTGACACTGTTCCAGGAAAAAATTGAACCAAAACAGGCCCCAGCGATTGATGGTATTGGAAAGTCTGCTACTGCTGTGAAGGCCCAACCATGAGCGCACACGAACCCCAGAACCCCCAGCCGGGCTTCAACCTGTCCCAGTGGGCGCTGGAGCACATCCCGCTCACCCGCTACCTGATGGTGGTGCTGATGCTGCTGGGCGTGGCCGCCTATTTCCAGCTGGGGCAAGACGAAGACCCGCCGTTTGCCTTCCGCGCCATGGTGGTGCGCGCCTACTGGCCCGGGGCCACAGCGCAGCAAATGGCCGAGCAGGTGGCCGACAAGCTGGAGAAAACGCTGCAAGAGGTGCCCTACGCCGACAAAATTCGCAGCTATTCCAAGCCCGGCGAGACGCTGATCATTTTTCAGGTGAAAGACAGCACCAAGCCCACCGACATCAACCAGACCTGGTACACGGTGCGCAAAAAAATGGGCGACATGCGCGCCACCTTGCCCCAAGGTGTGCTGGGCCCATTTTTCAACGACGAGTTTGGTGATGTGTTTGGCGTGATCTACGCCCTGCAAGGCGAGGGTTACACCCACGCCGAGCTCAAAACCCTGGCCGATGACGTGCGCCAGCAGCTGCTGCACGTGAAAGACGTGAACAAGGTCGAGCTGTTTGGGGTGCAAGACGAAAAGCTGTTCATTGAAATTTCGCAGCGCCGCCTGGCCACGCTGGGGCTGGACCTGAACGCCGTGCTGGCCCAGCTGGGTCAGCAAAACGCCGTGGAGTCGGCCGGTGCGGTGCAGACCCCGTTGGACGTGGTGCAGGTGCGTGTGGGCGGGGCGTTTGCGTCGCCCGAGCAATTGCGAGCCATGCCCATTCGCAGCGCCACCGGGGCCCAACTGCGCCTGGGTGACATCGCCGAGGTGCGCCAGGCCTATGTGGACCCCCCGTCGGTGAAGGTGCGCCACCAGGGGCGCGACGTGATTGCCCTGGGCATTTCCATGACCAAGGGTGGCGACATCATCGCCCTGGGCAAAGCCCTGGAAGTGGCCACCGACAAAGTGGTGCGCGACCTGCCCGCGGGCGTGACGCTGGAGCAGGTGCAAGACCAGCCACAGGCTGTCACCCGCTCCATCAACGAGTTTTTGAACGTGCTGATCGAGGCGGTGGTCATCGTGCTGGCGGTCAGTTTCCTGAGCCTGGGGCTGCACAAAAACCCCAACGGGCGTGGTCTGCGCAGCTTCACGTTGGACGTGCGGCCCGGCTTGGTGGTGGGCATCACCATCCCGCTGGTGCTGGCCGTCACGTTTTTGGCCATGCAGTACTGGGGCATAGGGCTGCACAAAATTTCCCTGGGCTCGCTCATCATCGCCCTGGGGTTGCTGGTGGACGACGCCATCATTGCCGTTGAAATGATGGTGCGAAAGCTGGAAGAGGGGTATTCCATGTTCCGCGCTGCCACCTTCACCTGGGACGCCACGGCCATGCCCATGCTGACGGGCACGCTCATCACCGCAGCCGGTTTCCTGCCCATCGGCATGGCCAAGTCGACCGTGGGTGAATACACCTTTGCCATTTTTGCGGTCACGGTCATTGCGTTGGTGGTGTCGTGGTTTGCGGCGGTGGTGTTTGTGCCTTACCTGGGCGTCACGTTTCTGAAGGTGAAGCCGCACCTGGGCGACACGCAAGAGGTGTTTGACGGCCCGTTCTACGGGCGCTTTCGGGCGCTGGTGAACGCGTGTGTGAAACACCGCTGGCTCACCATCGGGGCCACGGTGTTGTTATTCGCGTTGGGCATTGCCGGCATGGGCAAGGTGCAGCAGCAGTTTTTCCCCGATTCCAACCGCCCTGAAATCTTGGTAGACCTGTGGTTGCCCGAGGGCAGCAGCTTTGCCGAGAACGAAGCGGTGGCCCGCCGAGTGGAGGCCCGTCTGGCGCAAGAGCCGGGTGTGAGCACCGTCAGCACCTGGGTGGGGTCGGGCGTGCCGCGTTTCTATTTGCCGCTGGACCAGGTGTTCCCGCAGACCAACGTGACCCAAATCATTTTGGTGCCCCAAGACCTGAAAACCCGCGAGGTGCTGCGCAAGCAAGTGCCGGTCATGCTCGCGCAAGAGTTCCCCGAGGTGCGGGGCCGCGTCAAGCTGCTGGCCAATGGCCCGCCGGTCCCTTACCCCGTGCAGTTCCGCGTGGTCGGGCCTGATCCGGTGGTGTTGCGCGAATTGGCCGACAGCGTGAAGGCTGTGATGCGTGCCAACCCCAACACGCGCGGTGTGAACGACAACTGGAACGAGTCGGTGAAAAGCATCCGGCTGGAAGTGGACCAGGACAAAGCCCGCGCCCTGGGCGTGAGCAGCCAATCCATCGCCCAGACCGCCCGTGCCGCGTGGAGCGGTGTGACGGTGGGCCAGTACCGCGAGGGCGACAAACTCATCGACATCGTGCTGCGCCAGCCCTTGCAAGAGCGCGACGCCATCAGCGACCTGGGCAATGCCTACCTGCCCACGGCCAGCGGCAAAAGCATTCCGCTGTTGCAGATTGCCACGCCCGTGTTTGGCTGGGAGCCGGGTGTGATGTGGCGCGAGGGCCGCGAATACGCCATCACCGTGCAGGCCGATGTGGTGGAGGGCTTGCAAGGCGCCACGGTCAGCAACGAGGTGCTGCCTGAGCTGAAAAAGCTGGGCCAGCAGTGGCGAGACCGTGGCCTGTTGGGCTACGAGGTGCAGGTGGCGGGTGCAGTGGAGGAAAGCAGCAAGGGGTCGTCGTCGATTGCGGCGGGTGTGCCCGTGATGCTGTTCATCACCTTCACGCTGCTGATGCTGCAACTGCACAGCTTCAGCCGCGCCATGCTGGTGTTTCTCACCGGGCCGTTGGGGCTGGCAGGGGTGGCGGGGGCGCTGCTGCTGTTGAACCGGCCGTTCGGCTTCGTGGCCTTGCTGGGCGTGATTGCGTTGATGGGCATGATCATGCGCAACTCGGTCATTTTGATTGACCAGATCGAGCAAGACCGAGCCCGGGGCGTGCCCGCCTGGGAGGCCATCGTCGAATCCGCTGTGCGCCGCATGCGCCCCATCGTGCTGACCGCTGCGGCAGCGGTGCTGGCCATGATTCCCCTGTCGCGCAGCGTGTTCTGGGGGCCTATGGCCGTGGCCATCATGGGCGGGCTGATCGTGGCCACCCTGTTGACCCTGCTGGCCTTGCCCGCCATGTACGCGGCGTGGTTCCGGGTCAAGCCGGTGGCAGCGGATAGAATTGTGGGTTGACCGAACGGGGGTTGGCGGCGTGTTCCAGTGACAGCTGTCAGCCCCGGTGAATACCCGCGCGGGTGGCGAAATTGGTAGACGCACCAGGTTTAGGTCCTGACGGTGGCAACACTGTGGGGGTTCGAGTCCCCCCCCGCGCACCAAAACATTTGTAGCGAAAAGCCCGGGCTGAACAAGCAGCAACTGGGCTTTCATTTCCATTTTTTAGGAGATATCACATGGCCGTGACCGTTGAAACCCTGGACAAGCTCGAACGCAAAATGACGCTCGCGCTGCCCATGAATGCCATCAAGAATGAGGTGGAAACCCGCCTCAAGCGCATGGCCCGCCAGGTCAAGATGGACGGTTTTCGTCCAGGCAAAGTGCCTTTCAACGTGGTGGCCCAGCGTTATGGCTACTCCGTGCACTACGAAGTCATGAACGACAAAGTGGGTGAAGCCTTTGCGGTGGCCGCCAACGAAGCGCAACTGCGAGTGGCCGGCACCCCACGCATTTCTGAAAAAGAAGGCGGCGCTGACGGTGAAATGCTGTTTGACGCGGTGTTCGAGGTGTATCCCGACGTCAAGATCGCTGATCTGGCCTCTGCCGAAGTGGAAAAAACCACCGCCGAAGTCAGCGATGCTGCCATTGACAAAACCTTGGACATCCTGCGCAAACAGCGTCGCACCTTCGCACAGCGCTCGGCAGACGCCAGTGCCGAAGACGGTGACCGCGTGACCATCGATTTCGAAGGCAAGATCGACGGCGAACCCTTCGCCGGTGGCAAAGCAGCCGGGTTCCAGTTCCTGGTTGGCGAAGGCCAGATGTTGAAAGAATTCGAAGATGCCGTGCGTGGCATGAAGTCCGGTGAAAGCAAAACCTTCCCCCTGGGCTTCCCCGCCGACTACCACGGCAAAGACGTGGCTGGCAAAACCGCCGACTTCCTCGTCACGGTCAACAAGATCGAAGCCGCCCATGTGCCCGAAGTGGATGAGGCGCTGGCCAAGTCCCTGGGCATTGCCGACGGCACTGTGGACGGTTTGCGCGCTGACATCCGCAAAAACCTGGAGCGTGAAGTCAAATTCCGCCTGCAAGCCCGCAACAAGCAAGCCGTGATGGATGCCTTGGTGGCCAAGGCCGAGCTGGACCTGCCCAAGGCCAGTGTGCAGTCTGAAATGGATCGCCTGGTGCAAGCTGCCCGCGCCGACTTGAAGCAACGCGGCATCAAAGACGCCGACACTGCCCCCATTCCCGAAGAAATGTTCAACGCACAAGCCGAGCGCCGCGTGCGCCTGGGCCTGGTGGTGGCCGAACTGGTGCGTGCCAACAGCCTGCACGCCACCCCTGAGCAGCTGAAAGCCCACATCGATGAATTGGCTGCGTCTTACGAGAAGCCCGCTGACGTGGTGCGTTGGTACACCACCGACGAGCGCCGCATGGCCGAAGTGGAAGCCATCGTGATCGAAAACAACGTGACCGAGTTTGTGCTGACCAACGCCAAAGTGGTGGACAAAACAGTGGGTTTTGACGAGCTGATGGGCCAAGCCTGATCTCCCACCGGTTGGCCCGTTGCCCGCGTGCGGGCGCTGGCTCAATTCCCACAAGAAGGGCGGCCTGGGTGCCGCCTTTTTTGATTCCCGGTCTTGCAACGGATGTCGATGGCCACACCTGCAGGGCGACTTGGGCATTTCGGTAAAGTAGCGTTGTCACGCATTTGGAGAACACATGAGCGCACTGAACGTTGAGGCCTTGGGCATGGTGCCCATGGTGATTGAGCAGTCTGGCCGCGGCGAGCGGGCCTATGACATTTATTCACGCTTGCTCAAGGAGCGCGTGATTTTTCTGGTGGGCCCTGTGAACGACCAGAGTGCGAATCTGGTGGTGGCTCAGCTGCTGTTTTTGGAAAGCGAAAACCCCGACAAGGACATTTCGCTGTACATCAACTCCCCCGGCGGTTCGGTCAGCGCGGGTATGGCGATTTTCGACACCATGAACTTCATCAAGCCTGACGTGTCCACTTTGTGCACAGGCATGGCAGCCAGCATGGGGGCATTTTTGTTGTCGGCAGGTGCCAAGGGCAAGCGATTCTCGTTGCCCAACTCACGTGTGATGATTCACCAACCTTTGGGCGGTGCCCAGGGCCAAGCCACCGATATTGAGATTCATGCCCGCGAAATCATCCGTTTGCGCGCTGAATTGAACAAAATGTTGGCCGATCACACCGGGCAGTCCTTGGACAAAATCGAGCGCGACACCGAGCGCGACTACTTCATGTCTGCCGACGAAGCGCAAGCGTATGGTCTGGTCGACAAGGTGATTGCCAAACGCGGCGCCCTCTGATGGGCCTTTACACACGGTGTCTTGACCGTTCTTTCACGCAATGCCCGGCCATCTGTGTGCCGGGCTCATGCCTTTTGTAGGGATCGACATGGCCGATAAAAAAGGCACTTCTGGCGAAAAAACGCTGCATTGCTCTTTCTGTGGCAAAAGCCAGCACGAAGTCAAAAAATTGATTGCCGGGCCCTCGGTGTTCATTTGTGACGAATGCATTGACTTGTGCAACGACATCATCCGCGACGAACTGCCTGGCCTGGGTGCCACCGCAGATGCCGACGGTACCGATGGCCTGCCCATTCCTGCCGAGATCAAGCAAAACCTCGACAACTACGTCATCGGTCAGGAAACGGCCAAGCGCGCCCTGGCTGTGGCGGTTTACAACCACTACAAGCGCTTGCGGCACAAGGAAAGTGCCAAAAAAGACGACGTGGAACTCGCCAAAAGCAACATTTTGCTGGTGGGGCCCACAGGCTCTGGCAAAACCTTGCTGGCCCAGACCTTGGCCCGCATGCTGAACGTGCCATTCGTCATGGCCGACGCCACCACGCTGACCGAAGCAGGTTACGTGGGTGAAGACGTGGAAAATATCATTTCCAAGCTGTTGCAGACCTGCAATTACGACGTGGCCAAAGCCCAGCAGGGCATTGTGTACATCGACGAAATCGACAAAATCACGCGCAAAGCCGACAACCCCTCTATCACCCGCGATGTGTCGGGTGAAGGGGTGCAGCAGGCGCTGTTGAAAATGGTGGAGGGGACAATGGCCTCTATTCCTCCACAGGGCGGTCGCAAGCACCCGAACCAAGACTTTTTACAGGTGGACACCACCAACATTTTGTTCATCTGCGGTGGTGCGTTCGCAGGCATTGAAAAGATCGTGGAAAACCGAACCGAGGCCTCTGGCATAGGTTTCAGCGCCGCAGTGAAAAGCAAAAAGCAACGCAGTATTTCCGAGGCGTTCAAAGAGATCGAACCCGAAGACCTCATCAAATTCGGTTTGATACCTGAATTGGTGGGGCGTTTGCCCGTGGTGGCTGCGTTGGATGAACTCACCGAAGACGCTTTGGTGGAAATCCTCACCCAGCCGCGCAACGCGGTGGTCAAGCAGTTTTCCAAATTGCTGTCGCTGGAGGGAGCTGAATTGGAAGTGCGCCCTTCCGCACTCAAAGCCATTGCGCGCAAAGCGCTGGCCCGCAAAACAGGTGCTCGAGGCCTGCGTTCCATTCTTGAGCAGGCCCTGATTGACACCATGTTTGATTTGCCCAGCTCCCAGAACGTGGAGAAGGTGGTGGTCGATGATTCCACCATTGAAGACGGCAAGCCCCCGCTGCTGGTGTATCGGGAAGCGGCCAAACAGGCCTGAGCGGCATTGCCATCAGGTTCTCAACACATCGTGAAAGACTAGCCCATGTCTGGACAAAAAACCTTGCCATCCACTCCGGTGGATTTGCCGTTGCTGCCCCTGCGCGACGTGGTGGTGTTCCCCCACATGGTGATCCCATTGTTTGTGGGGCGGCCCAAAAGTATCAAAGCGCTGGAGTTGGCCATGGAGGCCGAGCGGCGCATCATGCTGGTGGCCCAAAAAGCGGCCGCAAAGGACGAACCATCAGCCGCTGACATGTTTGAGATGGGCTGCGTTGCCACCATCTTGCAACTGCTGAAATTGCCCGATGGCACCGTGAAGGTGTTGGTGGAAGGCTTGCAGCGCGCGGCGGTGAATCAAGTGATCGACCACGAAACCCACTTCACAGCCGATGTGTTGCCGGTGGACGTGGCACTGAGCGCGGGAGTGCCCCAATCCACCGAGTTGGAGGCTTTGCGCCGTGCGGTGATGCAGCAGTTCGACCAATACGTCAAACTGAACAAAAAAATTCCGTCGGAAATTCTCACCTCCATTTCCAGCATTGAAGACGCTGGTCGCTTGGCCGACACCATTGCGGCACACCTGCCATTGAAGCTTGAGTCAAAGCAAGAGGTGTTGAGCCTTGACCCCGTGGTCAAGCGCCTGGAAAACCTGTTCGAGCAACTGGAACGAGAAGTTGACATTCTCGCAGTGGACAAAAAAATCCGCGGTCGGGTGAAGCGGCAAATGGAGAAAAACCAGCGCGATTTCTACTTGAACGAGCAAGTCAAGGCCATTCAGAAAGAATTGGGTGATGGCGAAGACGGTGCCGATCTGGAAGAGATCGACAAAAAAATCAAACTTGCCAAAATGCCTGCCGAGGCGCGCAAAAAGGCCGAGGCCGAGCTGAAAAAACTCAAGCTCATGTCCCCCATGTCGGCGGAAGCCACCGTGGTGCGCAACTACATCGATGCGTTGACGGCTTTGCCTTGGAGCAAAAAAACCAAGATCAAGCACAACCTGCAACACGCGGAAGAGGTGCTGAACGCCGATCACCACGGGCTGGACCGCGTCAAAGACCGCATCTTGGAATATTTGGCGGTGCAGCAACGGGTGGACAAGGTCAAAGCCCCCATTTTGTGTCTGGTGGGCCCTCCAGGTGTTGGTAAAACGTCTTTGGGACAGTCTGTGGCCAAGGCCACAGGGCGCAAATACGTGCGCATGGCCTTGGGTGGCATGCGTGATGAAGCCGAAATTCGGGGGCATCGTCGCACTTACATCGGGGCTTTGCCGGGCAAAGTCTTGCAAAGTCTGACCAAGGTCGGTACCCGCAACCCGTTGTTTCTGCTGGATGAAATTGACAAGCTGGGCACCGACTTCCGAGGCGATCCCTCCAGCGCGTTGCTTGAGGTACTGGACCCCGAACAAAACCACGCGTTTGGCGACCATTACGTTGAATTGGACTTTGATCTGAGCGACGTCATGTTCGTCGCCACGTCCAACTCCATGAACATCCCTCCTGCGTTGCTGGACCGCATGGAGGTGATTCGTCTGAGTGGTTACACCGAAGACGAAAAAACCAGCATTGCGTTGAAGTACCTGCTGCCCAAACAACTCGCCAACAACGGGCTGAAGGCCGGTGAGTTGGAGGTTCGGGAAGACGCGGTGCGAGACATCGTGCGCTACTACACCCGCGAGGCGGGGGTAAGGTCGCTGGAGCGTGAAATCTCCAAAATTTGCCGCAAGGTGGTCAAGGGTTTGCTTTTGAAAAAGTACAGCCCCACGGTTGAGGTGTCGGCTGACAATTTGGCCGAATTCTTGGGCGTGCGCAAGTACACCTTTGGACGAGCAGAGCAGCAAAATCAAGTAGGGCAAGTGGTGGGTTTGGCTTGGACCGAGGTTGGCGGTGATTTGCTGACCATCGAGGCTGCGCTGATGCCGGGCAAGGGTGTGATCACCCGCACCGGTTCGTTGGGTGACGTCATGAAGGAGTCTGTGGAGGCGGCCCGCACGGTGGTGCGCAGCCGTTCCAGGGCTCTGGGCATCAAAGACGAATTGTTCGAAAAGCGCGACATCCACATCCACGTGCCCGATGGCGCCACGCCCAAAGATGGTCCCAGTGCGGGGGCTGCGATGGCCACGGCTTTGGTGTCTGCCCTGACCGGCATTCCCGTGCGGGGTGATGTGGCCATGACCGGTGAAATCACCCTGCGTGGTGAAATCACCGGTATCGGTGGCTTGAAGGAGAAGCTGTTGGCGGCTTTGCGAGGTGGCATCAAAACCGTGTTGATTCCCGAGGAAAACCTCAAAGATTTGGCCGATATTCCAGACAACGTGAAAAGCACCCTGGATATCGTGGCGGTCAAATGGATCGACAAGGTGTTGGCGATTGCACTGGAGCGCCCTCCTATGCCTCTGACGGATGACGACATGGTGCCTGTCGCCCCTTCGGTGGTAACGGAGCCCTTGGTGGCAGGGGATGTCAGGCCACATTGATTGCAGGCAGCTTGCCAAGTGGCTGAAAAACACGCTATAATCATGGCTTCAGCGAATATGCGGGATTAGCTCAGTTGGTAGAGCGATACCTTGCCAAGGTATAGGTCGAGAGTTCGAGTCTCTTATCCCGCTCCAAATTCAAAAAGGGAAGCATGCGCTTCCCTTTTTTGTGGAAAATCTGTGAAAGATGACAGGGCGCGATAGCAAAGCGGTTATGCAACGGATTGCAAATCCGTCTAGCCCGGTTCGACTCCGGGTCGCGCCTCCAGATACCTCACCGAAAACAACCCCAGGACGAAAGTTGCTGGGGTTTTTTTGTTCCACAATGTGATCACGCCTCGATGGTGAAATGGGTAGACACAGCGGACTTAAAATCCGCCGCTTTCCTGAAAAGGGGCGTACCGGTTCGACCCCGGTTCGAGGCACCACCGACTTGAATTGCGCTTCGGTTTGATGAACCAAGTCAATGGAGAAATTGCCATGATGTACAACGCCCCATTTGAAATCCACGTTCATGGCGACGTGCCACTGCGTCCCGATGTGGCTTTGTCAGCGGTGCAGGAGGCTCTCAAGCCGTTGTGGGTGTACGCGGGTGCCCATTCACTCGCTGCGGGTGCGCGCAGCAGCTATGAAGAAGAGCCTGGCATCCGTTTCAACGCCAAAGAGCATTTGCTGCAGATCTGCTGGACCGTGCCAGGTGATGAAGATTTTCGGCAAGTGATGGAAGAGGCTTGCATGGGTCTGAACGACATTGCGGCCACGGGTGCACCCATTGAAGTGTCGTTTTACGACGCCGAATTTGATGATGAAGATGGCGAAGAGCCAGAAGCCGAGTCGCGCGACGATTTCATGATGTGTTTTGTGGGGCCCACCCCTGCCGCCATTCTTCAGGTGCAGCGAGACATGCTGGTGCAAGACGTGGTGCATCTCATGGAGCGTCACTTTGAGGCCAGCGAACTGGAACCCGTGGTTCAGGCCGTTGACCAGTTGTTCACCAACCGTTTCGATGCGTTGGTGAACTCCATGCAACTGGGTAAACCGCCACGTGGCTTGGGGGGCGGCAACCCGGGCGGTCATGGTGGTGGTGGCCGCAAACCGCGCCATTTGCACTGATGGAGTGTGGCCGGGTCATGGGCTGAGGGCGCCTCCAGCCATTCAGCGTTGAGATGGGTTTTGCTCAGCCATCTGGGGCAGCCAACGTTGTACCGCTCGCATCAAGGGTGATAGGTTTGCCGAAGAACTGAGCCAGCAGACAGATCCCCTTGGGGGGGCAGATGGGGGGTGGGGAGGCACCTCCGACTGCAGGCTTTCCAGCACTCTGGCCAATTGCTTGGCCACGGCGTGTCCGGGTTCCACCAGTGCGATGCTTGGCCCCACGGCTGCCTGAAACGCGGCTTGTTCCAGTGGGTAGTGCGTGCAACCCAGTACCAAGGTGTCCATTGCACCATTTTCATGGCCAAAATTGCCTGTGGCGCTTGTGTATAAATGAATTAGTGCTCTTATTTTTGATTCATTTTGGGTCTCGATGGCGTGTGCCAACCCGTCACAGGGCGTGACCGTGAAGCGAGCCTGTGGGGCCAACGTGATCAGCAAGTCGTTGAATTTGGCGCTGTTGACCGTCCCCCGGGTTGCCAACACGCCGATATGGCCGGTGCGTGTGTGAGCCACAGCGGGTTTGATGGCAGGTTCTACGCCCACCACAGGCAAATCGGGGTGGGCTGTGCGCACCGCTGCAATGGCCACGGCTGTGGCCGTGTTGCAGGCCACCACCAACGCTTTGATGCCGTGTGTCTGCCGGAGTTGGGCGGTGATGGCCAGCGACCTGGCTGCTATATAGACGTCATCGCGCTCGCCGTAGGGGGCGTGGGCGCTGTCAGCGAAGTACACAAACGTTTCGTGGGGCAGTTCGGCTCGCAACGCCCGCAAAATGCTCAAACCGCCAATGCCGCTGTCAAACACCCCCACGGGGGCGGGGGATTGAATGCCAGCGGTGTTCACCGAGGTGACAGCGAAATGCCTTTGAATTCGCCGGTGGCAATGCGTTTTTGCCACTCGGCGGGGCCTGTGATGTGGGCGCTGGTGCCGCCGGCATCAACGGCCACGGTCACGGGCATGTCCACCACGTCGAATTCGTAAATGGCTTCCATGCCCAAGTCGGCAAAACCCACCACCTGGGCGTGTTTGATCGCCTTGGACACCAAATACGCTGCGCCGCCCACCGCCATGAGGTAGGCGGATTGGTGTTTTTTGATGGCTTCGATGGCCACAGGGCCACGCTCCGCCTTGCCCACCATGGCAATGAGGCCGGTTTGGGCCAGCATCATTTCGGTGAAGCCGTCCATGCGTGTGGCGGTGGTGGGGCCTGCTGGGCCTACAGCCTCGCCT
The DNA here is from genome assembly GCA_964342395.1 of uncultured Hydrogenophaga sp. Taxonomy (GTDB): domain Bacteria; phylum Pseudomonadota; class Gammaproteobacteria; order Burkholderiales; family Burkholderiaceae_C; genus UBA2334. Next base: position 16,142 of record CAYFFJ010000065.1, read on the forward strand.
GCCACAGGATCAACGGGGCCTACGTAGTAAATGACGCGGTTGGTGAAGTCCACAGGCAAGGGCTCGCCTTTGGCCAGCATGGTTTGGATGCGTTTGTGCGCGGCGTCGCGTCCGGTGAGCATTTTTCCGTTCAGCAGCAGGGTGTCGCCGGGTTTCCAGCTGGCGACTTCTGCCGGGGTCAGGGTGTTCAGGTCCACCTTTTTGCTTTTCACGTAGTCGGGGGTCCAGGCCACGTTGGGCCACAGGTCCAGGCTGGGAGGTGTGATGTAGGTGGGGCCGCTGCCGTCCAGCACAAAATGGGCGTGGCGGGTGGCGGCACAGTTGGGGATCATGGCCACGGGCTTGCTGGCGGCGTGGGTGGGGTACATTTTGATTTTGACGTCCAGCACCGTGGTGAGGCCGCCCAAGCCTTGGGCGCCGATGCCCAGGGCATTGACCTTTTCAAACAGCTCCAGGCGCAGCTCTTCTACCTTGGTGAGGGGGTCGCCTTTGGCGGACTTGGCTTGCAGTTCGTACATGTCCAGGTCGTCCATCAGGCTTTCTTTGGCCATCAGCACGGCTTTTTCG
>CAYFFJ010000066.1:0-15525 GCA_964342395.1 uncultured Hydrogenophaga sp.
TGCGCATCAGCGTGACCGACCGCTGCAACTTCCGCTGCAGCTACTGCATGCCCAAAGAGGTGTTCAACAACGATTACCCCTACCTGCCGCACAGCGCGCTGTTGACGTTCGAGGAAATCACCCGCGTGGCCCAGCAGTTTGTCGCGCACGGGGTGCAAAAAATCCGCCTCACCGGGGGCGAACCGCTGCTGCGCAAACACATAGCGGTGCTGATTGCCCAGCTCGCCGCCTTGCGCACCACCGAAGGCAAACCGCTGGACCTGACGCTGACCACCAACGGCAGCCTGCTGCGCAAAAAAGCCCAGGCCCTGAAGGACGCGGGCCTGAACCGCGTGACCGTGAGCCTGGACGGGCTGGACGACGCCGTGTTCCGCCGCATGAACGACGTGGATTTTCCGGTGGCCGACGTGCTCGACGGCCTGCAAGCCGCCCAGGAAGTGGGCCTGGGCCTGAACGCCCAGGGCCAGCCCACCGGCCTGAAGGTGAACATGGTGGTGAAACGCGGCACCAACGACGACCAGATATTGCCCATGGCCCGGCACTTCCGGGGCAGCGGCATCACGCTGCGCTTCATTGAATACATGGACGTGGGCGCCACCAACGGCTGGCGCATGAACGAGGTGATGCCCAGCGCCGAGGTGGTGCGCCACCTCCACGCCGAGCTGCCGCTCATTCCATTGAGCCCCTCCGCCCCCGGCGAAACCGCCGAGCGCTGGGGCTACGCAGGGCCAGACGGCCAGCACGACCCGGCACTGGGCGAAATCGGCGTCATCAGCAGCGTGACGCAGGCCTTTTGCGGCGACTGCAACCGCGCCCGCCTGAGCACCGAAGGCAAGGTGTACCTGTGCCTGTTTGCCAGCCAGGGCCACGACCTGCGCGGCCTGATCCGTGGCACACCCGAACAACCCGCCGCCACCGATGCCGAGCTGGCCAGCGCCATTGGGGCCATCTGGCAAGGCCGCAGCGACCGTTATTCCCAGCTGCGCGCCAGCCTGCCCCCCGACCAGGCCGCCCAAAGCGGCCGCCGGGTGGAAATGAGCTACATCGGCGGCTGACACCCCACCCCCACACATGACACACACACCCATTCTTCCCGGCGACATCACCGGCCTGGTGCTGGCCGGTGGCCGGGGCACCCGCATGGGCGGCACCGACAAGGGGCTGCAAAACTTCCACGGCACGCCCCTGGCGCTGCACACCCTGCTGCGGCTGCAAAGGCAGCAAGGCGGCTGGGTGGGCCACACGCTGGTAAACGCCAACCGCCACCTGGCCGCCTACGAAACCTTTGGCGCCCCCGTGTGGCCCGACACCCTGCCCGACTACGCCGGCCCGCTGGCAGGCTTCATGACCGGGCTGGCACACGCCGAAACTCCCTGGCTGCTGACCGTGCCCTGCGACACCCCCCGCTTTCCGCTGGACCTGGCCGAGCGCCTGGCCCAGGCCGCCAACCGCGAGGGCGCTGACATCGCCATGGCCGCCGCCCCGGAAGACGACGGCAACGTGCGCAACCAGCCCGTGTTTTGCCTGTTGCGCGTGTCGCTGCTGGACAGCCTGGTGGCGTTCACCCAGGAAGGCGGCCGCAAAATTGACCGCTGGACCGGCCTGCACCCCACCGTGCTGGTGCCCTTCAACTTGCCCGGCGACGACCACCGCGCCTTCTCCAACGCCAACACCCTGGCCGACCTGCAGGCGCTGGAAGCCTGAGCGCACGCCCCTTCTTGCCATGAAATCCCTCGAACAGATTGCCGCTGAACTGCAGGGTTACGACCCGCAAGCGCTGAGCGCCGATGCCGTCAACACCTTCCTGGCCCACATGGTGCCCAGCGTGCAGCAGACCGAAACCCTGCCGCTGTTCGAGGCCTTCGAGCGCGTGCTGGCCGAAGACGTGGTGTCGCCCATCAGCGTGCCCCCGCATGACAACTCGGCCATGGACGGCTACGCCTTTGACGGCGCACAGCTGCAACCCGGCCAACCCCTCACCCTGCAACCCGTGGGCGGCACAGCCTTTGCGGGCAAGGCCTGGCAAGGCGAGGTGGGCGCGGGCCAGTGCGTGAAGATCATGACCGGCGCCATCATGCCGCCCGGCCTGAACACCGTGGTGCCGCAAGAGCTGGTGCAAACATGCAACGGCGAAGCCAATGGCCGCATCACCCTCGCCCCCAACCTGCTGGCGCTGGGCGACAACCGCCGCTTCCAAGGCGAAGACCTCATGCAAGGCCAGCCCGCGCTGCGCCGGGGCCAGCGCCTCAGCCCGGCCGCATTGGGCCTGGTGGCCAGCCTGGGGTTGCCCACGGTCACAGTGGTCCGCCGCCTGCGGGTGGCCTACTTTTCCACCGGCGACGAAATTTTGAGCCTGGGCGAAGCCCCCCGCGAAGGCGCGGTGTACGACAGCAACCGCTACACCGTGTTCGGCCTGCTCAAGCGCCTGGGCTGCGAGGTGCTGGACCTGGGGGTGGTGGGCGACGACCCCGCCCAACTCGAAGCCACCTTCCGGCAAGCCGCCGCGCAGGCCGACGCCATCATCACCAGCGGCGGCGTGAGCGTGGGCGAAGCCGACCACACCAAGGCCATGATGAAACAACTGGCCGGTAACGACCCCAGCAACGGCGGCGGCGTGGCCTTCTGGCGCATCGCCATGCGCCCCGGCAGGCCCATGGCCGTGGGCCGCATCCCCAAGCCCGGCGCTGCACCGGCCGTGTTGTTTGGCCTGCCCGGCAACCCGGTGGCCGTGATGGTCACGTTCCTGGCGTTTGTGCGCCCTGCCCTGCAGCGCATGATGGGTGGCACGCCCACACCACCCGTGCTGCTCAAAGCCCGCAGCACCCAGACGCTGCGCAAAAAACCCGGCCGCACCGAGTACCAGCGCGGCAGCGTCACCACCCGGCCCGACGGTTCGCTGTGGGTGGACGTGGCGGGCAACCAGGGCTCGGGCGTGCTGCGCTCCATGGTCGAGGCCAACGGCCTCATCGTGCTGCACCACGGCCAATCCAGCGTGGCAGCGGGTGACGAAGTGGATGTGATGTTGTTTGAGGGTGCGACGTAAAAACCCAAGTATTTTCAGGCTGAAGCGCTTGATGACATTGGGTTTTCAGCTATGTTTTTTGGCTGGTGTTTGCGCGCCAGCAAGGTGTACACCGTGGGCACCACAAAAATGGTCAGCAGCGTGCCCAGGCTCATGCCGCCCACCATCACCCAGCCAATTTGCTGACGGCTTTCCGCCCCGGCGCCGGTGGCCAGTGCCAGCGGCACAGCGCCCAGCACCATGGCACCGGTGGTCATCAAAATGGGACGCAGGCGCAGCGCAGCCGATGCGGTCACGGCTTCAAACGGGGTTTTGCCCTGCTCTTGCAGCTGGTTGGCAAACTCCACAATCAAAATGCCGTGTTTGGTGATCAGCCCCACCAAGGTGATGAGCCCGATCTGGCTGAACACATTGAGCGTGCCCCCCGTGAACTTCAGCGCCAGCAACGCGCCCAGCATGGACAGCGGCACGCTCAGCATGATGATGAAGGGGTCCACAAAACTCTCGAACTGCGCCGCCAGCACCAGGTAAATGAACAGCAGCGAAAGGCCAAACACCATGGCCAGCGAGCCCGACGAGTTGCGGAACTCGCGGCTTTGGCCGTTCAAGTCGGTGGTGTAACCGGGGGGCAGCACGGTTTTGGCAATGCCGTCCATCACGGCCAGCGCTTCGCCCAGCGCCAACTCGGGTGCCAGGTTGGCGGTGATGGAAGCGCTGCGGCGTTGGCCAAAGTGGTTCAGGTCGCGCGGCACCACCACCTCGCGGGTTTTGACCAGCGAGGCCAGCGGAATCATGGTGTCGTTTTTGCCGCGCACAAACAGCTTGTCGATGTCGTCGGGGGTGCTGCGCTGCGTGCTTTCGGTTTGCACCACGACGTCGTATTGTTCGCCGTCTTTTTTGTAGCGCGTGACCACGCGCCCGCCCAGCATGGTTTGCACCGTGCGGGCAATGGCGTCCACGCTCACACCCATGTCGGCGGCGCGCTCGCGGTCCACGTCCATGCGGATTTCGGGTTTGTTCAGGCGCAGGTCGGTGTCCACCTGCACAAAGCCGGGGTTTTTGGCCATTTCGTCCTGGAACTTGCGCACCACGCGCGACAGGTTTTCGTAGCTGTCAGAGGTGGCAATCACGTAGGTGATGGGCCGCTCCCTAAAACCCTGGCCCAGCGACGGTGGGGTGATGGGGAAGGCGCTCACCCCCGGCAGCCCGGCCACGCGGGGCGTGATTTCGCGGGCGATTTGCTGGGTGGTCTTTTCGCGCTCTTCCCAGGGTTTGGCGCGCAAAAACACGTTGGCCTGCGCCACCGTGGGGTTGCCCACGATGCTGAAAACACGGTCGAACTCGGGGTAATCCTGCCCGATGCGTTCAATGGCCTGGGCGTATTTGCGGGTGTAGTCCATGGTGGCCCCGTCGGGCCCGTTGATGCTGGTGAGGATCACACCCCGGTCTTCAATGGGCGCCAGCTCTTGTTTGGTGGTTTTCACCAGCGCCCAGGTACCTGCTGCGCTGCCCAGCATCACCAGCACCACCAGCCAGCGGGCTTTGAGTGAAGCGGCCAACACCCGGGCATAGCCGTGGGTGATGCCCGTGAGCACCCGCTCCATGCCCCGGTCAAACCAGCCGGGGTTGGGGTTGTGTTTGAGCAGCTTGCTGCTCATCATGGGCGACAGGGTCAGGGCCACAAAGCCCGACACCACCACTGCCCCCGCCAGAGCCAGCGCAAATTCGGCAAACAGGCGGCCGGTGCGCCCGGGGGTGAACGCCAGCGGGGCGTACACCGCAGCCAGGGTCAGCGTCATGGCCACCACGGCAAACCCGATTTCCTTGGCCCCGGTGATCGCGGCCTGGAAGGGCTCCATGCCTTCTTCGATGTGGCGGTAAATGTTTTCCAACACCACGATGGCGTCGTCCACCACCAGGCCAATGGCCAGCACCAGCGCCAGCAGCGTGAGCGTGTTGATAGAAAAGCCAAACAACGCCATCAGCGCAAACGTGCCGATCAAACTCACCGGAATGGTCACCAGCGGAATGATGGACGCACGCAGCGTGCGCAAAAACACAAAAATCACCAACGCCACCAGCACCACCGCCTCGGCAATGGTGCTGTACACGGCTTTGATGGAGCGGTCGATGAACACCGAGTTGTCGTTGGCCACCTCTACGGTGATGCCCGGCGGCAAATCGGCCCGCACTTTGTCAAGCCGCTCGCGCACCCCGGCGGACAACACCAGGGGGTTGGCCGTGGCCTGGCGGATCACACCCAGCGAAATGGCGTCACGCCCGTTCAGGCGCACGGACGTGCGCTCGTCCTGCGGGCCTTCTTTCACCCGCGCCACGTCGGCCAGGCGAATGGGCAGGCCGTTGACGGTTTTCAGGGTCATTTGCCCGAACTCGGCAGCACGCCGCAAGTCGGTGGCCGCCGTCACGTTGAACTCGCGCTGGCCGCTTTCGATGCGCCCGGCGGGCACCTCCAGGTTGTTGCGGCGCAGGGCATCTTCCACGTCTTGCACGGTCAGGCGGTAGGCGGCCAGGCGATCGGGGTCGAGCCAGATGCGCATGCTGTATTTGCGCTCGCCGTACACACGCACGTCGGCCGCGCCAGGGGCGGTTTGCAGCACGGGCTTGGCCAGGCGGTTGGCAAAGTCAGACAGTTGCAGCGCATCGTGGGTGTCTGAGCTGAGGGCCAGCCAGATGACAGGGAACGCGTCGGCCTCGACCTTGGCCACCACAGGCTCGTCAATTTCCTGGGGCAGCTTCTGGCGCACGCGGCTGACCTTGTCACGCACATCGGCGGCGGCAGAGTCGGGGTCGCGTTCCAGCGCAAATTTCACGGTGATCTGGCTTTGCTCCTGGCGGCTGACGGAGGTGATGACATCCACCCCCTCGATGCCGGCCACCGAGTCCTCGATGACTTTGGTGAGCTGAGACTCCACCACCTCGCTCGAAGCGCCCGCCAGCCGGGTGGTGACGGTGACAATGGGCTCGTCAATCTTGGGGTACTCGCGCACGGTGAGGCCGTTGAACGACACCCACCCCACCAACAACACCAGCAATGACAGCACGGTGGCAAACACCGGGCGGCGAATGGAAATTTCAGGCAATTGCATGGCGGGCCTCAGTCAAGACTTGGCGGGGCGGGCGGACAGGTCCACCACCCGCACCTCGGTGCCGTCTTTTTGCAAGCGTTGCTGCCCGGCCACCACCACGGTGTCGCCGACCTTCACGCCCGACACCAGCTGCACCTGCGCGTTGTGGCGCACACCCAGCTTCACCTCGACCTTGCGCGACAGCTGTTTTTTGCCCTCGCCTTCGCCCTCGGCATCGAGCACGAACACAAACTGCTTGCCCCCTTGCGGCACGATGGCCTCTTCGGGCACCACCAGCGCACTGTCTGACACCGAAAACACCGTGGTGGTGCGCGCAAACATGCCGGGGCGCAAGGGCGAACGGCCCACCCCCGGCAGCACCGCCCGCACGGCCACCGAGCGGCCGTTGGCGTCCACCAGCGGGTCAAGCGCCTGCACCTTGGCCTGGAACACCTGGCCTGGCAAGGCGTCCAGCTCCACCTTCACCAACTGCCCAGTGGCCAACTTGCCCTGGAAGCGCTCGGGCACGCGGAAGTCCACATACAGGCTGCTGCTGTCTTCCAGGTTGACCAGATCGGCCCCGTCCTTGACGTAGTCGCCCAGGTTGACGTTGCGAATGCCCACCGTGGCGTCGAATGGGGCCACGATGCGCATGCGGCCCAGCCGGGCTTGCGCCAGCGCCAGTTGGGCCTCAGCCACCTGAAGGCTGGCCTGGCTTTCCTCCACCACGCGGGGCGCCACAAATTTTTCGGCCAGCAGCTCTTGGTTGCGCTTGAGGTTGGCACGTGCAATCGACACCTGGGCCTGGGCCTGGCTCAATTCGGCGCGTTGCAACACATCGTCAAGCTGGATCAGCAACTGCCCCTTTTTCACGCGGGCACCGTCTGCGAACGCGATCTGAGACACGCGCCCGGCCACTTCAGGCCTGAGCATCACACTCTGGCGCGATTTGAGCGTGCCCACGGCCTGGGCATCGTCCTGGAGCTGGCTGGTTCTCACCTTGGCCACCTCCACGCCAGGCGGCCGCGCCGGCCCACCGGCCCCGGGGCGCGGGGCGCCCGCCTGGGCGGGCATGGCCTGGGCATCTGCCCCCGGGACAGTGGGTTTGTGTTGCACCCACCACGCCCCGGCCAGTGCCGCAGCGATGCCTGTGGCCACAGTGACCCCGTAAATTGCTTTTTTTGCCATGACGTTGCCTGAGATGAGAACGGACTTGAACTGAATTTAATTGAGGGCGGCACGGCCCTTGGCGTCTTTACCAGGGCTTTACGGACGCCAGCTGGCCCCTGTCACCTGCGGCCCCGCGGCACCCCCTGGTTGGCCAGGGCATCGGCTTTTTCGTTGCCGGGGTCGCCTGCGTGGCCCTTGACCCATTTCCATTCGATTTTGTGGCCCCCGCTGGCCACCAGGGCGTCCAGGCGCTGCCACAGGTCGGCATTCTTCACGGGTTGCTTGGCGGCGGTTTTCCAGCCCTTGGCCTTCCAGCCGTGAATCCATTCGGTGATGCCTTTGCGCACGTATTCGCTGTCCAGGTGCAGCAACACATCGCACGGGCGCTTGAGGGCCGACAGCGCCTCGATCACCGCCATCAACTCCATGCGGTTGTTGGTGGTTTCGGCCTCGCCGCCGCACAGCTCGCGCTCGTGGGCGCCCGACTTGAGCCACACCCCCCAACCGCCTGGGCCTGGGTTGCCCTTGCAGGCGCCGTCGGTGTAAATGACCACTTTGTTCAAAATCCGGTGTCTTTCTCGGTTGTGTTGGGTTGAATGTCGGCTCGCGTGGCGTGCCAAGTGGGGCCACTGCGCCCCGCCGCACTGGCAGGACGCGCGGTGGCCACGCTGCGGTACGGTTTCCACGCCGGGCCCAGCAAACGGGTGCCCTGCACCCGTTTGACGGCCACCAGAAAATACACGGCCCCAAAAACGGGCCACCAGCGACGGCCCATGGGCTCCAGCCACCCAAACCGCTGCAACCAGCGCTCGGTGCGCACGGCGGGTTGGTACACACCCAAACGGGTGGCTTCCACTTCAAAACTCAGCAAACGCAGCCAATCGCGCATCCGCCAATGGCCAATGAAATCACCCGCCCGGGGCAAATACAAACGGGCACTGCCCCCCCAGGTCACCCCCAGCTGCGCACACAGGTGTGCGCGGTGCTGGCGCAACCCCCACAGGCTCACGGGGTTGAAGCCCGACAACACCACACGCCCTTCGGGGCGCAGCACGCGTGCCACTTCGCGCAATGCGGTGTGGGGGTCGGCACTCAGTTCCAGGGTGTGCGGCAGCACCAGCAAATCCACACTGTTGTCGGGAAAGGGCAAAGCGGCGGGATCGGCCACCAGCACACACGCCTGTGCACCCGGCCCCCCAACGTGGGTCGCCGCTTCGGTGTGGGTCAGAGACAGCCAGCGACAGGGCATGCGGTTGGCCCTCAGAGCGGCCAACTCGGGCACACCGAGTTGAACGGCGTTGAACCCAAACACATCGACCACAGCCTCGTCAAACCGCGCCTGCTCCCAAGCCAGCAAATGCTGGCCAGGGGGCGTGTCCCACCAAGTGTCCATACCTATAATTTCAGGCTGCATACTGCTCGGGTCAACGCAGGGCGGGCGCCATGGTGTGCCCCGCGTGCGCCCCCACCCCCGGCAAGCCAGACAAGGCGTTTTTCCACACGACATCCATGGTTTTGCACCCCGTTCCTGCGTTTTCAGACAACTATATTTGGGTTCTTCACAACGGCATGTCAGCCGTGGTGGTAGACCCGGGTGAAACCGACGCCGTTCAGGCCTACCTGCACACACACCGCCTGCGGGTCGCCGCCATTCTAGTAACCCACCACCACGCAGACCACACCGGCGGCGCAGAAGCCCTGCGCCAGGCCACGGGAGCACGGCTGCTGGCCCCCGCAGGCGAGTGGCTGACAGCCCACTGCGAACGCGTGGACGCCCACACCACGTTCCAACTGCTGGGCCTCACCTGGCGGGTGCTGCCAGTGCCTGGCCACACGGCAGGCCACGTGGCCTACGTGGCTGAGGCGCCCGGCCAGGCCCCTTGGCTGTTTTGCGGAGACACGCTGTTTTCAGGGGGATGTGGCCGCCTGTTCGAAGGCACGCCGGCCCAAATGCTGGCCTCGCTGGATGCGCTGGCGGCCTTGCCTGACGCCACACAGGTGTGCTGCACCCACGAATACACCCTGGGCAACCTGCGTTTTGCCCGGGCGGTAGACCCCGACAACCTGGCGCTGGCCCACTGGCACCGCGAATGCATTGCCCTGCGGGCGCAAGGCAACCCCACGCTGCCCAGCCCAATGGCGCGTGAACGCGACATCAACCCCTTCTTGCGGGTGCGCCACCCGGCCCTGGTGGCTGCCGCACGCACCCGCTCACCCCACGCCCACACCGATGTAGACGTGTTCGCGACCCTGCGCGAATGGAAAAACGAGTTTTGATGACCTTACTCTCTCTGCTGCCCACCCGCTGGCTGCCGGTGCTGGCCATGGTGGTGTTGACCGGTTGTGCCACCACCCCCCTGCCCACCGCCCCCACGCCCCCAGAGCCCGTTGCAAGCCCCAGCCCGCTGAGTGGCCCCAGCCTGCGAATCGGCCGCCCCACCCCGGTGTGGCCCAACAGCGAACTGCGGGCCATCGAACCAGGACGCGCCAGCGCAGGGGCCGTCGCCACCCTGTCGGCCCCCGCCGACCTTTGGGAGCGCATTCGGCGCGGCTTTGCCATGCCCAACCTGCAAAACGACCTGGTGCACAACCAGGAACAATGGTATGCGGCACGCCCGGAATACATCGGCCGCATGACGGAACGCTCGCGCAAGTACCTGTTTCACATCGTTGAAGAACTGGAACGGCGCAACATGCCCACCGAGCTGGCACTGCTGCCCTTCATTGAAAGCGCCTTCAACCCTCAGGCGGTGTCGCAGGCCAAAGCAGCAGGCATGTGGCAGTTCATGCCCGCCACCGGCAAAGACTACGACCTGAAACAAAACGCCTTCCGCGATGACCGGCGCGATGTGCTGGCCTCCACCCGCGCGGCGCTGGACTATTTGCAAATGCTGCACGGCATGTTCAACGACTGGCACCTGGCGTTGGCCGCCTACAACTGGGGCCAGGGCAGCGTGAAGCGGGCCATTGAGCGCAACGAGAAAAAAGGCCTGGCCACGGGCTACGAAGACCTGACCATGCCGCAAGAAACGCGCATGTACGTGCCCAAGCTGCAAGCGGTGAAAAACATCGTGGCCCGGCCACAGGCCTTTCATGCCAAATTGCCGGCCATTGAAAACCACCCGTTTTTTGATTCGGTGTCCATCCGCCGCGACATGGACGTGGCCTTGGCTGCCAGGCTGGCCGAAATGGACGAAGCCGATTTCCGCGCCCTCAACCCGTCGCTGCACAGCCCTGTCATCCTGGCGTCGGGCACCCCTCAAATTTTGCTGCCCTGGGACAACGCCAGTGTGTTCCAGCGCAACCTGCAGTTTCACCTGGGCCCATTGGCCACGTGGACGGCATGGGCCGTGCCCTCCCACATGCGCACGGCCGACATTGCCAAGCGCGTGGGCATGTCCGAGCCCGAGTTGCGCAGCCTGAACAAAATACCACCCCGCATGCTGGTGCGGGCCGGGTCCACGCTGCTGGTGCCACGCGCAAACGGACAAGGCACCGAAGTGCCCGAACACCTGGCAGACAACGGACACTTGCAGCTTCAACCCGAAGTGGTGCTGGTGCGCCGCAGCGTAAAGGCCCGCAAAGGGGAAAACCTGACCACCATGGCCAAGCGCCTGGGGGTGAACGCGTCGGAATTGGCCCAATGGAACAAACTGGGCGGCAATGCGGCCCTGAAAGCCGGGCAGACGCTGGTGGCCTTCACCCCCACCCCTGCCGCAGTGGTGGCTTCGATGGCCAGCCGGGTGGGAGCCAAAGCAGCCCTCATCCAGGCAAAACCGCAGCGCAGCGGCAAAACCGTGGGCGTCGCCAAACCCAGCAAACGCACCGCTGGTGAAACCAAAACCACACGCAAAACCAGCCCTCCGGCCCCCAAACGCCCTGCGCGCAAGTAACCCCCCGGCAGACCGCTGCCGCACGCAGCGCGTCACGCGCGAAAACGGGCTTTGGCTTTCAGCGCAAACTGGTTGGTGTAGCTGCGGGACAATGGGGCCATCCCCACCCCGAGCAGCGCGGGGTCCAGACGCGCATAAACCGTCAAAGCAGCCAACGCCGCTTCGGGTGACAGCAAACCATCGGGCGAAAAAGCGCCTCGTGCTTTGTCGAATGCGGACAAATACAACCCCCGGTCCGGCCCCATTACCGCCTCAGGCAAGGTTTTGATCAAATCGGTAGGCCCAGCGGTTTGCAGCCACTTCAATGCGCGCACCAGTCCGTTTGTCAATGACTGGCACTCATCGGGAAAAGCGGCTATCCATGCCAAAGGGGCACACATGGCCATCCCTGGGACAGGCCCTCCCAGCAACTCTCGAGTGCCATGAACGGAACGGGTGTCAGCCAGCACGCGAATTTCACCCCGCTGTTCAAGCAAGGTCACCACGGGGTCGTTCACGCACAAGGCATCCAATTCACCCGCCCGATACCGCGCCAGCAACTCGCCGGCACTGTCGGCCACTACCAGCGAGGCATCGCTGGGTTTCAATCCCGCGCTTTGCAACCAGGCACCCAGCACCATCTGCCCGGGTGCGGCCGAGGCAAGAACCCCCACACGCCGACCGCGCAAGTCAGCAGGTGCTCGGTAGTGGCGAAGCGTTCTCATTGAAACACCCAACACAACCTGCGGCGCTCGCAGCTGCAGCAAAAACGACTGCCACTCGCCACTTCGGGCCTGCGGATGCAAAGTGCGGACATAAGTGCAGGCCGCCACTGCGGCGTGGCCCCGCAGGACAGCCTGCACGGCTCGGTCTTCAGTGGTGTGGGATGACAACTCCACATGCAGTCCCTCTGCCTGGAAGTAGCCCAGGGTGTGAGCCAGCAGCAAAGGCAAATGGGCCATTGAGTGAGGCTGTGCCACCGCCACGGTGAGGGGTGGCGCATCCCCCGCTGAGGCAGGCACCACCGGAAACGTACCCGACACACACGCAGCAAGGGTCGCGCCGCCCGCAAAGCGCCCGGCCTGACCCAGAAAGGCTCTGCGAGGAGAGGGCTGCAACATGGGCGAAGTGGGCATGCAGCAAGACTAGCGGTGCGTTTGCCGCATCGCATCAGGACCTGCCCTCAGCGGGTTTCCCCGGAGACGCGCACCGCCCACCGCGCAAGGCCTGCCAGCGGTCAGCCCCCGCTGAACAGAATGGCGATGTTCAGCGCCAGCGCCACCGTCCAGGCCAGGCTGCGGGCGGTGGCCAGATCGGCCACGTACATGAAGATGTAAATCACCCGGGTGACCACAAACAGCAGGGCCAGGGTGTCAAGCCGGGTTTGGGGGGCGTGCAACTGGTGCGCAACCACCACCGCACCGATGAAAAACGGCAGGGCTTCAAAACTGTTGGCCTGCGCGGCGTTGGCGCGGGCGCGCCAGTCACCCTGGCTGGCCAGCCAGGCGCGTGGGTTGTGGTTGTCGTAGCCGCCATCGCGGCGGGGCGTTTTGAGCATGCCCCATTTGGCCAAACCGGCACAGGCAATGGGCAACAACGCGGCCACCAGCACACACCAATGGGCCACGGTGAAATGGGGGGTCATGGGTTGTGTTCCTTCTCAATCGGTTGGGTCAGGAAGCCGTGGAACGCCGGTCCACCAGCGCGTGGGCAATGGTGCCCAGGTCCACGTACTCCAGCTCGCTGCCCACGGGCACACCGCGCGACAGGCGGGTGACTTGAATGTCCGTGCTCCGCAGGGCTTGCGCAATGACGTGCGCGGTGGACTCGCCTTCAGCGGTGAAATTGGTGGCCAGAATCACCTCGCCCACGGGCGGAAAATCTTGCGACAGCGTGGGGGGGGCGGTGCCGCCCAGGCGGTCAAACAGCTTGTGCAAGCCTATGTCGTGCGGCCCAATGCCGTCCAGCGGGCTGAGCTTGCCCATCAGCACAAAGTACAGCCCCTTGTAGGCACCGGTGCGCTCCAGGGCGGCCTGGTCGGCAGGGGTTTCCACCACGCACAGCTGGCTGCGGTCGCGGGTGGGGTCTTGGCAGGTGCTGCACACCAGCGACTCGGTGAAGGTGTGGCACAACTCGCAGTGGCGCACCTGGTCCACCGCCTGGCTGAGCGTGGTGGCCAGCTGCAAGGCCCCGGCGCGGTCGTGTTGCAGCAGGTGAAACGCCATGCGCGCGGCCGATTTGGCGCCCACGCCGGGCAAGCGGCGCAGCGCTTCGGTCAGCGCGTCAAGCGAGTGGGAGTCGGCCAAAACCGCGCCAGATCAGAACGGAAACTTCATGCCACCGGGCAGCCCGGGCATGCCTGCCGTGAGCTTGCCCAGTTTCTCCTGGGAAGTGTCTTCGGCTTTGCGCACAGCGGCGTTGAAGGCGGCGGCCACCAAGTCTTCCAGCATGTCTTTGTCGTCGGCCAGCAGCGAGGGGTCGATGGTGATGCGCTTGACATCGTGCTTGCAGGTCATGACCACTTTGACCAGGCCCGCACCCGACTCGCCGGTGACTTCGATGTGGCCCAGCTCTTCCTGGGCTTTTTTCAGGTTGTCCTGCATGGCCTGGGCCTGCTTCATGAGGCCAGAGAGTTGTCCTTTGTTGAACATGCGATTCCTAGAGAGTTGAAAAAATAAAAATCAGGGCGCCGGGGCAACGGGCTTGAGCGTGCCGGGCACGATTCTGCCGCCAAAGTCGCGCATCAGCCCCAACACAAACGGGTCTTGGCGGATGCTGCGTTCGGCCTCTTCCTGGCGTTGGGCCGCCGCAGCGGCCTGCCGGCGGGCAGGGGTGTCAGACACCGTGCCGACTTCGACGGCCAGTTTCACCGTGTGGCCATGCGGGGCCAACGCTGCCTGCAAACGGTCGCGGGTGCCGGGCTGGTTGAGCGTGGCGTTTTCCACGCGCAGCAGCCAGTGGCTGGGCTCTGCCGTGTCATCACGGGCCAGCAGCTGCGATTGCAGCGCCAGCTCGCGCACCAGCGCACCCACGGTTTCGGCCTGCACCATGGCCATCACCAGGGCATGCCAGAAATCGCCCTCTGCCGTGGCCCCCACGGGCAGCGCCACGTTCACCGGCGGGGTGAGTTCGGGCCGGACGGGCTCAGGGGCCACCCGCACGGGAACAGACATCACAGGTGTAGCAGACAAATCAATACCAGAAAGCGCTGGAGGCACTTTTGGTTCAATTTTCTCAGGCTGACCCTGCACAGGTGACGCCGCCTGCACACGGGGCGGGGCATCCACCACCGGCACGGTGGCCATCGGGGGTGGCACATGGCGCACAGGCACAGGCTCAACCCCGACAAGGGTGGGCTCAGTGGTCCGCGTCAGGCTTTTTTTTTCAGCCAGGGCGCGTTGGCCGACCGGCTGAAACGCCAGGAGGCGCAACAGCACCATCAGCAGTGCGGCGTATTCGTCAGGGGCCAGGCCCAGCTCGGTGCGGCCGTGCAGGCACAGGCTGTACAGCAGTTGTGTCTGGTCGGCGGGCAGCAAGTCGGCCAGGTGGGCCACCTCGGGGGCTTCGGGGTCGGCCGGGTCGGGCTGTGCGTGGGTGAGCTGGGCCACGGCCATGCGCTGCAAGACGTGCGTCATTTCCTCCAGCGTGGAGGCGGCGCTCAGGCCTTGCTTGCGCAGCCCGTCCACGGTGGCCACCACGGTGGCACCGTCGCCCTTGGCCAGCGCGGCAATCAGCGCAAACACGTGCTGGCGGCCCACCGCACCCAACATCTGGCGCACCGTGGCCTCTTGCAACTGGCCACCACCAAAGGCAATGGCCTGGTCGGTCAGGCTGAGGGCGTCGCGCATGGAGCCGCGCGCTGCGCGGGCCAACAGACGCAAGGCGGGCGGCTCTGACGCCACGTTTTCAGCCTGGAGCACGGTGCCCAGGTGTTCAAACACGGTTTCAGGCGCCATGGGCCGCAGGTTGAACTGCAGGCAGCGGCTGAGAACGGTCACCGGCACTTTTTGCGGGTCGGTGGTGGCCAGCACAAACTTCAAATACTCGGGCGGCTCTTCCAGCGTTTTCAACATGGCGTTGAACGCCGTGTTGGTCAGCATGTGCACCTCGTCGATCATGAAGACCTTGAAGCGCCCCTGCACCGGCTTGTAAACCGCCTGTTCCAGCAGGGCCTGCACCTCGTCCACGCCCCGGTTGCTGGCGGCGTCAAGCTCGGTGTAGTCCACAAACCGGCCGCTGTCGATGTCGGTGCAGGCCGGGCACACGCCGCACGGCGTGGCGGTGATGCCGCCCTGCCCGTCCGCCCCCACGCAGTTGAGCGACTTGGCCAAAATGCGCGACACCGTGGTTTTGCCCACACCGCGCGTGCCGGTGA
>CAYFFJ010000067.1:0-10002 GCA_964342395.1 uncultured Hydrogenophaga sp.
TGGTGCCGTGGTGGTCCATGCCCTGGATGTTGACCACCTTGGTGAAGCCGCGCTCCCACTTGGCAATGTGGTAGGCCACGTCGGGCACGAAGTAGGTGAAGGTGCCGTCGCCTTTTTTCATGACGCGGTCTTTGTCGTCGCCGTAGTCGGTGCTTTTCAGCCACAACGCGCCGTCTTGTTCGTAAGTTTTGCCAGCCGCCACCAGCTTGGCCACGGCGGACTCGACACGCCCGCTGGTGTACAGACTGGACTCCAGGTAGTAGTGGTCGAACCGGACCTCAAAAGCCTTCAAGTCCAGGTCTTGCTCGTGGCGCAGGTAGGCCACGGCGAACTGGCGGATGCTGTCGAGGTCGTCCACGTCGCCGCTGGCGGTGAATTCGCGGTCATCGGCCTTGACGGTTTTTTTCGCCAAAAAGTCGTTGGCAATGTCCTGGATGTAGTCGCCGTTGTAGAAAGCCTTGCTGGCAGGGTTGGCCGGGTCGGTGGGCCAGCAGCCGTCACCGGGCTTGAAACCTTTGGCGCGCAGTTGTGTGCTGTGGGTCAGGGTTTGGATTTGCACGCCTGCGTCGTTGTAATAGAACTCGCGGTGCACATGCCAGCCCTGGGTGGCAAACAGGTTGCAAATGGCATCGCCCAAGGCGGCCTGGCGGCCGTGGCCCACGTGCAGCGGGCCGGTGGGGTTGGCCGACACGAATTCCACCAGCACGCGCTCATGGCGCGGGGGCAACACGCCAAAGGTGGCGCCTTGGTCCAGCACTTCGCGCACGATTTCTTGCTTGGCAGCGGCCTTGAGCCGGATGTTGATGAAGCCGGGGCCCGCAATCTCCAGCGCGTCCACCCACTGGGCAAAGGCCGGTGTGGCGCGCAGGGCGGCGCACAGGCTCTCGGCCACCTGGCGGGGGTTGAGCTTCAGGGGTTTGGCCAATTGCATGGCTGCGGTGCAGGCGTAGTCGCCGTGGGCGGCCACCTTGGGAGACTCGAACGCGGCTTTGGCGCCCGCGCCGGGGGCCAGTGTGTCCAGCTCGGCAGCCAGGGCGGCGAGCAGGTCTTGTTTGATTTTCAGCATGGCCCGATTTTAGGTGGCCGACTTGCCCTGCCCCACACAGCCAACGGCGCGGGCCACGCCAGGTGTGTGGGGGAAAGCGCGGTGGTGTTGCAATTCGTCACACCTCGTGAGGAGAGCTTGGGTGGCGCAAGGGCGAAACGACACCGCTTGTGTTCACAATGGGCACGCGGCAGCCCCTCCCCGTGCGGGACAGCGCCGTTTTCACCCACTTCCTGAAAGACGCGCATGAAAAAATTGCTATCCCTGCTGGCCCTGACCCTCGCCGCCATCGCACTGCCCACGATGGCGGCAGAACCCTCCGCCCAGCAAAACAAAATGAAAACCTGCAACGCAGACGCCAAAACCAAAGACCTGAAAGGCGACGAGCGCAAGGCCTTCATGAGCAGCTGCCTGAGCGCCAAAGCCGAAGCCCCTGCCGACGGCAAAACCGCGCAGCAAAACAAAATGAAAACCTGCAACGCAGACGCCAAAACCAAAGACCTGAAGGGCGACGAGCGCAAGGCCTTCATGAGCAGCTGCCTCAAGGGCTGACCCCCCCGCCTACCCGGCCCTGTGCCGGTTTCTCTTTGCCTGAACGGCAACGGATAATCGGGGCCGGTTTGCCGCCCACAAGCGACCGCAAACCCCTGCCCCTTCCACACCACCCCCCACGGGATTTCTTGGGCCGCAGACGCACACCGTCCGGGGCTGTTTATCCGTTCACGCCATGGCACTTATCGCTCTCTCTGACGCCCAACTGGCCTTTGGCCACGTGGCTTTGCTCGACCACACCGACTTCGCCCTGGAGCCACAAGAACGGGTGGGATTGATTGGGCGCAACGGCACCGGCAAATCGTCCCTGCTGAAGATACTGGCCAGCATCGAGAAAGCCGATGACGGACTGCTGCAAGTCCAGACCGGCCTGCGCATTGCTTACGTGCCGCAAGAGCCCTTGATGGACGCGGCATGCACCGTGTTCGAAGTGGCCAGTCTGGGGCTGGCCAGCGCCATCCAAGCCCGCGATCTCTATTTGAGCGGCGCGGAAGGGATTGACCTGGATGCCCTGCAAAGCGAAATTGAAGCCTTGGACGCCTGGAACTGGGAACAGCGTGTGGACGAGACCCTGCAACGCCTGCACCTGGACGCCCAGGCCCTGATCGGCAGCTTGTCCGGCGGGCTCAAAAAACGCGTGGCACTGGCCCAAGCCTTGGTCAGCCGCCCCGACGTGCTGCTGCTCGACGAGCCCACCAACCACCTGGACCTGGAAGCCATTGGCTGGCTGGAGGGGCTGCTGAACGAATACAAGGGCAGCGCCATCGTCATCAGCCACGACCGCGCCTTTCTGGACAACGTGGCCACCCGCATGGTGGACCTGGACCGGGGGCGGCTGTTGAGTTACCCCGGCAACTTCGCGCAGTACCAGCTGCTGAAAGAAGAACAAATGGCCCAGGAGGCCATCATCAACGCCCGGGCCGACAAACTGCTGGCACAAGAAGAGGTGTGGATACGCAAAGGCGTGGAAGCCCGCCGCACCCGGGCACAGGCCCGCATCAAGCGGCTGGACCACTTGCGGCAACAGCGCGAACAGCGGCGCGATGCCGTGGGCCGTGTGAAGCTGGACCTGGCCAGCGGCTCATCCAGCGGCAAGATCGTGGCCGAGCTGGAAAAGGTGAGCAAACACTTTGACGGGCCCCATGGCCGCAAAACCGTGGTGCGCCAATTCAGCGGCACCATCCTGCGTGGCGACAAGGTGGGTTTGATCGGACCCAACGGCGCGGGCAAAACCACCCTGCTCAAGATGATCCTGGGCGAACTGGCCCCAGACGAAGGCACCGTGCGCCAGGGCACCAAACTCACCGTGGCGTATTTCGACCAGATGCGCGACCAGATCGACCTCGACGCCACGCTGGAAGACTTCATCAGCCCCGGCAGCGAGTGGATCGAGATCAACAACAAGCGCACCCACGTCAAGAGTTACCTCAGCGATTTTTTGTTTTCGCCCGCCCGTGCCAACGCCCCGGTGCGCACCCTCTCGGGAGGCGAACGCAACCGCCTGCTGCTGGCCCGGTTGTTTGCCCGCCCCGCCAACGTGCTGGTGCTGGACGAACCCACCAACGACCTGGACATCGACACCCTGGAGTTGCTGGAAGAGCTGCTGGACCAATACGACGGCACCGTGTTTCTGGTCAGCCACGACCGCCGCTTCCTGGACAACGTGGTCACCAGCACCCTCGCGTTCGAAGGCGATGGCCACTGGCGCGAGTACGAGGGTGACGTGCAAGACTGGCTCACGCAGTCGGCCCGGGCGGCATCTCAGTCACAGCGCAATGCCACACCTGCCGCCAGTGAAAATTCAAACAAAAATGGCACGCAACGCTCAACTGACAACAATACTTCACTACTAAAAAAGAAACTCAGCTACAAAGAGCAGCGCGAGCTGGACGGGCTGCCCGCCCTGATCGCAGCGCTGGAGGCTGAGCAGGCACACATCGACGCCGCCTTGGCCGACGGCAGCCTGTACACCAGCGATGCCACCCAAGCGGCCCGACACAGCGCCCGGCACGCGCAGATCGACGACGAAATGCTGGCCGCCATGGAACGGCTGGAAGCCCTGGGCGGGCCAGTATGATGGGCCAACGCCCACCCCACCGCGCCCCCCTCACATGCCATGAGCGCCCCGCACACCCCCCAATCACTGGCAGCTGAGCTGGCGCAAGAGCGCAAGCGCAACCAGCGGTTGCAAGACCAGGTGCTGCGGCTGCAAAAAGAATTGAAGGCGCAGCACGGCGCGGTACTTGACGCCTCCAACAGCCGCCTGCTGGCCGAAGAAGAACTGGACGACACGCGTGACCGGCTTCAGCTCGCCCTGGACGCCGCCCAACTCGCGCTGTGGGAATGGAACCTGCGCAGCAACGTGGTGTATTTGAGCGCCCGCTGGTCCGAGCTGATGGGCGACGTGGCCATGGACACCCACGCCCCACTGAACGAACTGCTGGAGCGCATCCACCCCGACGACCTGCCAGGCGTGCAAACCCAGCTGGGACTGGCCACCGACGGCCACCAGCAGCGCTACGAAGTTCAATTCCGCATCCGCACCCTGGACGGGCGGTGGCTCTGGCTCGAAAGCCACGGCATGGTGACCGAACAAGACCCCCGGGGCCACGCCCTGCGCCTGATTGGCGTGTGCGCTGACATCCGCGAACGCAAGCGCCTGGAACACGCCACAGAAACCGCCCGCGCCCAGGCGGAATCGGCCAACCGGGCCAAAACCGATTTCCTGGCCAATATCAGCCACGAGGTGCGCACCCCCCTCAACGGCGTGATGGGGCTGATACGGCTGCTGATGGACTCTCCCCTGGACACCGAGCAAAGCCACTGGCTGCAACTCATGGACGAATCGGCCCACACCCTGCTGGGCTTGCTCAACGACATCCTTGACCTCTCCAAAATCGAAGCGGGCAAGATGACGGTGGAAACCACCGCATTCGACGCGGCCGAGGTCACCGAAAAGGCCTGCGCCCCCCTGCTGGCCCAGGCCACCGCCAAACAGCTTCACTTTGAAATCAACCTGCACCCCGGTCTGCCCACCCGCACCCAGGGCGACCCGGGGCGACTGCGCCAGGTGCTGGTCAACCTGCTGTCCAACGCCGTGAAGTTCACCCCGGCAGGGGGCCACATCCGCATCAGCGCAGACCCCATCAATGGCGCGGGTGTGCGGTTCGAGGTGGCAGACACCGGCATCGGCATTTCGCCCGAACAACAAGCCCGCGTGTTCGAGGCGTTCACACAAGCCGATACGTCCACCACGCGCAAATTCGGCGGCACGGGGCTGGGGCTGGCCATCTCGGCCCGGCTGGTGGCGCTGATGGGCGGCCAGCTGCAACTGGACAGCAAACCCGGCCAAGGCAGCCGCTTTTTTTTCACGCTGCCCCTGAAAAACAAGGCTGTCCGCAGCACAGACTCGGCCCCCCTGAGCGCCCCCATGGAGCTGGCCCACATCAGCGCCCACCAACAAACCTTTGACGGCCTGCGCGTGTTGGTGGCCGAAGACCACCCGGTGAACGAACTGCTCATGCGGCAGTTGCTGCAGCGCCTGGGCTGCGTGTGCACGGTGGCCAAAAACGGCCTCGAAGCCGTGGCCGCGTGGCGGCGCGGGGGCATCGACCTCATCATGATGGATGTGCAAATGCCCACGCTCAGCGGGCTGGAAGCCACCCTCGAAATCCGGGCGCAGGAAGGCAACGGCCCACAACACACCCCCATCGTGGCCGTGACCGCCAACGCCATGTCGGGCGACGAAGACAAATGCCTGCAGACCGGCATGGATGCCTACACCTCCAAACCCGTCAGCCCCCAGGCTTTGATACAAGCCATGTCACACGCGTTGGCCGTGGGCACGCGCTGGACACAGGGCGATCGCCCCCACCCGAACGGACCACAGGGAACACACGCGCACTTGGCACAAATGGGCAATCCAGCACAGCCCCCAGACGCCGCCCAGGCGCGCGGCACCTCTGCCCCGGCGCTGGATGCAGACAAACTCCGCCACCGCCTGGGCCACAACCCCAGCGCCCTGGCCAAGTGGGCACGCACCGCTCAGGCCGAGTTGGCCAGCCACTTGGCGGGCCTGGCACAGGCCTTGGCCCACGAGGACAAAACCGCCGCCACCGCCCTGGCCCATACCCTGAAAGGGACGCTTGCCAGCCTCACCGCCCACCGGGCCGCTGCCCTGGCCAATGGACTGGAGATGGCCGCCCGCTCGGGGGAGTGGCCGCTGTTTGGCCGCGCCTTGCCGGTGCTGCGCGGCGAACTGGCCAAGGTGGACACCGCGCTGCAAGCCCTGCAACAGCGGTAGCCCACCCGCCGGCGCCAGCCTGCGGGCTCACAGGGTACGGCCCAGCGCGTCGCGCCAACGGCTGAACACGCCCCAGAACACCGCCTCCTGGGTGGTGGTGAAGTTGATGCGCATCAGTGTGCTGGGGGTGCGCGCCGCGTGAAACAGCGCCCCCGGGGCCAGCAGGTAGCCCTCGTCCAGCATGCGCTGAGCCAGCGCCTCGGTGTCCACACCCGTGTCCACCCAACCAAACAGGCCTGCGGGCTCGGCCACAAAGGTGCAACCGGCCGCCAGCGCCAGCTTCACGCTGCGGCTGCGCGCGGCGTCCAGCCGGGTGCGGATGCGCTCGGCGTGGCGGCGCAACTGCCCTTGCTCCATGCACAGCGCCAGCGCTTTTTCCAGCAGGCTGGGCGTGGTCAGGGTGCCCAGCAGTTTGGTGTCCAGCAGGCGCTCGGTCAGCTCGGGCGGGGCTGCCAGAAAACCCACGCGCCAGTTGGGCGCCAGGATTTTGGCGAAACCGCTCACGTAAATGGTTTGGCGCAGGCCATCCAGCGCACACAGGCGGGTGGCGTGCGGTGGGGCAATGTGGCTGTAGGTGTCGTCTTCCGCCACGTAAAAACCGTGCTGGTGCGCCAGTTGCAGCACGCGGTGGGCGTGGCCCGGACTCAGACTCTGGCCCGTGGGGTTGTGCAACACACTCACGCTCACAAACAGCTTCGGGGGGGCGCCGGTGGGCGAGGCCTCGCAGTAGCGGGCCATCACCTCAAGATCGGGCCCCAGCGGGCCACGGGGCACCGGCAAGATGCGGGCCCCCAGGGCATCGAGCCGGGCGAACTCCACGGCCCAGCCTGGCTCTTCCACCATCACCGCGTCACCGGGTTTCAGCAAGGTGCGGCTGACCACGTCCAGCGCATGTGTAGCCCCCACGGTGGTGATGATTTGCCCCGGTGCCGCGTCAATGGCCATGCCGCGCAGGCGGGTGGACAAGGCCTGGCGCAAGCCCGGGTCGCCCTTGGGCTCGCCGTAGCTGAGCGACGCGGTTTGCAGCGCCGCCGGGCTGACCACCTTGCGCACCGCCGCCGTCATGAAAGTGCTGGCCAGCCACTCGGGCGGGAACACGCCCATGCCCGGTTGCGGCTTGTCGCTGAGGTGGTGGAACATGCCGCGAATCAGCGCCGTGGCATTGATGGGCGAGGTGATGGGGGGTTCCGCCGCCTGCAACACTGCCCATTTATCTGTAGCTGAAACACCAATACCATCAAGCGCCAGAGGCACTTTTTTATCAAATTCCCGCACAAAAAACCCCCGCCGGGGCCGCGCCTCCACCAGCCCCCAGGCCAACAACTGGTCGTAGGCAGCCACCACGGTGGACGGGTTCACGCCCTGGGTCTGCGCGGTTTCGCGCACGCTGGGCAGGCGCGCCCCGGCGGGCAACAAGCGGTCGCGGATGCGCTGGGCCAAGCGCTGCGACAACTGCTCGGTCAGCGACTGGCTGGGGGTTTTCATCAACATGGGCAAAGCTCCTACGCAGCGGCAGTGTGCCTGCGTTCTGTATGGAAACAGGCACCCACACAGAACACCACCTGCACCACTAAATTGTATGGGCGGTGTATGGCAAGCAAGGCTACATTGAACCCCTTGAAAACACCAGCCCCATGACCGACACCGAACTCACCCCCCTGCAGATTCCGGCCACCGGAGGCGCGACATGACCCCTCACACCCGAGGCCTGTGGTTGGGCCTGGTGGGCGTGGCGGTGTTCGCCCTCACCCTGCCCATGACACGGCTGGCCACCGGCTCGGTCGATGCGCCGCAGTTGTCGCCCTGGTTCATCACCTTTGGGCGGGTGGCCATTGCGGGCGGCCTGTCGGCGGTGTTTCTGTTGGCCACGCGTTCGCCCTGGCCCAAACCCCACCAGCGCAAGCCGCTGGCCATTGCCATGCTGTGCAACGCGCTGGGTTTTCCGCTGCTGCTGGCACTGGCCCTGCGCCAGGTCAGCTCGGGCCACGCCGCCGTGCTGACGGCGCTGCTGCCGCTGGCCACCGCCGCCATGGCCGCCTGGGTGCTGCACCAGCGCGCACGGCTGGGCTTTTGGCTGTGTGCGGTGCTGGGCAGTGCGCTGGTGGTGGTGTTTTCGCTGCTGCGGGCCCACCAGCACAGCGGGCACTTTGCGTTTGAGCTGGCCGACTTGCTGTTGCTGGTGGCCATGCTGGCCGCCGCACTGGGCTATGTGTATGGCGCACAGGTCACGCCCGAACTGGGGGCCGAACGCGTCATTTGCTGGATGTGCCTGATGGCCCTGCCCTTCGCACTGCCCGTGGCCTGGGCCACCTGGCCCACCCAGCCCATTGCCGCCACTTCGTGGATGGCGCTGGCTTATGTGGGCGTGTTCTCGATGTGGGCGGGGTTTTTCGCGTGGTTCCGGGGCCTGGCCATTGGCGGTGCGCTGCGGGTCAGCCAGGTGCAACTGCTGCAGCCGTTCATCAGCATCCTGGCCGCCGTGCCGCTGCTGGGCGAGCCACTGGAAACCATGACCGTGGGTTTTGCCCTGGCCGTGGTGGGCACGGTGTTTGCGGGCAAGCGGCTGGCCATGCCAGCGGCGCCCACGGTTTTCATTGCCAAAACCGGTGCCAGCGCATGATTTCCAACACCACCTTGCTCTTGTTTTTGGGCACCGCCCTGGCCTTGTTTTTGTCGCCGGGGCCCAACATGGCGTTCGTGCTGTCGCACGCCGTGGCCATGGGGCCGCGTGGCGGACTGGCCGTGGCGCTGGGCATTGGCGTGGCCGATGTGGTGCTGACCGTGCTCACCGCCACCAGGGTGGCCGGGCTGGTGGCGGCATGGCCGCCGTCGTTTGACCTGCTGCGTTTGGGGGGCGCGGCCTACCTGCTGTGGATGGCCTGGAACGCCTGGCGCCACCCCGGGCAATTGAAGGTGCAGGCCGCCGGGGCACAATCGTTGGCACAAGTGTGTCGGCGCTCGGCGCTCAACAGCCTGCTCAACCCCAAAGCTTTGTTGTTCTTTCTCGTGTTCTTGCCCCAGTTTGTCGAAACATCGGCCACCCCCGTGGCGGTACAGCTGGCCCTGTTGGGCGGTGTGCTGACCGTCGCGTCGGTGGTGTTTCACGGGCTGCTGGGCCTGGTGGGTGGGCGGCTGGCGCAAGCACTGTCGCAACGGCTGGCCCAGCGCCCGGCACTGGCACGCACCCAAGGGCGCGTGCTGGCCACGGTGCTGGCCGCGCTGGCCCTGCGCCTGCTGCTGACGCAACGCCCCGCCGCTTGAGACACAAACGGGCACATCGACCGACACACACGCCACACCGCTATTCAACAGGAGCAACCATGAGCTGGAAACTGGCCCAACGCGCCGACAAAATGAACCCGTCCGTGATCCGCGAGATCCTGAAGGTGACCGAGAAGCCCGGCATCATCAGCTTCGCGGGCGGCCTGCCTTCGCCCCAGACCTTCCCCATTGACGCCATGGCCGAGGCCACGCAAAAGGTGCTGAGCCAGGACGGCCGCAGCGCCCTGCAATACGCCGCCAGCGAGGGCTATGGCCCCCTGCGCGACTGGGTGGCCCACGACCTGAAAAAGCAAGGCATGGCCGTGCACCCCGACCAGGTGCTGATCACCACCGGTTCGCAGCAGGGCCTGGACCTGGTGGCCAAAATCCTGATCGACGCGGGCAGCCGCATCCTGGTGGAAACACCCACCTACCTGGGCGCGCTGCAGGCCTTCACCCCCATGGAGCCCACCGTGGTCAGCGTGGCCAGCGACGACGAAGGCGTGGACGCTGCGGACCTGCGCGCCAAAGCGGGAAGAACGGGCAATTCGGGTGCCGATGCCGCCCGCTTCGCGTACCTGCTGCCCAACTTCCAGAACCCCACCGGCCGCACCATGACCGAAGCGCGCCGTGCGGCGGTGGCCCAAGTCGCCATTGAAACCGGCTTGCCCATCATTGAAGACAACCCCTACGGCGACCTGTGGTTCGACGCGCCGTCGCCGGCCTCGCTGTCATCGCGCAACCCCGACGGTTCGGTGTACCTGGGCTCGTTTTCCAAAATTTTGGCGCCCGGCCTGCGCCTGGGCTACCTGGTGGCCCCCCAGGCGCTGTACCCCAAACA
>CAYFFJ010000067.1:10012-11290 GCA_964342395.1 uncultured Hydrogenophaga sp.
CTGTACCCCAAACTGCTGCAAGCCAAACAGGCGGCCGACCTGCACACCCCCAGCTTCAACCAGCGCATCGTGGCCGAGGTGCTGAAGGACGGCTTCATTGACCGCCACGTGCCCACCATCCGTGCGCTGTACAAAAGCCAGTGCGAGGCCATGCTGGCCGCGCTGGAGCGCGAGTTCGGCCACACCGGCCACGGCGGTGGCGACGCGTCGCTGCAGTGGAACCGCCCTGCTGGCGGCATGTTCCTGTGGACACGCCTGCCCGCTGGGCTGGATGCTGTGACGCTGCTGCCCAAAGCCGTTGACCACAACGTGGCCTTCGTGCCCGGCTCTGCCTTCTATGCCGACAATGCCGACCCGCGCAGCATGCGCCTGTCGTTCGTGACGGCCAGCGTGGACCAGATCAACACCGGCATTGCCGCGCTGGCCCAGACCATCCGCGAGGCGCAGGGGGCTCTCTGACCACCCCCACCCCGGCCCAACCCACGGGTTTGACGCGCCCACTGGCTGGGGTGTTGCTGAGCGTGCTGCTGCCGTTTGCGCTGGCGCACTTTGTGTCTTACCTGTACCGCAACGTCAACACCGTGGTCTACCCCGACCTGGTGCGCGACATCGGGCTGGACGCCCACACGCTGGGCCTGCTGACCGGTGCCTACTTCATTGCCTTTGCCCTGGCCCAGTTGCCCGTGGGCATGGCGCTGGACCGCTTTGGCCCGCGCCGCGTGCAAATGCCCATGCTGGCCGTGGCGGCACTGGGCGGTGTGCTGTTTGCCCAGGCCCAGTCGCTGGAAGGTTTGCTGGCGGCGCGCGCGCTGATCGGGCTGGGCGTGTCGGCTTCGCTCATGGCGGCCATCAAGGCCAGCGCGCTGTGGCTGCCGCCCGAGCGCCTGCCCATGTCCACCGCCGTGCTGCTGGCCGTGGGCGGGCTAGGTGCCATGGCCTCCACCGCGCCCATGCAATGGGCCACCGACGCGGTGGGCTGGCGCCTGGCCTTCTGGGGCATTGCGGCCTGCGCAGCGGGCGTGGCCCTGTTGATTTTTGCCCGCGTGCCCGAACACCCCAGCCACCAGGCCGCACCCCCATCCCACCACCACACCACCGGCCTGAACGCCATGTGGAAATCAGTGGGCCAGCTGTACGCACAGCCGCTTTTCTGGCGCACGGCCTTGTGCACGCTGTTTTCCAACGGGGCCTACATGGCGGTACAAGGGCTGTGGATGGGCCCGTGGCTGCGCGACGTGGGCCACCTGCCCCGCGCCGAAGTGGCGCAAGTGCTGTTCT
>CAYFFJ010000067.1:11300-12183 GCA_964342395.1 uncultured Hydrogenophaga sp.
TGGTTCAGGGGCTGATGCTGTGGCCATCGGGCGTGCCGTTCTGGCTGCTGGCGGTGGCATTCAGCTACTTTGGCACCGCCGGGGCCATGAACTACGCCATCCTGGCGCAGGGCATGCCCCCCGCATTGACGGGACGGGTCAGCACCAGCTTCAACCTGCTGATTTTTCTGGCGGCATTCGGCCTGCAATGGGGGCTGGGCGCCGTCATCAACCAGTGGCCTGCTGACCACGGCACCTACCCCGAAGCGGCCTACCAAACCGCGCTGGCCGTGTGCCTGGCGGTGCAGGCGCCCGGCTTGCTGCTGTGGCTGGGCTTCAAGCCCTGGCGACGCGCCCCCCCATTGACCGTTTGACAGAAAGTTGCACCATGTCCCACCTTTTGCGTTCCCGTCCCTTCCTGCAAGTGGACGTGTTCACCGCCCTGCCCTACCAGGGCAACCCGCTGGCCGTGGTGCTGGACGGTACGGGCCTGAGCGACGAGGCCATGCAGCGCTTCGCCCACTGGACCAACCTGTCTGAAACCACGTTTGTGCTGCCCCCCACCCCCGAGGGCGCGGCAGCGGGGGCCGACTACCGCGTGCGCATCTTCACCCCCGGGGGCGAGTTGCCGTTTGCAGGCCACCCCACGCTGGGCACCTGCCACGCCTGGTTGGCCCACGGCGGCCAGCCCCGCGAGGCCGGGGTGGTGCGCCAGGAATGCGCCGTGGGCGTGGTGCCGCTGCGCCCGCTGGACGGTGCCTCCGGGCGCATGGCCTTTGCCGCCCCGCCGCTGAACCGCGCCACACCCGACGCCGCCCACCTGGCGGCTGTGCTGAGTGCCATGGGCCTGGCACCTGCGCAAGTCAAAGCCGCGCAGTCGCTGAACAACGGCCCCGAATGGCTA
>CAYFFJ010000067.1:12193-15173 GCA_964342395.1 uncultured Hydrogenophaga sp.
CAGCTGCTCGCTGCCCAGCAGCTCGACAACGGCGCCCAGTGGCTGGGCCTGCTGCTCGACAGCCCCGACACCCTGATGGCCCTCACCCCCGACCACGCCGCCCTGAAAACCCTGGGCCAGAAAGTGGGCGTGGCCGCGCTGAGCGCCCCGGCCGACGGCGAAAACCCCGCCACAGCCCTCATCGCCCGCAGCAGCCGCGAAGCCCGGGCGTTTGAACGCGCCGCCTCCACAACGGCGCCTGCAACGCCAGAGCCCGACCTGTGGGTGCGCGCCTTCGCCGCCCCCATAGGCGTGGCCGAAGACCCCGTCACCGGCAGCCTGAACGCCAGCCTGGCCCAGTGGCTGATGGCCGACGGCGTGTTGCCCACCCGTTACCAGGCCACCCAAGGCCAGGCCTTGGGGCGCGACGGCCAGGTGTTCCTGAGCCAGGACGCGCAGGGCCAAGTGTGGGTGGGCGGCGAGGTGTGGCTGTGAAAGGCCGGTTGTGAACCTCGACCACCTGGTGGTGGCCGCCACCAGCCTGGCCGAAGGCGTGGCCTGGTGCGAAGCCACCCTGGGCGTCACCCCCGGCCCTGGTGGCGAACACCCGCTGATGGGCACACACAACCGCCTGCTGTCCATCGCGTCACCCGCGTTCCCGCAGGCGTACCTGGAAATCATCGCCATCCAGCCCGGCGCAACCCCGGCCCTGCCCACCGGCGACAAGCGCTGGTTTGACCTGGACTTTGAGCCCCTGCAACACCACACCGCCACCCACGGCCCCACGCTCGTTCACTGGGTGGCCCGCGTGCCCGATGCACAAGCCGCTGCCCAAAGCCTGCGGGCCCACACCGCCCGTGCACCCCGGCACGGCCCCCACCCTCACCGCCACGCTGGTTTGCCCCAAAGGCCTTGTTCAGCTCACCTCACCCCCCTTCACCCCAGCCCCATGACCCTGCCCAGCCTGCCCGACATCGAAGCCGCCGCCCAGGTGGTGTACCGAGCCTTCCAGCCCACCCCCCAATACGCGTGGCCCCTGCTGGCCCAGCGGCTGGGCACCGAGGTGTGGGTCAAACACGAAAACCACACGCCCGTGGGCGCCTTCAAAATCCGGGGCGGCCTGACGTACTTTGACCAGTTGGCCCAACGCGGTGCCCTGCCCACCGAGGTGGTCAGCGCCACGCGCGGCAACCACGGGCAAAGCATGGGCTGGGCAGCGCGGGCGCACGGGGCGCGCTGCACCATCGTGGTCCCGCACGGCAACAGCCTTGAAAAGAATGCCGCCATGCGGGCGCTGGGTGTGCACCTCATCGAACACGGTGCCGATTTCCAGGAAAGCCGCGAACACGCCCTGCGCCTGGCCGCCGAGCGCGGCGCCCACATGGTGCCCAGCTTCCATGCCGACTTGCTGCGCGGCGTCAGCACCTACTGGTGGGAGCTGTTCAAGGCCGTGCCGCAACTTGACGTGGTGTACGTGCCCATTGGCCAGGGCTCGGGCGCGTGTTCGGCTGTGGCCGCCAAGCTGGCATTGGGCCGCACGCTGCGCATCGTGGGTGTGGTCAGCGCACACGCCACCACCTACGCCGACTCGCTGGCCGCCGGGCACGTGGTGGAAGCCCCCGTCACCACCCAACTGGCCGACGGCATGGCCTGCCGCGTGGCCGACCCCGAAGCGCTGGCCATCCTGCTGCCTCACCTGGACCACGTGGTGCAAGTCACCGATGCCGAGGTGGCCCACGCCATGCGCGCGCTCTACACCGACACCCACAACGTGGCCGAAGGCGCCGGCGCGGCGGCCCTGGCTGCTGCCTTGCAAGAGCAACACCTGCTGAAAGGACTAAGCGTGGGCCTGACGCTGTGCGGCGGCAACGTGGACGCGCCCGTGTTTGCCCGGGTGTTGCAGGGGTAAGCGTCGGGAGGGCGTGTCGTCAGCCCAGTTTGTACATCCCGTCACCGCCGGTCACCAGCTTGCCTTTGGCCACCAGTTGTTTGAGCGCCAGGGACACAGAGCCTGCCGGAATACCAGCCCCGGTGCCCACATCCTTGCCCGTCAAGGCGGCGGGCTTGGTCTTGCTCAAGCGGGTCTTGGCGAACGCCAACACCTTGGACTCATTGCTGGACAGCCCGGCCCCCTGGGCGCCAGCTGCCGTTGGCGCAGCCTTGGGCTGAGATTTCGATCTCGCTTTCTTCGACACGGTGGGTTCGGCTGGCGCGGGGCTTGTCGGCGCCTTGAGTGGGGTTGTCGCACGCGCTTTGGCGGACACCGGCTGGGTGGGGGAGGCCTTCTTGGGCTCTGCGGATACGGCGGGCGTTGTCACGGCCACTGGAGCGGATGGCGCCGTTACCGTTGACTTGCCCGCCCTCTTGGCTTTGTTCACTTTCTTGGCTGGCACCTTCTTGGCGGGCACCTTCTTGGCCTGCGCCTTGCGAGGCACAGACGGCGTTACATCGACCACCACCACGGCATCGGCCACGACGCCCGGGCCCAGCAACCGGGGCGCTTCTGTGCGTGCAACGGTGCGCGCACCGGCAGCCCCACGCTCTGCCAACGCCATGGCGCTGAGCAGGATGTCTTTCACGCGCTCTTCCAATGCCGCCATTTCATGGGCCAGACGCGCCATGTCCTTGACCGAAGAAAACTGGCGATCCAGATCCCGTCCCGCTGGTTGGGTGATGATGGAACTGGTCATCTGCTCCATGACGGCTTTGAAATCATCGGCCAGCGCTTTGCGCGCATCCACCAGCGCAGAGCCTGCGCGTTTGACTTGTTCGAGCGTGGATTTCTGAAGAGACATGCATGACTCACGGGTTGGGT
Source organism: uncultured Hydrogenophaga sp. (assembly GCA_964342395.1). GTDB lineage: Bacteria > Pseudomonadota > Gammaproteobacteria > Burkholderiales > Burkholderiaceae_C > UBA2334. Next base: position 14,988 of record CAYFFJ010000067.1, read on the forward strand.
TGAACGGATGGATGCCAGGGTTTGGGCACCCGACGACAGCGCAAATTGTGCCCGATTCGCATGCGGACCAAGGCTGCATCCATGCCAAGCGCCTCACGGTGGCGGTTCACTCCGTGTGTCAAAGGCTGCCAACCAGCTCAGGCACCGCGACAAAGAGGTCCGCCTCCAGCCCGTAGTCGGCCACGC
>CAYFFJ010000068.1:0-15149 GCA_964342395.1 uncultured Hydrogenophaga sp.
TCCGCCCTCATTCATTGAAACCCAGGGTGTTGCACTTCACTTTTGAATCCGCCCAATATTGCAAACAGGACTTGGCGGAGTCGATGTAATAAATTCATATTCATGACTTTCATTTATCTTGTTGCACTGCATTGTCGAGAATTAAAACTTGCCAAGCAATTGCTGGTGGTTTAACTCTATCTGCAGGGTTGGTGATTTGTTAATTAAATCAATCATTTCATCAGTCAGTTTTGCTTTGATTTCAGATGACCAAATGTTGGGATCTTTTGTGATCTGTGTGAATGGATTTGTTGCTGTTGTCATGATTGTTTGTTTGGGGTTATTTTATTCTTTTGGTTGGGTAATGCTGAAGTTTAAAAGGCAATTGGTGTATCTGAATTCCAAGATTACTGATGAATTTTGATTGGCATATCTGTATCTGTATATGGGCTGCTCCTTTGCGATGGGTGCGTAATGTGTTCCTGGTGGAGGGAAGGCAAACATTGGTGGGGGGATAGGGCGCATGCCGCCTAGTTTGCCAAAAACTTCATTGACGTCTTTGATGTCAATGCAAGTTTCATTTCTATTGATTCCAATGCTTAAATATGCGCCATAAGCTGATATTGGTTTTGTTGCGTGCCTGTACTTAAGGTCGTGTAATCCACTGTGATATCCGTTGGGTGAAACGCGCCCATCCGCAGAAACGATCAATTGCCCATCTTTTCCTTCAACTTGAGGCCTTGGCGTAAGGTTGATGTGCAGTTTTAATAAATTGCCAATCCGTTTTTCATCGACAAGATCTTCTTGTGTGGTGATTTGGGTCAATATTTTTAGCAACTGCTGTGAATCCATGCCATCGGCGTTTATTGGCAATTCATTGGATGCCTTTGGTGTTGTGCAGATTGTTAGCCAGCATGTGCCAATAATCAATGGTGTCAATTTAAATATTCGAGATATTTTCATTTAATTTTGCATCCTGTTGTTGAGTTTGAAATAAATCCATCAATTCGTGTGTGTGGGTAATATGATGGGTTAAGGCTTTGCCGTCAAGTCAAATTGACGGTAAATAGAAATGTGGCAGCAAAGGTGGGTTTTCAGGGTTGATTGCATTCCTCGTGGTTTATTCATTATGCTCAACGGTTGCCGAAAAACAATCCCCCATTTGGGGGAGGCGCAACCAGCGTTCTTCCGAAAACCAGGGAAGCTCGGTGAATTCAAAAGTGAAGTGCAACACTTGCAAACCCGGCGGAGTCAAGCATCAAGTGCGACACCCAACCGGTAAGGTTCCGCGATGAGAAAGCACTGCGAACAAATGAGCCTGAGCGAAAGCGGATTCGAACGCAAGACCAAACGCACGCGCAAGCGCGAGTTCCTCGATGAGATGAATCTTGTGGTGCCGTGGGGTGAACTGGTGTCCCCGAGTTCGACACCAACCGCGCTAAGTTGTTGATCTGTGACGCTGTATGCGCCGCAAATCGGCCTGCGCAGCCTCCGGTGACAGATCGCTGCCACTACTCATCTTCAGGCGTTGTCGCATCACGTGGCACAGGATCAACGCCAGTATGCAAATGCTCGCCGCTGACAAACCTGTAGACGGTAAAAAACTTCATCGAATGCCAAGTGGGATGCTATTTTTAAACTGAAAACCCACTCACCCCACCCAAACCCGCAGCGGGTCTGACAGCCCGAACCGTTCGCCCAGCAGGGCAGAGGGGGTGGGCACTTCGCCGCTGGCCAGTTTCAGGTGGCGGTCCAGGTGGCGTTCGGACGGGGCCAGCAGTTGCTGGTACAGCTGGCGGCACAGGGCGCGGGCTTCGTGGCCGGGCCAGTCGGCGGGCAACAGCACGCCGGGCAACTGTGGGTCGCGCAGCAGCAGGCGGCGGTAGTCGTGTATCAGCAGTGTGCGGATGAGAAACGCGCAGTCGTCGTCCAGGGTGGCTGGCGCGCCGCCGCCGGCCTGCCACTGCTGCAGGATGGCGCGGTAGGTGTCCACAAACGCGGTGTAGTCGGCGCCCAGGCGCTCCAGGTTCCAGGCGCGGTGCACCAGGCTGGCGTCGTTGCCCGACACCGGCAGGCGCGGGTTGGCCGCCACCAGGGGCAGCAGCTTGAGCAGCGTGCCGTCCAGGCCTTCGCCGTCCAGCGCTTCAAACACCGCGCCCAGGTCGGCGCTGGGGTGTACGAAGCAGTCGCTGCCCATTTCGCCAAAGCCGTGCCAGAACAGCGCGCGGCGCAGCTTGTCGCGCTCGGCCACGTCCAGGCTGGCGGTGACGGTGATCAGCCGCCAGCGCTGGTCCCACGGGGGCGATGCGGCGGCGTAAATTTGGCGTGCGGCGTCCACAAAACGGCGGCGTCCCGAGGGCGTCAGGCTGTAGTCGGAGCGCCGCCCTTGCACGGTGGCTTCCAGCCAGTCGTCTTGCGACAGGCGGAACACGCTGGTGCGCACCAGCCGGTCGTTCAGGCCCAGCGGGGCCAGCAGCGCAATCAGGCTGCCCAGCCAGATGTGCCCGCCGCGCGGCAGCACCGCGTCGCCAAACACGGTGACGATGACCGAACCCGCGTGGCCCCGGCTTTCGTCTTTGAACTGCGCCAGGCGCTGGCGGGTGGGGCCGGACGCTTCAGCGCTCGTCATAACTCAGCACCACCTCGGGCGTCAGCGCCCGGGCCTGGCAGCTCAGGACAAAGCCTTTGGCCACTTCGTCGGCGTCCAGGGTGAAGTTTTTGTCCATGCTCACGGCGCCACTCACCACCTTGCAGCGGCAGGTGCAGCACACACCGCCTTTGCAGGAGTAGGGCAGGTCCAGCCCGGCGTTGAGCGCGGCGTCCAGCAAAAACTCGCCTTCGCGCGCGGCCACGTCGTGCGGTTTGCCGTCCAGCAACACGCGCAGTTGCGTCAGTTTGGACGTGGCCGAGGCCGGGTTCGGGCGTGCTTTGGCATCGCTGTCGGCCTGCACCTTGGCGGCCTGGGCGGGGCCTGACGTGAAGCGCTCGGTGTACACGCGGTTGGCGGGCACGCCCGCGGCCAGCAGGGCGGTTTCGGTGGCGGTGATCATGGCCTCGGGGCCGCAGATGAACACCTCGTCCATGCTGCGGGCGGGCAACAGGGTGTTGACCAGGGCTTGCACCTTGTCGGCGTCGATGCGGCCTTGCAGCAAATCCACCTCTTGCGCCTGGCGAGACAGGATGTGCACCAGGGTGAATCGGTCGGCATAGCGGTCTTTCAGGTCTTGCAGGGCCTCGTTGAACATCACGCTGGCCATGCGGCGGTTGCCGTACACCAGGGTGAATTGGCTCTCGGGCTGCTCTTCCAGCGTGGTGGCGGCAATGCTCAAAATGGGCGTGATGCCCGAGCCCGCCGCAAACCCCACGCGGTGGATGGCGCGGGGTTTTTGGAGGGTGAAGCGGCCCTCGGGCGGCATCACCTGCATCACGTCACCCGCACGCACCTGAGCCGCCGCCCAGTTGGAAAACACGCCGCCCTCCACCGGGCGAATGCCCACTTCCAGCTCGCCGTGGCGGGCCAACTGGCTGCGTGGGCTGCTGATGGAGTAGGTGCGGCGCACGTTTTGCCCGCCAATGCGGGCGCGCAAGGTGAGGAACTGGCCGGGCTCGAAGCGGAAGGTGTCGCGCTGCGCGGCGGGAATGTCGAACGTGATGGCCACGGCCCCGGCGGCCTCGGGGCTCACGCGTTTGACGGACAGGTCATGGAAATGGGGGGGCACGGGGGTTCTCCGGTGGGGCATGGCGTGGGTGGGCCGCTCAATAGGGCTTGAAGTAGTCAAACGGTTCCTGGCAATCCAGGCATTTGTACAACGCTTTGCAGGCGGTGGAGCCGAAACGGGACGACTCTTGTGTGTGGGCAGAGCCGCAGTGCGGGCAGGCCACGGCCGCCAAGCTGGTGCGGGGCATGAACTTCAGCACCCGCTCTTGGGGTGTGAGGTCGCCACCACCGCTGCACGCAGCCTGGGCTGAATGCGGGGGGGCAATGCCATAAGCACGCAGCTTGTCGCGGGCGGCGGGGGTGATCCAGTCGGTGGTCCAGGCGGGGGCGAGTTGTGTCACGACTGTGGCGGGCATGCTGTGGCTGGCCAGGGCGGCTGCCACGTCGTCGGCCATTTGCGTCATGGCCGGGCAGCCGCTGTAGGTGGGGGTGATGACCACCTCCAGCCCCTGTGCGCCGTGGCGCACGTCGCGCAAGATGCCCAGCTCGCGCAGCGACACCACCGGAATTTCCGGGTCGGCCACGCCGTCCAGCACGGCCCACACCTCGTCGAGCGTCAACACAGCAGCCTGGGTCATGGTGCTTTACCAGGTGGCGCCGGGGTGGGCGCGGGCCAGGCTTTGCATTTCGGCCAGCACATACCCCAGGTGCTCTGAGTGTTGGCCCAGCTTGCCTTGGGTGACGTAGCCGCCTGCGGCGGGGCGCTTGAGCGTGGCGTCAAGCAGGGCGTCGTCCACCAGGGCGTTCCAGTCGGCGGCGAGCTGCGTCCAGTCGATGGCAATGCCGGTATTGGCTGCTTCTTTTTCCAGAGCTGAAAACACCCACCACTCTTGCGTGAAGGGCATTAAATGCGCCAATGCGGCTTGGGCGCGGGTGTGCGACTCGGCCGTGCCGTCGCCCAGGCGCACCAGCCAGTCGCGCGCGTGGCGCAGGTGGTAGGTGGCTTCTTTCAGCGACTTGGCGGCAATGGCGGCCAGGCCTGCGTCAGCGGTGTGTTGCAGCTGCGACCACAGCGGCACCATGTAGGCGCTGTAGAGGAAGTTGCGCACGGTGGTGGTGGCGTAGTCCAGTTCGCTGTGGGCGTAGCCCACCAGCGGGCCGTGGTGAGGCAGTTCCAGCAAAGTGAAGTTGCGCAAGTCGGGCACGTCGCGGAAGTAGGCGTAGGTGTCTTCGGTCGAACCGTTGTTGGCACGCTGGGCCACCAGGCTGTACAGCAGGCGGGCTTGGCCGATCAGGTCCAGGCTCATGTTGGCCAGGGCCAGGTCTTCTTCCAGAATGGGGCCGTGGCCGCACCACTCGGCGTTGCGCTGGCCCAGCACCAAGGCGTTGTCGGCCAGGTGAAGCAGGTAGTTCTCAGCCCCCACGCTTGCGCCTGCTGGCGCTGCGCTGCCCCCCGAGGGGGCGCTCGCTTGCTTGGGGCGGCCCTGCGCGGCGCTCGTGTCGGTATGTGTGCTCATCACATGTGCCCCACTTCGTCGGGGATGTCATAGAACGTGGGGTGGCGGTACACCTTGTCGGCGGCGGGGTCGAACAGGGGGCCTTTGTCGTCGGGGTTGCTGGCGGTGATGGCTTTGCTGGGCACCACCCAAAGGCTCACGCCTTCCTGGCGGCGGGTGTAGACGTCGCGGGCCATGTTCAGGGCCTGGGCCGCGTCGGCGGCGTGCAGGCTGCCGCAGTGTTTGTGCTCCAGGCCTTGTTTGCTGCGGACGAACACTTCCCACAAGGGCCATTCTTTCAGGGCTGGGGCTGCGTTCGAAGGTGTGGCGGTGGTCATGCGGCTTCCTTCAATGTGCGTTGCTGTTGTTTCATCTGCTGTTTTTGGGCGTGGGCCATGGCAGCTTCGCGCACCCAGGCGCCGTCGTTGTGGGCTTTCACACGGGTGGCCAGGCGCTCTTTGTTCATGGGGCCGTTGCCGTTGACGGTGGCCCAGAACTCGTCCCAGTCGATCGGGCCATGGTCGTGGTGGCCACGCGCTTCGTTCCACTTCAGGTCGGGGTCTGGCAGGGTCACGCCCAGCACTTTGGCCTGGGGCACGGTGGCATCGACAAACTTTTGGCGCAGGTCGTCGTTGCTGATGCGCTTGATGCCCCAGCGCATGCCTTGCACGCTGTTGGGGCTGTCGGCGTCGGGCGGGCCAAACATGGCCAGGCATTTCCACCAGTAGCGGTTGACGGCGTCTTGCACCATGTCTTTTTGTGCCTGGCTGCCTTGCATCATCACCAGCAGGGCTTCGTAGCCCTGGCGCTGGTGGAAGCTTTCTTCCTTGCACACCCGCACCATGGCGCGGGCGTAGGGGCCGTAGCTGCAGCGGCACAGCGGTATCTGGTTCATGATGGCCGCGCCGTCCACCAGCCAGCCGATCACGCCCATGTCGGCCCAGGTCAGGGTGGGGTAGTTGAAGATGGAGCTGTACTTGGCCTTGCCGGTGTGCAGGGCGTCCAGCATCTGGTCGCGGCTGGTGCCCAGCGTTTCGGCGGCGCTGTACAAGTACAGGCCGTGGCCGCCTTCGTCTTGCACCTTGGCAATCAGGATGGCTTTGCGCTTCAAGCTGGGCGCGCGGCTGATCCAGTTGCCCTCGGGCAGCATGCCCACGATTTCAGAGTGCGCGTGCTGGCTGATCTGGCGCACCAGGGTTTTGCGGTAGGCCTCGGGCATCCAGTCTTGCGGCTCGATGCGGCCGTCGGCGTCGATGCAGGCATCGAACTTGGCCATCAGCTCGGGCGGTTCGGTGCGCGGCACAGGTTTGACGGCGGGTTGTTGCCCGGCGCCGTCGGGCACGTTGAACGATTGGGTGTACACGGTGTGCTCCTGAAAAAAAAGAAAAGGCGCGGTCAAACCTGGCTGGGCCGCTCGTCCCACACGCGGCGGGCTTTGCCGGTTTGGGTGCGGGGCAGGGTGCCGAATTCGGCCACCTGCACGCGGGTGGAAATGCCCACGCTCACCTTGATGCGGTGTTGCAGGGCTTTGGCCAGCTCGGCCACGTCGGCGGGGCTCAGGTTGGCGTTGGGCTGCAGTTCGCAGCGCACCTCCACCTCGTCAAGGTGGCCGCTGCGGCTGAGCATGATCTGGTACAGGCCCGACAACCGGGTGTCGCGCAGCACCAGCTCTTCAATTTGTGTGGGAAACACGTTCACCCCGCGAATGATCAGCATGTCGTCGCTGCGGCCCACGATGCGGCCCATGCGCCTGAACGCTCGGCTGGTGGGCGGCAGCAGGCGCGTCAGGTCGCGGGTGCGGTAGCGGATGATGGGCAGCGCCTCTTTGGTGAGCGACGTGAACACCAGCTCGCCCTCTTCGCCGTCGGCCACGGGCTCGCCGGTGTCGGGGTTGACGATTTCGGGGTAGAAGTGGTCTTCCCAAATCACCGGGCCGTCTTTGCTTTCAATGCACTCGCTGGCCACGCCGGGGCCCATCACTTCAGACAGGCCGTAAATGTCCACCGCGTCCAGCCCCAGGCTGCGTTCGATTTGGCCGCGCATACCTTCGCCCCAGGGCTCGGCACCGAAGATGCCGACCTTGATGGAAATTTGCTCGGGCGCAATGCCTTGCCGGGCGAACTCTTCGGCAATCACCAGCGCATACGAGGGGGTGACCATGATGAGGTCGGGCTTGAAGTCCTGAATCAGTTGCACCTGCTTCTCGGTTTGCCCGCCCGACATGGGAATGACGGTGCAGCCCGCGCGCTCGGCCCCGTAGTGCGCGCCCAAACCCCCGGTGAACAGGCCGTAGCCATAAGCCACATGGCAAATGTCACCGGGGCGGCCACCGGCAGCGCGGATGCTGCGGGCCACCAGGTTGGCCCAGGTGTCGATGTCTTTCAGTGTGTAGCCCACCACCGTGGGTTTGCCCGTGGTGCCCGACGAGGCGTGCACCCGCGCCACTTTGTCGCGGGGCACGGCAAACAGGCCGAAGGGGTAGTGGTTGCGCAGGTCGGCCTTGGTGGTGAAGGGGAACTTGGCGATGTCGGCCAGGGTTTTCAGGTCAGACGGGTGCACGCCTTTGGCATCGAACTGGGCGCGGGTGTGCGGCACGTGGTCGTAGGCGTGTTGCAGCGTCCAGCGCAGGCGCTCCAGTTGCAGGGCGGCAATTTCGTCGCGGCTGGCGCGTTCGATGGGTTCCAGGTCGCCGGGTTGGGGTTGCTTCACGGGCATGGGGTGTGTCTCCAGGTGTTTGGTGTGTGCGGCCGGGGCGGTTCAGGCGGTGGTTCAGGCGGCGGCTTTGGCGGCCAGCCCGGCCATCACTTCGCCTTCGAGCCGATAACTCTTGCCCCGGAACAGGGCCACGGTTTTGCCGCCGCGCACCTTCACGGTGATGTCGTACACGCCGGTGCGCCCGGCGCGCGAGCGCTCCACCGCCTCGGCTTCCAGCACATCGCCTTGGCGGGCGGGGGCCAGAAAGTCGATGGCGCAGGCCGATGCCACCGTGTTCTGGTTGTGGCTGTTGCAGGCATAGGCAAACGCGCTGTCGGCCAGGGTGAACATGAAGCCGCCGTGGCACATGCCGTGGCCGTTGAGCATGTCCTGGCGCACCGGCATGGCCACGGTGGCGCTGCCGGGGGCCACAGCCACGAGGGACATGCCCAGCGCCTGCGTGGCGTGGTCGCGCGCCCACATGGCCTGGGCCACGTCTTGTGCCAGCTGCTGGGCCAGCGCTTGTGCGTGGGTGGGGTTGGTGGGTGAATTCATAGTGTTTTAGGCCTATGGCGCTTGATGGGTATGGTTTTTAAGCTATTTGTTTTAATGCGGCTTTCAGCCCTGGTTGAAGCGGGCGGGGCGCTTTTCCAGGAAGGCGGCCACGCCTTCCATGCAGTCGGCGCTGTGGCCCAGCTCGCGCATCACCAAAGCCTCGTAGGACAGGTGCTGCTCCAGCGACGCGGTGTGTGCGGCCAGCATGGCCTGGCGGGTGCGCACCAGCGCCGTGGTGGGCAGGGCGGCCAGTTGGGCGGCCAGGGCGTCCACCGCGCTGTCCAGCGCGTCATTGGCCACGCAGGTCCAAATCAGGCCCCAGTCGGCGGCCTGGGCGGCGGGCAGTTTTTGCGCGGTCAGCGCCAGGCCCATGGCCCGCGCCAGCCCCAGACGCTGCGGCACGGCCCACGAGGCGCCGGTGTCGGGTATCAGCCCAATTTTCGAAAACGGCAGCATGAACGAAGCGGCCTCGGCCGCCACCACCATGTCGCAGGCCAGCGCCAGGCTGCAGCCCGCCCCGGCGGCCACGCCTTGCACGCGGGCAATGGTGGGCACGCGCAGGTGGGTCAAGCGCATCACCAGGGGTTTGAAGTGGCGCTCCACCACGTTGCCCATGTCGGGCGGTGGCTCGCCGGGGGTGAACACCATGTCGGGGTCGGCCAGGTCTTGCCCTGCGCAAAAGCCCCGGCCTGCGCCGGTGACCACCAGCACGCGGGCGGCGGCGCAGTCGCCTTCTCCGGCTTGCAAGGCATCGAGCGCGTGGCGCAGCTCGGCGTGCATGTCACCGGTGAAGGCGTTCATTTTGTCGGGCCGGTTCAGCGTGAGGCGGGCCACGCCGGTGGCGGTGCTCACCGAAAATTCAATGCTTTTGTAGGTCATGGCGCTTGCCCTGTTTTGGTTATATGCTATCAAGTTGGTAGCTGCGCTGCACCACGCGGAAGCGGTTGGCCACAAAGGCCGAATCGGCGTAGCTGGCATTGGCCGCCGGGTTGCCGCCGGTGCCGTGGTAATCAGAAAACGCAGCAGACTGGTTCACAAACACGCTGCCGCTCAGGTTGATGGACAGGGCCACTTTGCCGCGCCAGGTGGCAGCCGTCATGGCGTCGATCACATCAGCACGGGTGCTGTACACGCCCACCGTCAGCGCGCCGTGGGTGTGGACCAGGTGTTCTGACAAGGCCACGGCGGCGGCGGTGTCGGCGCACTTCACCACAAAGGCCACGGGGCCGAAGCGTTCTTCCTGGTAGGCGGCCACGTCGGTGGCGTCGCAGCCCAGCAGCACGGGGGTGCGCACGGTGGCGTTGGGGAATTCGGGGTGGGTCAGGGTTTCAGAGGCCAGCACCACCCGGCCCCACGCGCCGCTGTTGGCCTGCTCGATGCGGGCCAGCGTGTCGCTGGACTGAATGGCGCCCAGCACGGCGCAGGCCACCTCGGGTTTGCTGAGGAACTTCTGAATGGCCGCGCCCAGGTCGGCGCACACCTCGTCGTGCGTCTTGTGGCCTTGGTCGGTGGCTATGCCGCCAGCGGGCACCAGAATGGCCTGCGTGGTGGTGCACATCTGCGCCGAGTACAGCGACAGCGTGAACGCCAGGTTGCCCAGCATGGCTTTGTAGGCGTTGGTGGAGTCGATGACGGTGTGGTTCACCCCCGCCAGCTCGGCGTACACCTGGGCCTGCTTGCAGTGGGCCATCAGCCACTGGCCAAAGGTGTTGCCGCCGGTGAAGTCCACCGACTTCACGGCGGGGTGCGTGGCCAGCGCCTGCGTGGTGGCGCGGTTTTCGGTCACGCACAGGGTGACCAGGTTGGGGTCCAGGCCTTGCTCGGCCAACACGGCGCGCAGCGTGCGCACGGTGATGGCCGCTGGCAGCACGGCATTGCTGTGGGGTTTGACGATGACGGCGTTGCCCGTGGCCAGCGCGGCAAACAGGCCGGGGTAGGTGTTCCAGGTGGGGAAGGTGCCGCAGCCAATGACCAGCGCCACGCCCCGGCCCACCACCTCGAAGTGTTTCTTCATTTGAATAGGCGGGTTTTTGCCCTGGGGCTTTTCCCACACTGCCTCGGCGGGCACAAAACTTTGTTCGCGCCAGGCATAGGCCACCGCCTCCAGGGCGCGGTCTTGCGCGTGGGGGCCACCGGCCTGGAAGGCCATCATCCAGCCCTGGCCGGTGGTGGCCATCACGGCGTGGGCAATTTCAAAGCTCTGGCGGTTCAGGCGCGTCAGCATTTCCAGGCAGATGCCGGTGCGGCCTGCTGCGCCCACGGCCTGCCACGCGGGCATGGCAGCCTGGGCTGCGGCCACCAGGGCTTCGGGGTCGCACACGGGGTAGCCCACGTTCAGCGCCACACCGTAAGGCGATTGCTCGGGCGCCACGCGCTGGCCGGTGTCGCCGGGCTGGTTCAGCTCAAAAGCTTGGCCCAGAAGTGATTCAAAAGCATGCTTTCCATCGTTAGCGGCTGTTTCGCCATACACCTTGGGGCTGGGCATTTCGTTGAAGGGAGACCAGTGGCCACGGGTGGCAATGGCGCGCAGTGCACCGTCAAGCAGGGTTTGGTGGGCGGCCAACAAGGCGTGGGGCATGAAAAACTCCAGGGTGCGTTTCACAAACAAAGGAAAGGGTCAAGCCGTGGGGTGTTGGCGGCCTTGATATGACACAAATATACGTTAAAAATTTATAGTAAATGTAATGTTTTTAATCGATCGCGGTTTCAGGGTTTACCCGGTGAGCCATGCCGCGTTGGCCCCCCATACGCCACACGGCGTATTTCCCTCTCGCGGGGCCCTGCGCACACTCCGCTCCAGCACACCAAAAAGGGGAAGTGGGATATGCGCACAGGGTCACCCGGTTTACGCCATTTGGGTTTGCTCATAATTTCGTTTTTTGTAGCTACAAGTGCTTATGCAATAAGCGCTGAAGGCATAAAAAGCATGTCAATTGGAGAGGCGGAAGACCGCGTGGCCGCCGTGGGCCAGGCCGTGGTCGATGCCGACGAAGCCACCGTGGCCTTCATCCAGGCACTGGCCAACGACACCGTGAAGGTGTCGGGCGAACGCGTGTTTGTGGTGGGGCCAGACGCCCCCGTCGGCCAGGCCACCGACCCGTTGACGGGCAAACCCGTGGCCCTGCCCGACGATGCGCAAGACGTCATCAACAACAACTTCATGCGCAGCGGGCTGGACGCGGCGCTGGCCGCGCTGAAATTGTTCTCGGGCGCTCCGGCCGAGCGCCTGGCCGCCGTGGCCACCCTCATCAAAGAACCCAGCGAAGCGTTGCTGCCCCTGCTGGACCAGGCGCTGGCCACCGAAAAAGACACGGCCGTGCTGGCCCAGCTGGAACTGGCCCGCTCTGCCGCGCTGCTGGGCAGTGCCGATGTGGCCAAGCGCCTGGCCGCCGCCAAGGCCCTGGCCAGCAGCAAAACCCCCGCCACCCAGTTGCTGCTGAACCAGCGCCTGGCCGACGAGGACGACGCGGCGGTCAAGTCCGCCCTCCAGACCAGCCTGCGCAGCATCCAGGAAACGCTGGTGTGGGGCGAGCGTGTGGGCGCGCTGTTCACCGGCATCAGCCTGGGCTCCATCCTGCTGCTGGTGGCGCTGGGCCTGGCCATCACCTACGGGCTGATGGGGGTTATCAACATGGCCCACGGCGAGTTGATGATGATCGGCGCCTACGCCACCTATGGGGTGCAGGGCCTGTTCCGCACCCATTTGCCGGGCGCGTTTGATTGGTATTTGCTGGCCGCGCTGCCGGTGGCGTTCACCGTGTCGGCCCTGGTGGGGGTGGCCATGGAGCGGGGCGTGTTGCGCTTTTTGTATGGCCGCCCGCTGGAAACGCTGCTGGCCACCTGGGGCATCAGCCTGGTGCTGATGCAGGCCGTGCGCAGCCTGTTTGGCGCGCAAAACGTGGGCGTGGAAAACCCCAGCTGGATGAGCGGCGGCGTGCAGGTGCTGGCCAACCTCACGCTGCCCTACAACCGCTTGGGTCTCATCGCGTTTGCCGCTGCCGTGCTGCTGGGCATGGCCTGGCTGATCGGCAAAACCCGGCTGGGCCTGTTTGTGCGCGGGGTGACGCAAAACCGCCCCATGGCCAGCTGCCTGGGCGTGAACACCGCCCGCATCGACACCTACGCGTTTTCGCTGGGCTCTGGCATTGCCGGGCTGGCGGGCTGTGCGCTCAGCCAGGTGGGCAACGTGGGGCCAGATCTCGGGCAAACCTACATCGTTGACGCCTTCATGGTGGTGGTGGTGGGCGGCGTGGGCCAGTTGGCCGGGGCCGTGTATGCCGCGCTGGGGCTGGGCATGGCCAGCAAGTTGCTGGAAGGCGTGACCGGCGCGGTGCTGGCCAAGATTGCCGTGCTGGTGTTCATCATCATCTTCATTCAAAAGCGTCCGCAAGGCATCTTTGCCATGAAGGGCCGCAGTGCAGAAGCCTGACGCCGGACCCACTCCCATGACCACCTCCCACACCACTCTCACCCTGCACGCCCCGTTGGCTTTGCCTCCCAAACCCGCTTTGCTGTCGCGCGCAGGCTGGACCGCCTTTGGGGTGGCCCTGCTGGCGGTGTGTGCCCTGGCACCCGTGCTGAACCTGCTGGTGCCCGAGGGCAGCGTGTTCCACCTCAGCGACTACGGCGTGGCGCTGGTGGGCAAGATCATGTGTTTTGCCATCTGTGCCCTGGCCATGGACCTGATCTGGGGCTACACCGGCATCCTCAGCCTGGGCCACGGCCTGTTCTTTGCGCTGGGCGGCTATGTGATGGGCATGTATTTGATGCGCCAGATTGGCACCGACGGCAACTACAAAAGCCACCTGCCCGATTTCATGGTGTTCCTGGACTGGAAAGAGCTGCCCTGGCACTGGGCGCTGTCTGACAGCTTTGTGGCCACGCTGGTGCTGATCGTGGCGGTGCCGGGGCTGGTGGCCTTTGTGTTTGGCTACTTTGCTTTCCGCTCGCGCATCAAGGGGGTGTACTTTTCCATCATCACCCAGGCCATGACGTTTGCGGCCATGCTGCTGTTCTTCCGCAACGAAACCGGTTTTGGCGGCAACAACGGTTTCACCGATTTCAAGCGCATTTTGGGCATGCCCATTGCCACGCCCGGGATGCGCATGGCGTTGTTTGTGTTGACCGGTCTCACCCTGCTGGGCTGCTATTTGTGGGGGCGCTGGCTCATGGCCAGCAAGTTTGGCCGGGTGCTGCAGGCCATCCGCGACGCGGAGACCCGCGTGATGTTCAGCGGCTACAACCCGCTGCCCTACAAGCTGACGGTTTGGGTCATTTCTGCCGTGATGTGTGGCATTGCGGGCGCGCTGTACGTGCCCCAGGTGGGCATCATCAACCCCAGTGAAATGAGCGCGGCCAACAGCATTGAAATCGCCATTTGGGCGGCGGTGGGGGGCCGGGCGACGCTGGTGGGTCCCATCGTGGGCGCGTTTTTGGTGAACGGGGCCAAAAGCTGGCTCACGGTCACGGCCCCTGAGTTCTGGCTGTATTGCCTGGGTGCCCTTTTTATTGCTGTCACGCTGTATTTGCCGAATGGGGTCATGGGCTTGCTGCGCAAACCCGTGGGGGGAGCCAAGCCATGACCCCTGATTTGATGGAACAAGGCGCGCAGCGCCTGCACAAAACCGCCCCGGTGGTGCCCCAGGGCCAAACCGAGTCGGGCGGGCGCGAGGCCGGTTTGGGCCGCGTGCACACCCCCGGCGAGGTGGACGTGACCCACGGCCGCATCTTGTACCTGGAAGACGTGAACGTGAGTTTTGATGGCTTCAAGGCCATCAACGGCCTGAGCCTGGACATTGCGCCCGGCGAGCTGCGCTGCATCATTGGCCCCAACGGTGCGGGCAAAACCACCCTGATGGACATCATCACCGGCAAAACCCGGCCCGACAGCGGCACGGTGTTTTTCGGCTCCACCATCGACCTGTTGCGCCACCGCGAGGCTGACATTGCCCAGCTGGGCATTGGCCGCAAGTTTCAAAAGCCCACGGTGTTTGAACACCTCAGCGTGTTTGAAAACCTGGAACTGGCCCTGAAAACCCACAAAGGCGTGTGGCCGTCCCTGCGCTTCAAGCTCGACAGCGCCCAAAGCGACCGGCTGGCCGAGGTGCTGCACACCATTCATTTGGCTGGCAGCGTGAGCGCCCAAGCCGGTTTGCTGAGCCACGGGCAAAAGCAGTGGCTGGAAATTGGCATGTTGCTCATGCAAGACCCCAAACTGCTGCTGCTCGACGAGCCCGTGGCCGGCATGACCGACGACGAAACCGCCCGCACGGCCGAGCTGTTCCTCACCCTGAAGGGCAAACACAGCCTGATGGTGGTGGAGCACGACATGGGCTTCATCAAAACCATTTCAGACATCGTCACCGTGCTGTGCGACGGCTCGGTGCTGGCCCAGGGCACGCTGGACCAGGTGCAGGCCGATGAGCGGGTGATCGAGGTTTATTTGGGACGCTGAAAAATGCTAGACGTTCAACACATCAACCAGTACTACGGCGGCTCGCACATCCTGCGCGATGTGAGCCTGCAAACCCAGCTGGGCAAGGTCACCGTGCTGCTGGGCCGCAACGGGGTGGGCAAAACCACGTTGCTCAAAAGCCTGATGGGGCTGGTGCCCATCAAAAACGGCAGCATCAGCTTCAACGGGCAAGACATTTCCACCGCCACACCCTACGAGCGCGCCCGTGCGGGCATGGGTTTTGTGCCCCAGGGGCGCGAAATTTTTGCCCGCTTGACGGTGCAGGAAAACCTGGCCATGGGCCTGGCCCACA
>CAYFFJ010000069.1:0-14785 GCA_964342395.1 uncultured Hydrogenophaga sp.
TGTTCAACCAGAACTGCTCCTTCCTGGCGCTGTACGTGTACCTGAAGGACCACAAGGCTGAAACGCTGGCTCGTGTGGTGGCCGAGGTCGAGGCATTTGCCGCTGCCAACAACACGCCGGAGGTCAAATTCAAGTTGGCCGCTGGCAGCGCCGGCATCGATGCCGCCACCAACATCGTGGTGGGCAAAGCCATGCACGAGATGCTGCTGTGGGTCTATGCGGCAGTGATTCTTCTGTGCTGGATCACCTTCCGCTCCTGGCGCGCGGTGGTGGTGGCGGTGCTGCCGCTGGTGCTGACCTCCGTCCTGTGCGAGGCCTTGATGGTCTGGCTGGGCATGGGCGTGAAGGTGGCCACCTTGCCGGTGATTGCACTGGGCGTGGGCATTGGCGTGGACTACGCGCTGTATGTGCTCAGCATCACCCTGGCTCGCATGCGGGAAGGTGCGAGCCTGTCGGACGCCTACCACCACGCGCTGCAGTTCACAGGCCGGGTCGTCATGCTGACCGGTATCACGCTGGCCCTGGCTGTTGGCACGTGGGCTTTCTCGCCCATCAAGTTTCAGGCCGACATGGGCATTTTGCTGGCCTTCATGTTTGTTTGGAACATGGTGGGGGCGCTGGTGTTGCTGCCGGCGCTGGCGCATTTCCTGTTGCGCACACGCGACGGCCGACTGCTGAGATGAACCCGTCATTCCTTTTTTTTAACCTCAACCAGGAGATAACCCCATGAATGCAGCTGTCAAACCCATGCGGGAAGTCGCGGACCTCGACCCCGCCTTGGCCGGATTTCTGGCCCAGGCAGCGGCTCAGGGCAACCCGCCCATAGAGTCTTTGCCTCCAACCATTGCCCGACAAATTTACCGAGAAATGGCAGATGGCCTGGGGTTGCCAGCGCCTGCCATTGGCAAGGTGGAAGACACGGTTTGTCCGGGACCTGCAGGGGCGTTGTCCTTGCGCATCTACACGCCTCACACCGAGGGTATGACAACACCGCCGCCAGTGCTGTTGTTCCTGCACGGAGGGGGCTTTGTGATAGGTGATTTGGAAACCCATGACAAAGTTTGTCGCACCCTGTGCCATCAGGCAGGCATGCTGGTGGTTGCTGTGGACTACCGCCTGGCGCCCGAGCATCCGTTTCCTGCGGCGAGTGACGATGCCGAAGCGGCGCTGCGTTGGGTGCTGGCCCACGCAACGGTTTTGGGGGGGGACGCTGGCCGCATCGCTGTGGCAGGTGACAGTGCGGGTGCGCAGCTGGCCCTGGTCGCTGCTCGGCGCGTGCAGGCCACACAGGTGCGGGCACTGGGTTTGATCTATCCTCCAGCACAGCATCCCGACGAGCACAGCCCGTCTTACCTTGAAAACGATGGCAAGTTCTTGACCCTGAGCGTGATGCAATGGTTCATGGAAAGCTACGTCGGCGGACGGCCAGAGGTGCTGCAGCACCCGGATTACGCATTGTTGAAGTCTGGCGGGTTTGAGACCTTGCCCGCCACTTGGGTAGGCACCATGGGCCACGACCCTTTGCGTGACGAGGGGGAGGCCCTGGCGCAGCGTATTGCCAGCGCCGGCGTGGCAGTGACCCATCAACATTACCCCAGCGCCATCCATGCCTGTATCCACTTCACAGCCGTCTCACCGATCGGTCATGGGGTCATGGTCGATCTTGCACAGTGGCTGCGGGACAAGGTTTGACTGAGCCAATGGTGGTTTCATGCCCCACACCGGGGAGTGGTTTTCATGGCAGCTTTATTTGATTATGGTTAATAATCAAATAAAGCCAGTTGAAAGCGCTTTTATCGGTGGTTTCCTTTGAGGCCCTTCCTGGAAGACCGCATTCGGGGAGGCTGCCTCTGTGCGTCCGCCAGCCAACCTACAGGAGACCAGCATGGACTACCAAAACCTGCGCGCCATTGATATCCACACCCACGCGGAAGTGAGTTGCTGGAACCCGTTTGACAACTACGGCGAGGAGTACGACCGCGCGGCCGACAAATATTTCAAGAACGGACGCCGCCCCACCATTGCGGAAACCGTGGCGTACTACCGGCAGCAGAAAATCGGCCTGGTGATGTTCACGGTGGACAGCGAGTCCCAGCTGGGCCGCAGGCGCATCCCCAACGAAGAAATCGCTGAGGCCGCCAAGGCCAATAGCGACATGATGATGGCCTTTGCCAGCATAGACCCGCACAAAGGCAAGATGGGCGCGCGCGAAGCCCGGCGGTTGATAGAGGAATTTGGCATCAAGGGCTTCAAATTTCACCCCACGGTTCAGGGCTACCACCCTTACGACAAGATGGCTTGGCCCATTTATGAGGTGATCGCCGAACACGGCATGCCGGCCATTTTTCACACCGGCCACAGCGGCATCGGCAGTGGCATGCGCTGCGGCGGTGGCCTGCGCTTGGCGTACAGCAACCCCATGCATCTGGACGATGTGGCCATCGACTTTCCGGATATGCAAATCGTCATGGCCCACCCCAGCTTCCCCTGGCAGGACGAGGCCCTGAGCGTGGCCACCCACAAGCCCAATGTCTGGATCGACCTGTCCGGCTGGAGCCCCAAATACTTCCCCAAGTCATTGGTGCAATACGCCAACACTTTGCTCAAGGACCGCGTTCTGTTCGGCTCCGACTACCCGCTCATCACCCCGGAGCGTTGGATGAAAGACTTCCAGGAAGCGGGCTTCAAGCCCGAGGTGATGCCCGGCATTCTCAAGGACAACGCCGTTCGCTTGCTGCGCCTGGATCCGGCCGCCGTGTCAGGTGGCTGACGCGACACATGGCGGTGCCGCGTGCACTGGCAGAATAGCCGGTTTTCAGGCCTTTTGCAGGTCTAGAAATTTATAGCAAACTATTGAATGGGGTCGAGCGGTATAGGCCTTTTTCATTTGTAAAAAGGAATCCGCCGTGGACCTTGTTTTTTCCGCTCTGGCCGTGCTGGCCGCCTACCTGGTGGGCTCGTTGTCGTTTGCCGTCATCGTCAGCCGACTTGTCGGGCTGGCCGATCCTCGCAGCTACGGCAGCAAAAACCCCGGCGCCACCAACGTGCTGCGCTCGGGCAACAAAAAGGCGGCCATTGCCACGCTGTTGCTCGACGCCGTAAAGGGCTGGCTGCCCTTGTGGATGGCGGGGGTGTGGGGCGCGGGGGTGGGACTGGGCGATGCCACCTTGGCGCTGGTGGGGCTGGCCGCTTTTGTGGGCCACTTGTTCCCGGTGTTTTTCCACTTCAAGGGCGGCAAGGGCGTGGCCACGGCGGTGGGGGTGCTGTTTGGCGTGGACTGGGTGCTGGCGCTGGCCTGCCTGGCCACGTTTGGCATCGTGGTGTATTTCATGCGGTATGTGTCGCTGGCGTCGATGGTGGCGGCGGTGTTTGCCCCGGCTTACTTTTTGTTGGGTGCCGATGTCGTGTGGCCTGCGTCGCCGCCCATGGTGGGCGCGCTGGTGGCCATGGGGGCACTGCTGATTTGGCGGCACCGTGAAAACGTGGACCGGCTGGTCAAAGGCACCGAGTCCCGACTGGGGGCCAAAAAATGAACGCCGACGCCAAACCCTTGCAGCGTTTGCACGTGGCTGCCCGCTACAGCGAGGCCGCCATTTTCAACGGCGTGGTGTACCTGGCGGGCATGGTGCCCGAGTGCGAGGCCACCGACATGGCCAGCCAAACGGCCGACGTGCTGGCCCAGATCGATCGCCGCCTGGCCGAGGCGGGCAGCGACAAAACCCGTTTGTTGCGCGTGCAGATTTACCTGGCCGATATCCAAGACATTGCCGCCATGAACGCGGTGTGGGACGCCTGGGTGCCCGCAGGCCACGCCCCGCCGCGTGCCACGGTGCAGGCGGCGCTGGCCAACCCCAGCTGGCGCATTGAGGTGGTGGTCACGGCCGCACAAATCTGATTCAGTACCGCCGCTGCAGCGTCATCTGGTCGTTGTCACGCTGCATTTGAAAGCGGGTGAGAAAGCTGTTGCCCAGCAGCACATAGGGCATGGGCTGGGGCAGGATGACGGCGGTCACGTCGCTCACCTCCGCGTCGCCCAGGCGCACACGCTGCAGTTTGAGTTGGTGGCCCACCACGGTGCCGTTGGCGGTTTGCATGCCCACGCGCTGGCCTGCGTCGGGCTTGAGGCCCAGGCGCTGTGCGTCTGCCTGGCCCAGCACCACAGTGGTGGCCCCGGTGTCCACCATGAACTGCACGCTTTTGCCATTGATGCTGCCGGCCACCACAAAGTGGCCTCGGCTGTCAGCCGTCAGCACCACGCGGGGGTTGCCGCCGCCAGTGGCCGCAGCACCTGTGCCCAGGCTCACGGGCGATTCGCCCAGCACCAGGGTGGCCTGCTGCCCGTTGATGCTCACTTTGGCCCCGTTGGCGCTGACGTGCACCAGGCGCACGCCAGCGTGGGTGTCGCCCACCACCATGAATTTCGGCGCCTGGCCGTCCACCACCAGCAAGGCTTTTTCGCCGGAAATGCCTGCGAGTTGCACGGCATGCGTTTGTGCCTGGGCCCCACCCGCCCACAACACGCCGCCTAAGCAGGCGGTGCCCAACAGCCGCTCAGCCCAGCCTAACGCCACGCTCGGCCCCGGTTTTGGAAAACGCCAGTGGCCGCAACAGGGCTTCGGGGTTGAGGCGCACACGCACCTGCGAAGCAGAGACGCCTTGCGCCACCGCGAGTTCGGGTTTCGCCGTGTTGTAAAGACGCGGTTCCGCAATGGGCTCGTCGCGCCGGTTCAGCACGCTGGCCACCCAGGGTTCGTTGGGTTTGATGCCCCGGCGCAGCACCACGGCGGTTTCACCATTGACCAGCTTCACAAAAGTGCCTGCCGGGTGCAGGCCCAGCACTTGCATCAGCATCAGGCCCACTTCGTCGTGTGTCCCCGTGCTGGTTTGCACAATGGCTGATCGGGCTGCGTCCTTGGCATCGCGCCCGGCGCGAGACATGCGTGGGCTCATGGCAGCGGTGTACCGGTCCACCACTTGCAGAATTTTGGTCAACCGCTGGGGGGCTGTGCGTTGGGACAAGGGCACTCCCGGCGGCAATTCGTCGTGGTGTGCCTGTACCACGGCCAGCCACAGGGGGTTGGTCACGCCCACATCTTGCAGCAGGCGCACGCCGTCGGTGGTGTGGCTGTCAATCAAGGTGCGTTGCTGGCGCGAGGGCGGTTGTTTTTGCGCTGCCAACAGGTCTTGCAGTTGGGTCATGGCCACATTCATGGTCAGCGCAGCCCGCACCAGCACCTCTCCTTCCTCGGGTGGCAGTTTCAGTGGCTCCACCAACAGGCGGCAGAGCAATGACGTCAGCAATGCGTGCAGGGCGCTGTACCCGCTGAAACCCGTCACCGCCCGGTGAATGAGCAAAAACAGGGCGGCGTCTCGGTTTCGGTTCAGCAGGGCCTCCTGTATGGCGGTCACAAGGGTGATACGTTCCGATGCCTCTTGGCCCAATATCCCGCCCTGGGCCAGTTGACTGAGGGTGATTTTCAACCGCGTTTCCACTTCTTCCCAGGCCTGGGTCAAGGAGCTGGGCAGTGGGGGCAAACTCACGGTGGATTTGAGGGACACGAAGCGGTCAATGTCTTTCAGCGGGGCATCGCGGCGCGCGACTTCTGTGAATCCGCTCATCAGCACTTTCAGTGCTTCGTCAGATTCTTCGTAATTGACGAAGACGGACTTTCGCCGTTGCAACGCGTCCAGCGCAGCAAGGTCTTCAATCTGAAGGCCTTTGGCCAGCAGCACCCTGCCATGTTCATCGCGCAAGGTGAAGCGCAACACGTCACCCACGTGCAATTGCACAGGGGAAACCGGTACCAGGGTCGGCTGGTCGCCTGCACTCATTTTGGGGACGAGTGGGGCTGGGTTTATTCCCGGAAGTTGTTGAAGCTCAGGGGCAGGTCGGGCACGTCTTTTTTGATGACGGCCATGGCGGCTTGCAGGTCGTCGCGCTTGGCGCCAGTCACGCGCACGGCGTCCCCCTGAATGGCCGCTTGGACCTTGAGCTTGCTGCCCTTGATGGCTTGCTGGATTTTTTTGCCCACATCGGTTTCGATGCCATTGCGCACGGTGATGGGCTGCTTGACTTTGTCGCCGCCTATTTTTTCGATTTTGCCCGCATCCAGAAAGCGCACATCGACGTTGCGCTTGGCAAGCTTGCTGCGCAGCACTTCGTCCACCTGGGTGATCTGGAAGTCGCTGTCGCCAAACAGCGTGATGATTTTGTCTTTCAGCTCCAGGTTGGCCGAGGTGCCTTTGAAGTCAAAGCGTGTGCCCACCTCGCGAATGGTCTGCTCAACGGCGTTTTTCACTTCAACGAGGTTGGCTTCAAGGATGGTGTCAAAAGAGGGCATGGCAGGGCGGTTCTGAGCGTGAAAACAGGGGTGAGACAATCCCGTCATGTTAGTCGAGAACCTGGTCTCCCTTCAGCCCTTCAACACCTTTGGCATACAGGCGCGAGCCTTGCAAATGGTGCGGGTGCGCACCACTGCCGACGCTGTGGACCTGTGTGTGCAACACGCGCCAGCCTGCCAACAAAGTCCCCTGGTGTTGGGCGGGGGAAGCAATTTGGTGCTGACTGGCGACGTGAAGGGACTGGTCATCAAGGTCGAGATAGGGGGGCGTCGCCTGGTCGAAGAAACCGCCACGCACTGGGTGGTGGAGGCCGGTGCGGGCGAGCCCTGGCACGCTTTTGTGGACTGGACGTTGTCGCAGGGCTGGCCTGGCCTGGAAAACCTGGCCCTGATCCCGGGCACGGTGGGGGCTTCGCCGGTGCAAAACATCGGCGCCTATGGCGTGGAGTTGCAAGACCGGTTCCATTCGCTGGATGCGGTGGACCTGCACACGGGTCAGGTGTTTTCGTTGGACGCCTCGCAATGTGGGTTTGGCTACCGAGATTCGGTGTTCAAACATGCGGCGGGTGACACGCGCCATTTGGGTTTGGCTGGGCGTGCCCTCATCACACACGTGCGGTTTGCGTGCCCCAAGCGCTGGGTGCCCGAGGTGGGCTACCTGGAGTTGACGCGCAAAGTGCAAGAGCAGGGGGGTGTGCTGCCCTCCGCCCGCCAGGTGTTCGATTGGGTGTGTGCCATCCGCCGCGCCAAATTGCCTGACCCAGCCGTGTTGGGCAACGCGGGCAGCTTTTTCAAAAACCCCACCGTGAGTGCGGAGCAATGTGTCGACATCATTGGGCGCGACCCGAAGGTGGTGCACTACCCCATGCCCGACGGCACGGTGAAGCTGGCGGCCGGTTGGCTGATTGACGCCTGTGGCTGGAAGGGCAAGGCCATGGGCCACGCGGCGGTGTATGACAAACAGGCCCTGGTGCTGGTCAACCGGGGTGGCACTGCCCACCCCGCCACGGGTGGTGAGGTGATGACGCTGGCCAAGGCCATTCAGACCAGCGTGTACGAGCGGTTTGGTTTGTGCCTGGAGATCGAGCCTGTGGTGGTGTGAGTTCCCCCGTCCGACCCCAACACGCTCAGCGGGGTTCGGTCGGTGGTGGCAGCCAGCGGGCCATGGCTTGCTGCAATTCGGGCAATCGGATGGGTTTGGTCAGGAATTCATTCACCCCTGCTTGCATGGCGTTTTCACGCGCCTCGTTCATGGCATCTGCGGTCAGCGCAATGATGGGCAACACGCGCGGATCCCTGCCGCTCTGGCGTATCAGCCGCGTGGCGGCCAACCCGTCCATCACGGGCATGTGAATGTCCATGAACACCACATCAAAGGTGCGGGTGGCCACCGCATCTACTGCTTCCTGGCCGTTTTCGCAGAACGTGACTTCACAGTTCAGCTTGCCCAGCAACGCCGCCATCACCTTGCGGTTCACGGGGTGGTCTTCGGCCACCAGGATTCGAGTGGGCGGTGGCAGTGGCGCAGAAGGGGCTGCCATGGGCTCAACTGGCGTTGACACCACGGCGACTGGGGCGTCGCACACCGGCAAGGGCAGCGTGAGTGTGAAGGTGGACCCCACGCCCGGGTGGCTGGACACGGTCAACTCGCCTCCCATCAGCCGGGCCAACGTCCGGGAGATGTCCAGACCCAGTCCTGCGCCCCCAAAACGCCGGTCTGCCCCCGACTCAACCTGGTAAAACCGCTGAAACAAACGGTTGACCGCTTGTTCGTTCATGCCAATGCCGGAGTCGGTGACTGTGATGCGAAGGGGGGCTACCGTGCGAAAGGTGTCACTCAAGTCCACCGCCATGGTGACATGGCCGTGCTCCGTGAATTTGATGCCATTGCTGAGCAAGTTGAACAAAATCTGCTTCAAGCGTGTGGCGTCCGCCTGTACCCATTTGGGCAGCGCGGGGTCCTGCGTGACAGACAGCGTCAGGCCTTTGTGGCGGGCACTGCTTTGCATCAGGGCTTCGGTGCTGCTCAGCAGTCCTCGCAACTCCAGTGGGGCTGGCTTGAGCTTCAACTTGCCCGCTTCCATGGCAGACACATCCAAGATGTCGTTGAGCAGCGTCAACAGGTGCTGCGCGGATTCGCGCACAGTGTGGGCGTAGTCGGCCTGCTGGCTGGTAAGCGCCGTGGTCTCCAGCATGCCCAGCATGCCCAGCATGCCGTTGAAGGGGGTCCGCAGTTCATGGCTCATGTTGGCCAGGAAGCGGCTCTTGCCCTCACTGGCCGCTTCGGCCTTTTGGCGTGCTTCACGCAGTTCGTGCGTCAGCTCTTCCAGTGCGATGCGTTCGCGCACCAGGCGCCGGTGGCGCACCCACAGGGCAGCGGCTGCCAGCAGCAGCAACACCAGTTGGGCGATGGTCAGGCGCACGATGGTGCTGCCTTGCTCACGAATGGTGTGTTGCCTGGTTTCGATCAACCCGGCCATGACCGACGTGGCGGCAAAACTCAAGGCCTGAACGTTGGGGCCCATGCTGTTGAGCTGTGCCAGCAGCATTTGCAAGGGTTTGGGCTCGGGAAGGGGGGCTGCAAACACGGGTTCGGCTTGCGCGATGAATGCTTCCAGCCTGGGCAGCAGTTGTTGGTATTCCGCCCGGTCGCGTATGAGGCGTGTGCTGGGGTTGTCTTCCAGCAGCACTTTGCGGCTGAGAAAAATGTTGTAGCGCAGGCCAAGCTCTTCCAGGTTCGCGGTGGACGGCGTTTGAGCGGTCGCATCCATCACGTGGCGCAGGCGCAGAAACTCGCGTTCGAACTGGAAGGCCAGCGCGGTGACCGAGTCGGCGTTCAGTTGCCAGTTGTCTTCCAGGTTTTCGCTTTGCCGCAACTGAAGGGCCAGCATGCCCGCCACCAGGCCCGCCAGGCTTGCTGTACCCAGGGCAAACCACCACAAAAAGCGGCGGCCACCTGCGGCTGCCGCCTGTGCCGTGGGGGTCATTGCACCGACAGCGTTTTCAGTTGCCAGATGGAGCGCTCGTAATACTTCACGGCCTTGAGCTCGGGTTTGCTGTCAAACGGGTAAATGATGAACAGCGGGCCTTTGGTGCGCACCGGAATGGTTTCGCCGTTCATGGTGTGGGCCAGCACCACGTCGAACTGGGTGGTGTCGTCCACGGGCAGGATGACTTTGTAGTCGTTGAGGGCGGCGGCCTCCAGCGTGGTGCCTGTGGCTTTGGCCGCCGCCAGCACGTCGCGCAGCAACGGTCCGGTGAAGGTGGTGGGCTTGGGGTCCCAGGGCGTTTGGGTGCTGAACGTGCGCTGGGGCAGTTTTTGCAGCATGGCCATGTCAAACACCGCAGTGGCCCCCTGGTTGGGCGCCCCCACCTTGCCCGACACCGTCAGCACCACCTTGTCTTTGGGGGTGTCCAATGCCCAGAGCGCAGGACTGCCACACAAGCCCAACAGGCCAAGTGCGGCGGCAACAGGTGCGACGAATGTTGAGCGGCGTTTCATGGTCATCTCCAGCGTGTAGGCAAAGTCAGCAGTATTTCATCGATGCCCGATCACGAACGTGATGGGGTGGAAAACATCACTTTGGTTGACCCGTTTCCTGGCTCAAGCGCAACATGTCGGTGCCGTCGCCTGCTGACAGCAAACCCGCCTGGGCGTAGACGCCCAGCTTGGCGCGGGTGTCCGAAATGTCCAGGTTGCGCATGGTCAACTGGCCAATGCGGTCCAGCGGGCTGAACGGCGCGTTTTCCACCTTTTCCATGCTCAGGCGCTCGGGGGCGTAGGTCAGGTTGGGGCTGTCGGTGTTCAACAGACTGTAGTCGTTGCCGCGGCGCAGCTCCAGCGTCACGGTGCCGGTCACGGCGCGGGCCACCCAGCGCTGGGCGGTTTCGCGCAGCATGATGGCCTGGCTGTCGAACCAGCGGCCCTGGTACAGCAGGCGGCCCAGTTTGCGGCCGTTGTCGCGGTATTGCTCGATGGTGTCTTCGTTGTGGATGCCGGTGACCAGGCGCTCGTAGGCGATGAACAGCAGGGCCAGACCGGGGGCTTCGTAGATGCCGCGGCTCTTGGCTTCGATGATGCGGTTCTCGATCTGGTCGCTCATGCCCAGGCCGTGGCGGCCGCCGATCTCGTTGGCCTTCAGGATCAGGCTGACCAGGTCGGGGTACTGCACGCCGTTCAGCGCGACGGGGCGGCCTTCTTCAAAGGTCACGCTCACTTCTTCGGCCTTGACGACGCAGTCGTCTTTCCAGAACGGCACGCCCATGATGGGGTTCACGATCTTCATGCCGCTGTTCAAGAACTCCAGGTCCTTGGCTTCGTGCGTGGCGCCCAGCATGTTGCTGTCGGTGCTGTAGGCCTTCTCGGCGCTCATCTTGTAGCCAAAGCCGTTGGCGGTGATGAAGGCGCTCATTTCGGAACGGCCGCCCAGCTCGTCAATAAACTGCTGGTCCAGCCAAGGTTTGTAGATCTTCAGCGCAGGGTTGGTCAGCAGGCCGTAGCGGTAGAAGCGCTCGATGTCGTTGCCCTTGAAGGTGCTGCCATCGCCCCAGATGTGGACGTCGTCTTCCTTCATGGCGGCCACCAGCATGGTGCCGGTGACGGCACGGCCCAGCGGCGTGGTGTTGAAGTAGGTGACGCCGGCGGTGGTGATGTGGAAGGCACCGGCTTGCAGCGCGGCAATGCCTTCGGCAGCCAGTTGTGGGCGGCAGTCCACCAGGCGGGCCTTGATGGCGCCGTATTCCATGGCCTTGCGGGGGATCTCGTCGTAGTCGGCCTCGTCGGGCTGGCCCAGGTTGGCGGTGTAGGCGTAGGGCAGGGCGCCCTTTTGCTTCATCCACAGCAGGGCGGCGCTGGTGTCCAGGCCGCCTGAGAAGGCGATGCCGACCTTTTGGCCGACGGGAATGTTTTGCAGAATGGTGTTTGACATGAAATGTGCCTCTAGCCCGCGTGGAATATGCGCAAGCAGCTATGAATTTAGGAGTGACTGACTGTGCGAATCAACCGCTGATCAACCAAAGTGGCAGATGTAGTGGTAAGCCTCAAAGCCCTCGGTCACGCGGATCTGGAACTTGGCGTTGCCGGGCACGTTGAACTTCTGGCCTTCGCCACTGGTGACCCAGGCGTCGGTGCCGTCCAGCTTGTAGTCGCAGCTGCCACCCACGCATTCCATGATCTCGGGGGCGCCGGTGTTGAAGGTCAGCGTGGCGGGCAGGATCACGCCGACTGACTTCTTGGTGCCGTCGGCCAGAGTGAAGCCGTGGCTCACGCACTTGCCGTCGAAGTAGACATTGGCCTTGGTGGTGACGGAAACGTTGTCGAAGTGGGTGGTGGTCATGGTGCTGGGCAGAAAGTAATGGAAATGAGGGCCCGGCGCGCCAGGCACCGGGCAACCCGCGATTTTACGGGAGGCGGGCCGCAAAGGCCGCGTCGCTAAAGCCCACGGTTACCGTGCCGTCGCCCCAGACGACCACGGGTCGCTTGATGACGCTGCTGTGTTCCTGCATCACGGCGACCGCGGATGGCGTGTCCACCACGCGGGCTTGGGTGGCCTCGTCCAGCTTGCGCCAGGTGGGGCCGCGTCGGTTGATCAGGGTGTCCAGGCCGGCCGATTCAATCCAGCCAGGCACCAGGGCGGTGGGCACGCCTTGTTTTTTGAAGTCGTGAAACGTGTAGTCAACGCCGTGCTCGGTAAGCCAGTCGCGGGCTTTTTTGACGGTGTCGCAGTTGGGAATGCCGTAGAGGGTGGTCATGCTGTCCATTCTACTTTCTTGGTGAAATTGGCCTCCAGACCCCGTAGATATTGCGCTAGCAGCTATCAAAAGTGTAGTGAAGAGATGTTTCCCTGTCCCGCAGCAGGAACGGTGGCAGATCAGGCGGTGTGGGCGTTCTGCGTAGGTAAAGGAGGAGCGCGCAGCGCGGGGGACACGAAGCAGAACGCCCACACCGCCTGATCCAAAAAGCCATGCCTGCGACAATCCAACCCAATGCAAACACCGACAACGCTACAAGACTGGCTCGCCCACTGCGAGCGCCTGCACCCCAAGGGCATCAACGGCATCGAACTGGGCCTGGACCGCGTGCGCGCCGTCGCCCAGCGGCTGAATTTAAAGTTTGCCTGCCCCGTCATTACCGTGGCCGGCACCAACGGCAAAGGCTCCACCTGCGCCATGCTCGAATCCATTTTGGGCCAGGCGGGTTACAAAACCGGCGTCTACACCTCACCCCACCTGGTGCACTTTGAAGAGCGCATGCGCCTCAAGGGCGAAGCGGCAGACGCTAGCAAATTTGTAGCTGCTCTCGCAGAAGTGGAGCGGGCCAGAGCCGGAAATGATGGCCAAAATGGCTCTGAAATTGCGCTCACCTACTTCGAATTCACCACCCTGGCCATCCTGCTGGCCCTGTCCCGCGAAGGGCTGGATGTGGTGATTCTGGAGGTCGGCCTGGGCGGCCGGCTGGATGCGGTGAACATCATCGACGCCGACTGCGCCGTCATCACCAGCATCGACCTGGACCACATGGAACTGCTGGGCAACACCCGCGAGGCGATTGGGTTTGAGAAGGCCGGCATCATGCGTACCGGCCGCCCGGTCATCGTGAGCGACCCCGTGCCGCCCCAAAGCGTGCTGGACCGCGCGCTGGAAGTGGGCGCTGACCTGTGGCGCGTGGGGCAGGACTTCAATGTGTCGGGCGACAAACAGCAATGGGGCTGGGCCGGCCGAGGGCGGCGTTACAGCGGGCTGGCTTACCCGGCGCTGCGGGGGGCCAATCAGCTGGTCAACGCCTCTGGCGTGCTGGCCGCGCTGACGGCGCTGCGCGAGCAGTTGCCCGTCACGGCCCAGGCGGTGCGCGTGGGCCTGGCGCTGGTAGAGCTGCCGGGGCGCTTCCAGATCATTCCGGGCCAGCCCACGCTGGTGCTGGACGTGGCGCACAACCCGCATTCGGTGGCCGCGCTGGCCGCCAACCTGGACGCCATGGGCTTCTACCCCACCACCCACGCCATTTTTGGCGCCATGGCCGACAAGGACTTGGCGCCCATGTTTGCCAAGGTGGCGCCGGTGATGGACCGTTGGTATTTCACCGATTTGCCTTCGCCCCGGGCTGCCACGGGCGCCGACCTGCAGGCCCAGTGGCAGGCGCAAAACACGCGTAAAGACGCCTCCGCCCAGGCCTATGCCGACCCCATGCAGGCCCTGCGCGCGGCCATCGCCGCGGCAGACCCCGCTGATAGAATCGTGGTCTTTGGATCGTTCTACACCGTGGGCGGAGTGCTGCAAGAGGGCACCCCCAAGCTCCACGCCAAACACTTCCAGCCCCAAGCCACCTGAACCGTCACCCCATCCATGGCCTTTTTCAAGTTTCGCAAAGGTGGCGACGAGCAGCCCACCCCATCCAGTGCCCCCGAAAGCGTGGAAGTCATGCGCAAACGCGCGCGGCACCGCCTGATTGGCGCGGCCGTGCTGGTGTTGGTGGGGGTCATCGGCTTCCCGCTGCTGTTTGACAGCCAGCCCCGGCCGATTGCGGTGGACATTCCCATCGAAATTCCGGACAAAGCCAAGGTGACGCCTTTGGGCACGCCGCAAGTGGCCACCAACAACGCTGCACCTTCGCAGGTCAGCGGCGGGGTCATCGACGGCGGCACGCCCGCGCCCGTGGCCTCGGCACCCGCCAAACCTGAACCCAAGCCTGACGCGAAGCCCGCCCCCAAGGCCGAGGCCAAGCCCGAAACCATCGTCACCGAGGCCAAACCTGCACCCAAGGCAGAGCCCAAACCCGCTGCCAAGGCCGAAACCAAACCCGAGCCCAAACCGGCTGCTGCTGCAGAGAAGCCTGCCGCCAAGCCGACCGAGGCCGCCAAGGCCCAGGCTTTGCTGGACGGCAAGCCCGCGGCAGACAAACCCGCCGAGAAAAAGCCCGACGCAGCCGAGGGCCGTTATGTGGTCCAGGTCGGTGCCTATGTGGAAGCCGCCAAGCTGCGTGAAGCCCGCCAGAAGGTGGAGTCGCTGGGTTTCAAGACCTACACCCAGGTGGTGGGTGCCAAAGACGCACAACGCACCCGCGTGCGCATTGGCCCCTTTGCCAACAAGGCCGAGGCGCAAAAGGCGGCCGACAAGATTAAGAAACTTAGCCTGCCCGCGGCCATCTTGGAACTCTAGGCGGAGCCCCCATATGCCCATCCTGGACTGGATTTTTCTGGCGGTTTTGCTGCTGTCCCTGGTGATCGGTGCATGGCGGGGATTGGTGTTTGAGGTGCTGTCGGTGCTGAGCTGGGCCGTGGCCTTTGTGCTGGCCCAGTGGTTTGCGCCCGATGCCGCGCAGTGGCTGCCCATGGCCAATATGGCCGAGCCGGTGCGTTATGCCGCCGGTTTTGTTCTGGTGTTTGTGGCCGCTATTTTTGCCGGTGGGCTGGTGGCGTTTCTGATCAAGAAGTTGGTGGCTGCGGTGG
>CAYFFJ010000070.1:0-14654 GCA_964342395.1 uncultured Hydrogenophaga sp.
GAATACCGGCCTGTCACGCCGGGGGTCGCGGGTTCGAGTCCCGTCCACTCCGCCAGCATTAAAAGCCGTTTCAAGTTTCGACTTGGAGCGGCTTTTTCATTTCCTGTTCCGGTTGTGTGCGCTTATGGTGCTCTGGCAACCCGACTCGGGCATTCGCCTGCGCAATTTCACTTTTTTTTGTACACCGTTGTGCGTTTGGCCGTGATCAGGCCCGCAGACAATGACGTCCCTGCCAATATCACCGTTCCGCAGGTCAGCACCCAGGGCGTGACGAGTTCTCCCAACAGGATGGCGCCGTAGGCCAACGCGAAAACCGGGACCAAAAAGGTCACCGTCAGTGCCTTGGCGGGGCCTGCAATGCCGATCAGCTTGAAAAACAAAATGTAGGCGAAGCCTGTGCACAGCACACCCAACACCAGCACGGCCCCCCAGGCCTGAACACTGGGTGTGTGTGTGGGCCAGGTCCACATGGCCGGCAGCGCCAAGCCAAGGCTTGCGCCTATTTGGCTGCCCGTGGCGGTCACCAATGGTGGCAAAGCGCTCAAATGCCGTTTGGTGAAACTGGCACCGATGCCGTAACACATCGTGGCCACCAGACATGCCAGCATGGCCCAGCCCGTTTCGGCTTCGGTGGATGGGATGGCCCCTGCCGGGGCGCTGGGCTTTCCGGTGGCGAGCAAGGCCACCCCCACGAACCCAATGGCCAGGCCCAGCAGGCGCATGCCATTGGGGCGGTCTTTTAGCCAGACCCACGCCACCAAAGCGCCAAACAACGGTACGGTGGCATTCAGGATGGCCGACAGTCCGGTGGTGATGTGCAGCAGCGCAAATGAATAGCAGGCAAACGGAATACCCGAGTTCAGAACGCCCACCAGAAAAACAGGCCGCCAGTGCCGTTTCAAATCTGATGCAAGCCCTCGCCAGAGGAGCAGAGGCATCAGAAACAACGATGCCACCGTGACCCGGAGTGCGGCCGTGGGCAGGGCGCCAAACTCCAGGGCCGCGTGTCGAATGAACAAGAACGAAGAGCCCCAGATGGCGGCCAACCACACAAAGTCTTTGACCCAAGAGGGTTTGCGCGTGGCGGGTGTGTTCAAACCGTGCGCTCCAACGTCAGCAAGGCTTGTTTGCGCGCCAAACCACCGGCATACCCGGTCATGCTTCCATCCGTACCGATCACCCGGTGGCAGGGCACCAGGATGCTGATCGGATTGCGTCCCACCGCACCGCCCACGGCCCTGCTCGCGTTGGGCTTGCCCAGTCGTTGCGCCAATTCGCCGTAGGTGCAGGTGGTTCCGCAAGGTATGGACCGCAGGGCTTGCCACACCGATTGCTGAAAAACGGTGCCATGGGCCAAGTCCAGGGGCAGATCGAAGTTGCGGCGTTGGCCGCCGAAGTAGGCTTGAATTTGAGCCGTTGCCTGTTGCAGCACGGGATGGTGGGGTGCCACCAGCCAGTGCTGAGTGTCTGGGTGGTGTTTC
The DNA here is from genome assembly GCA_964342395.1 of uncultured Hydrogenophaga sp. GTDB lineage: Bacteria > Pseudomonadota > Gammaproteobacteria > Burkholderiales > Burkholderiaceae_C > UBA2334. The sequence goes on from CAYFFJ010000070.1 coordinate 1,482, forward strand.
TGGCCTTCAAACCAAGCACCCGTCAGCCCCTGTGGCGACGCTGCCAGCGTCATCGGCCCCAGGGGCGTGTCTGTCCAGTGTGTGACCCAATGGGTATGAGTTTTCATAAAAAAACACCTTCTATCGCTTGTAGGTATTAACTTTGTTGCTATACCTATGTGACTCAAAATGGTGAACGGCCCCATAGGCCCTCCCTCCGAGCGGAGGGGTTCCATGGTAAGCCAGCCCCGGTGTGCGCAGCCACCTACAATGCCTGCGCCGTTCATCTATAACGACCATTCCAAGGGTTTTCATGCAAGTATCTGCATCCATTTTCAAGGCTTATGACATCCGGGGTGTGGTGCCTTCGGACCTCAATGAATCCATGGCAGAGGCTTTGGGGCGTGCGTTTGGCACCGTGGCCAAAGCCCAGGGTGAAACCACCGTGGCCGTGGGGCGCGACGGCCGGCTCAGTGGCCCGGGCCTCAGCCAGGCGCTGATGCGGGGGCTGGCCGCAGCGGGTATTGACGTGATGGACGTGGGTTTGGTGACCACCCCCATGCTGTATTACGCGGCCCATACGTTGTGCCGCAGCGGCATTCAAGTCACGGGCAGCCACAACCCCAAGGACTACAACGGTTTCAAAATGGTGCTGGCTGGCCGGGCCATTTACGGTGAGGACATTCAAGCCCTGCGCCGCACCATTGAGGCGGAAAGCTGGCAGTTGCGGCCCGGTGGCAGCATCCGCACCGCGCGTGTGGATGATGACTATGCCGCCCGCATCGTGGGCGACGTGAAGCTGGCCCGTCCCATGAAAATCGTGGTGGACAGTGGCAACGGCGTGGCCGGTGCATCGGCGCCCGGCATTTTTCGCGCGCTGGGGTGTGAGGTGACCGAGCTGTTCAGCGAAGTGGATGGCAATTTCCCCAACCACCACCCCGATCCCAGCAAGCCTGAAAACCTGGAGGACTTGAAAGCCGCGCTGGCGGCCACCGGTGCCGAGCTGGGTCTGGCGTTTGACGGGGATGGTGACCGCCTGGGCATCGTCACCCGTCAGGGCAACAACATTTTCCCAGACCGTCAAATGATGCTGTTTGCCCAGGATGTGCTCAGCCGCGTGCCCGGCGGCACCATTTTGTTTGACGTGAAATGCACGCAGCGCCTGGCCCCAGCCATTGAGGCCGCCGGGGGCGTGGCCGAGATGTTCAAGACGGGGCACTCGCTCATCAAAGCCCGCATGAAGGAAATCGACTCCCCGTTGGGGGGCGAAATGAGTGGCCACATCTTTTTCAAAGAGCGCTGGTACGGGTTTGACGATGGCACCTACGCCGGTGCCCGGTTGCTGGAAATTTTGAGCCGTTCGGCCGATCCATCGGCCGTGCTCGATGCCTTGCCCACCAGCTTCAGCACTCCCGAATTGAACGTGGCTTGTGCCGAGGGTGAGCCCCATGCGTTGGTGGCGCGTTTGCAGTCCACGGTGTTTGCCGCGCCTGCCAAAGTGTCCACCATCGATGGCTTGCGGGTCGATTGGCCCGATGGTTTTGGGCTGATTCGCGCCTCGAACACCACGCCAGTGCTGGTGCTGCGTTTCGAGGGGCACACCCCCGAAGCGCTGCACCGCATCGAGACCGACATGCTGGCCTTGCTCAAAACCGTGAAGCCCGATGCCGTGGTGGGTTCTGCCGCGCACTGACACCCCACCCATCGTCCATGACCCAACAGCCCACCCTGAGCGATGACCCCGAAGTCATCGTGTTCAATCTGAAGCAGCGCTACACCGGTGTGTCAGCCACCGTGAACACGCTGGTGCCGTTGCAAATGACGCAATGGCGGTTGGGCTACTGTGGCACCTTGCAGTCCAATGGCGTGCCGGGCATGACCTTGCGTCAAGCCATTCAGCGGTCCCGCAAACCCCCGGCAGGCCGACCCTTTCGCATTTGGCACGTGCGCCGCGACCCGGAAATGATGGCCGGTTTGTGGGCGCGTGACGTGCTGCGCCTGCCCATCAAACTGGTGTTCACCTCGGCCGCGCAGCATGTGCACGGGTGGTTCCCGCGCTGGCTGATTTCGCGCATGGATGCGGTGATCGCCACCACACCCAAAGCGGCCGACTGCGTGCCCAACACCACCGCCCTGGTGTACCACGGCATCGACCTGGCCCGCTTTGGAGGGGTGGACAAAACCACGGCCTGGGCCGACAGCGGTTTGCCCGGGCGCCACGGCATAGGCGTGTTCGGCCGGGTGCGGCACGACAAAGGCACCGATGTTTATGTGGACGCCATGCTGCGGGTGTTGCCCCACTTTCCCGGGTTCACCGCCGTCATTGCCGGCCTGGCGCAGCCCAAGCACCAGGCCTATGAAACCGAATTGAAAGCCCGCATTGCGGCAGCGGGTTTGAGCGACCGCATCGTGTTTTTGGGCGAAGTGCCGTCGGGCGAGGTGCACCGCTGGTACCAACGGTGTTTGTTGTGTGTGGCCTGCCCGCGCTACGAACCCTTTGGCTTGACCCCGTTTGAAGCTGCGGCCACGGGCTGCGCGCTGGTGTGCTCGCGCACCGGTGCGTTTGAAGAACTGGTGCAACCGGGCATCAACGGCGAACTGGTGCCCACCGGCGATGCCGACGCATTGGCCCAGGCCCTGTCCCGTTTGCTGGGCGACCCCGCCGCACTGCAGGCCATGGGCCAGCAGGCCCGTGACCGCGTGACCCGGCATTTTTCCTTGCAAGCCGAGGCCGATGGCATTGCCGCCGTTTACCGCCGCCTGTGGGCGCCAGGCGGCCCCGCGTGAACCTGCGCGAGCGCTTGGCCTTGTGTGTGTACGGTTGGGCCATGGCGGCCCTGCAACCGTTGCTGCGGGGCAAATTGGCCCGACGCGCCCGCGCAGAGCCCGGTTACGCGCGCGACGTGGGCCAGCGTTTTGGCCATGGGTTGCCCGCTCGCCCCGCCTTGGCTGCCGACCAACCCCTGGTGTGGGTGCACGCCGTGTCGCTGGGCGAAACCCGTGCGGCGGCTGTGCTGGTGCGCGCGTTGCGCGAGGTTTTGCCCGGCATGCGCCTGCTGCTGACCCACACCACCGCCACCGGGCGCGCCGAAGGGGTGGGTGTGTTGCACCAGGGCGATGTGCAGGCCTGGTTGCCTTGGGACACCCCTGGTGCGGTCAACCGGTTTTTGACCCATTTTCAGCCCCATGTGGGCGTGCTGATGGAAACCGAGGTGTGGCCCCACCTGGTGGCGGGGTGCCAGCGCCGGGGTGTGCCGCTGGTGTTGGCCAACGCCCGTTTGAACCAGACCTCGCACGCCAAAGCCTTGCGCTGGCGCGTGTTGTCGCGCCCGGCCTACGCCGGGTTGGCCCAGGTGTGCGCCCAGACCGAGGCCGACGCCCAGCGTTTGCGCGAACTGGGTGCCCCCGCGCAGGGGCGGTGGGGCAACCTGAAGTTCGACGCGACACCCCACCCGGCGCAACTGACACAGGCGCAGGCATGGCGTGCTGCGGCTCATGGGGGGTGGCCCCCCACCGTTTTGCTGGCCAGCAGCCGCGAAGGCGAAGAGCGGCTGTTTTTGAAGGAAATTAAGGCTCTGGCGCTTGATGGTATTGGTGTTTCAGCTGCGAATTTTGATTCTTCCAATCTGACCCATATCCGTTGGTTGCTGGTGCCCCGGCACCCGCAGCGTTTCGATGAGGTGGCCCAGTTGGTGAGCGACGCGGGGTTGGCGTGCCTGCGCCGCAGCGCTTGGGGTGACGCAGGGCCGCCCGTGGACACCGGTTCCTCCCCCCCCACCGTGTGGCTGGGTGACTCGTTGGGTGAAATGGCGCTGTATTACGCCATGGCTGATGTGGCCCTGTTGGGGGGCAGTTTCGAGCCCTTGGGCGGGCAAAACCTGATCGAAGCCGCAGCGTGCGCCTGCCCGCTGGTGCTGGGCCCCCACACCCACAACTTTGCCGATGCAGCCGAGCAGGCCTTGGCCGCAGGGGCTGCCGTGCGTGTGGCCGACATGGCGGCCGGTGTGCGTGCGGCCTTGGCTTGGCTGGCGGCGCAAGGCCAACGCGCCCAAACCGCTGCGGCCGGTGAGGCATTCGCCCAGGCCCACAAAGGGGCGGCCAGCCAGATGGCGGGTGCAGTGGCCCGCTGGGTCAGCGCACCACCAGGGCGTTGACGGCGTTCACGTCGTCTGCGGTCAGGCTGCCGCTGGCTTGGCGCAACTTCAGCCCTCCCAGCAGCACGTTGTAGCGGGCCACAGCCAGATCGCGTTTGGTCTGGAACAGTTGGCTTTGTGCGTTCAACACGTCGATGTTGATGCGCACGCCCACCTGGTAGCCCAATTTGTTGGCGTCAAGCGCGCTTTGGCTGGAGGCTTCGGCTGCTTCCAGGGCTTTGACCTGGCCTTTGCCAGATTCGACCCCAAAAAAGGCCGAACGTGTGGCTTGCGCCACGGTGCGTTTGGCGGTGTCCAGGTCGGCACGGGCTTTGTCTTCCAAGGCCAGGGTTTCTTTTACCCGGTTCTGGATGGCATAGCCCGCAAACAATGGCAGGTTGAATGCCACACCCACGGTGGCCGTGTTGTTGCGCAACGGCAAGCCGGTGGCGCTGGAAGGTGAACGGGCCAGTTGGTATTGGGCCGTCAGGTCCAGTGTGGGGCCATGGCCGGCCTGGGCCTTTTGCGTTTCCAGCTGGGCAATTTCCAGGGCGGTTTGCGCCTGCAACACGCCGGGGTGGATGGTTTCTGCGCGGTTCACCCACTGCGTCACGTCGTCGGGCGTGGTGGCGGGCAGGGCCACCGGCATGGAAAGGGGGTTGGGTTCGGTGCCGGGTTTGCCCACCAGTTGGTCCAGGGCCAGCTTTTTCACGCGCAGGTCGTTTTCAGCGGCGATTTCCTGGGCCAGCACCAGGTCGTATTTGGCTTGTGCTTCACGCGAGTCGGTCACGGTGGAGGTGCCAACCTCAAAGTTGCGCTTGGCCGACGCCAGTTGCTCGGCCACGGCGGCTTTTTGGGCTTTCACGAAGGTGAGCGTGTCTTGAGCGGCCAGCACGTCGAAATACGCCTGCGTGGTGCGGATGATCAGGTCTTGCTCGGCCGCGTTCAACTGGGCTTTCGCCACCACCAGCGATTTTTGGCCTTGCTCGAAGTTCAGGCGGTTGGTGGGGCGGTAGAGCGGTTGGTTGGCGGCCACGGCCACGTTTTGCGAATTGACGTTGCGGTCGGCCACGGGCGCTGCGTTGTTGATGTCGCTCCAACTGGCCGACGACGACAGCCCCACCGTGGGCAACAGGCCCGCGCGGGCTTGCTCAGCCTTGGCTTGGGCCGCTTCGTGGGCAGACTTGGCTGCTTGGTAGGCGGCGTCAAACCCTTGGGCTGCGCCGTACAACGCGGTCAGCGATTGCGCCTGTGCTGCCCCGGCGCACAGCAGCGCCACGGCCAAGCCCACACGGCCCCACGCCCCCGGCTGGGGTGTGCGGCGAGCGGTGGCGGATGGGCGGCTGTCAAACAACGGAGCGGTCATGTCGGTGTCCTGGTGGGGTGGGCGTGTGCGGTGCGCCGGGTCAATACAAAGGAATGCGGGGGTCGTGCTGGCTGGCCCAGGCGTCAATGCCGCCCTGGATGTTGACCACTTGGGTGAAGCCGTTTTGTTCCAGGAAATACGCCACCTGCATGCTGCGTGCACCGTGGTGACACAGGCAGGCCACGGGCTGTTGGCGGTCAAGCTCGGTGTGGCGGGCTGGCACCGAGCGCATGGGCATGTGCAGCAGCTTGAAGCCGTTGGCGGTTTCATCGTTGGGCACCGAGGCGGTTTGCACTTCCCAGTCCTCGCGCACGTCCAGCACCACGGGGACCAGTGCCGGGTTGGCGGCGGTCATTTGTTGGGCCCAGTCAGAGACTTGGCTGGCTTGCAGTTGTTGCATGGCGTGCCTGCGCAGTCAGAAGGTGAAACGGTTGGGCTGGGGGAAGTTCGCCAGGCGCGGGGCCACGTAGTCCCAGGGCTGTTCGGTGGTGAAGGCGGTTTCGGTGGCGCGGGTGACCAGGGTGGCTCGCATCATGGGCTCGTCGCCCACAATGCCCACCAGGCGGCCGCCCACTTTGAGCAGGTTCAGCAGCGCGGCGGGCACCTCGGCCACCGAGCCGCCCAGCACGATCAGGTCGTAGGGGGCCTGGGTTTCACAGGCTTTGAAGCCATTGGCGGCTGCATCGGCGTGCACCACATCCACGTTGGTGATGCCCGCTTGCTGGAGGTTCAGGCGCGCCTGTGACGCCAGTGCGCCGTCAATTTCAATGCTGCGCACGCTGCGGGCCTGGCTGCCCAGCATGGCGGCCATGTAGCCCGAGCCGGTGCCAATGTCCAGCACGTTGTCGGTGGCTTGCACAGCGGCGTCTTGCAGCAGGCGGGCCTGCACTTTGGGGGGTAGCATGCACTTGCCGGGCTGGACGGGGGTGGTCAGGGGCACGTCCAGGTCGGCAAACGCCACACCCTGGTACACCGCAGGCACAAAGGTTTCACGGGGCAGGCTGCCCAGCAGGCCGAGCACGGCCGAGTCGGCCACATCCCAGGGGCGAACCTGTTGTTCAACCATGTTGAAACGGGCTTTGGTCACGTCCAGGGTGACGGGGGGGGAGGCGGTGGCTGCAGTGCTCAATTTATACTCCGTGGGGTACGTTAACCGATGGTCTCTGATTTTACCGGGCTGCCCCACCGGCGGCGCAGCCACTGGCCCAGGTCGTCCATGTAGCAATACACCACCGGCACCACCACCAAGGTGAGGACGGAGGAGGTGATCACCCCACCGATAACGGCCTGGCCCATGGGCGAGCGTTGCTCTGAGCCCTCTGACAGCGCAAACGCCAGCGGCACCATGCCAAACACCATGGCCAGCGTGGTCATCAGAATAGGTCGCAACCGCACCTTGGCCGCCAGCAGCAAGGCTTCGGTGCGGCCCAGGGCGGGGTGGTCGGGTGTGCCTTCGCGGGCGCGAATGGCAAAGTCCACCAGCAAAATGGCGTTTTTGGTGACCAGACCCATCAGCATGATGATGCCAATGACCGAGAACATGCTCATGCTGGAGCCAAACGCCATCAGCGCCAGCACCACACCAATCAAGGTGAGTGGCAGCGAGGTCATCAGCGCCAGCGGTTGCAAAAAGCTTTTGAACTGGCTGGCCAGGATCATGTAAATGAAGATGACCGCCATGGCCAACGCCGACACGGCGTAGCCAAACGATTCCTGCATGTTTTTGGTCGAGCCGCCAAACTGGTAGCGGTAACCGGGCGGGAAGGGCGTGGCATCGAGCGCCTGGCGTATGTCGGCCGACACCTCGCCCGCTGTGCGGCCGTACACGTTGGCGTTGATGGACACCTCCCGGGTGAGGGCGCGGCGGTTGATTTGGCTGGCCCCGGTCGATTCCGTGACGGTGGCCACCTGGCCCACACGCACCACGCGGGCACTGCCGTCTGCCTGGGTGCCCACCACCAGTGGCAGGCGGGCCAGGTCTTGCGGGGTCTGGCGGTCGGTGGCGGCCAGGCGCACGGTCACGTCGTAGGTCTGGTCGTCGGCGGCGCGCCAGTTGCCCACGGTTTGCCCGGCCACCAGGGTGCGCAGGGCGGTGGACAAGGTGTTCACACCCACGCCCAGGTCTGACGCGGCGGTGGTTTTCAGCCGCAGGTCCACGGTGGGTTTGTTGTCTTTCACCGATGAGTCCAGGTCTACCAGGCCTGCGGTGGGGCGAATTTGGTCCATCACGCGGCGGCTCAGGCGCTCCAGCTCTTTCAGGTCGGGGCCTTGCAGCGAAAACTCCACCTGCTTGTTGCCGCCCACGCTGTCGAGCAGGCCCACATGGGTGACGTTGATGCCGCCCACCGTGCGCAGCCGTTCGCGCAGCCGGGCCGACAGCTGGTCGGCGCTGACTTGGCGCGCTTTGCGGTCCACCAAGCGTATGTAGAGGTTGGCGTAAATTTTTCCTTGGGCGTTGCCGGTGTTGAGTGTGGCCAGGGTGTAGCGCACTTCGGGGAATTCGCGCACGATGGTTTCCACTTGGCGGGCTTTGGCCTCGGTGGTTTCCAGCGACGAACCGGCCGGGGTGTGGAAGGTGAGCGAGGTTTCAGAAAAATCGGCCTTGGGCACAAACTCGGTGCCCAGCAGCGGCACCAGTGCCACACTGGCCCCAAACACGGCCGCTGCCAGGCCCACCGTGGCCCCTTTGTGGCGCAACGACCAGGCCAGCACCTGTTGGTAGGTGTCGGCCAGGTCGTCTTGCATGCGGTCGATCCAGCCGGTGACGCGGCCTATTGAGCGGTCGTACCAGCCTTTGCGTGCCCCCGCCGCTTGGCCGTGGCCAAGCACCGCAGGGTCGTGCCAGACCGAGGACAGCATGGGGTCCAGCGTGAAACTCACGAACATGGAAATCAAAATGGCCGCCGCCACGGTGATGCCGAACTCGTGGAAGAACTTGCCGATGATCCCGTCCATGAACCCGATGGGCAGAAACACCGCCACGATGGACAGTGTGGTGGCCAGCACCGCCAGCCCGATTTCGCGTGTGCCATCCAGGGCTGCGTGGTAGGCGGTTTTGCCCATTTGCAGGTGGCGCACGATGTTTTCGCGCACCACGATGGCGTCGTCGATCAACAGGCCCACACACAGGCTCAGCGCCATCAGGGTGATCATGTTGATGGTGAACCCAAACAGGTTCATCACCATGAAAGTACCGATCAACGCGATGGGCAGGGTCAGCCCGGTGATGAGGGTGGAGCGCCACGAGTTCAGGAACAGAAACACGATCAGCACGGTGAGAATGGCGCCCTCGATCAGCGTTTGCCGCACGTTGCTCACCCCCACGCGGATGGGGCGTGAGCCGTCTTGCACCTCTTGCAGGCGGTAGCCCGGTGGCAACTGGGCCTGCACCTCTTTCAACGTGGCTTGCAGGCCGTTGACCACGGCAATGGTGTTTTCGTCCTGCGTTTTTTGCACTTGCAGCAGCAAGGTGCGCTCGCCGTTGTACAGCGCCAGGTTTTCTTGCTCCGCCGTGCCGTCCACCACCCGTGCCACCTGGCCCAGCCGCACGGGCTGGCCGTTGCGCCGTGCGACGATGAGCTGGGCGAACTCACTCGGGTTGGCCACGCGGGCCTGGATTTGCACCACACGTTCCTGGTCCAGGTTGCGCAGCGTGCCCAAAGGGGCGTCCTGGTTTTCGGTGCGCACCGCCGTGGCAATGTCGCTGGCGCTGACACCAAAGGCTTCCATGGCCTGGGGCAGCAGCTCGATGTGGATGGCCCGGCGTGTGCTCCCCACCACCGTGACCGAGCCCACGCCGCGCACGTTTTCCAGCCGTTTTTTGAAAGTTTGCTCGGCCCACTGGGTCAGCTCGGCGGCGTTCGGTGCCTTGCCCTGGCTGGTGTCGGGCAACACGGCCACCGACCAGATGGCCCGGCTGGCCGGGTCGAAGCGCAGCACCTTGGGGTCGCTCACCTCATCGCGCAAGCTGGGTTGCAGCAGGGCCACTTTTTCACGCACGTCTTCGGCCGCCTTGCGCGCCTGCATGTGCAGGCCGAATTCGATGATGACCACCGACTGGCCCTGGTAGCTGCGCGAGGTCAGGCTGCTGATGCCGGCGATGGTGTTGACCGCTTCTTCCACCTTTTGGGTGACCTCGGTCTCGACAATTTCAGGCGCAGCCCCGGGGTATTCGGTGGTGACCACCACCACCGGGAAGTCGATGCTGGGGAACTGGTCCACCTGCAGGCGCTGGAAGCTGAACAGCCCCATCACCACAAACGCCAGCATCACCATGGTCGCAAAGACCGGGTTGCGCAGCGAAACCTGGGTGAACCACATGGTGCTGGGTGCTCAGGGCTTGGCGGCGGGGGCCGGGGCTGTGGGGGAGGTCGCCACAGAGGTGGGCAGGGCCACGGCGGTATTTTCTTGAACAAATCCGGCTCTACCGCTTATCAGTATTGAATTGTTTGCTATACCTGATACCAGTGCGCCCAGGCCTGTTCCGCTGTTTTCCATGAGGCCTTGGGCCAATACCTGCACCGGGGTGTGGACCACGCGTGTGCCGCCTTCTGTGGCCACGAGCTGTTGCACATAGGGCCGGGGCTTGTCGTTGCGGATGGCGTTGGCGGGCACACGCACGCCGCTGCGCTGGCCCACCGCCACACGCCCGTCGGCAAACAAGCCGTGGCGCAGGCCGGGGGCCGGTGGCAGCGTCAGGTAGGCGAGGACGGCACGACTGCCGGTTTGGGCGGCGGGGCTGATGCGCACCACACGCGCTTGCACCGGCTGGGGCAGGCCTTCCACTTGCACGGTGGCGGTTTGGCCCACGGCCAGTTGGGCGGCATCGGCCGGGGGCAGGGCGGCTTCCAGCTCCAGGGCCGAGAGGTCCACCAGGTCCAGCACACGGGCGTCCACGCCCACACGCTCGCCGTTTTGCACCAGGCGGGCGGCCACCTGGCCGTTGATGGGGCTGCGCAGCGCGGTGTCGGCCAAGGCCTTTTGCGCAATGTCCTGGGCGGCCAACGCTGCGCGGTGGTTGGCCTGGGCTGCGTCCAGGTTGGCCAGCGAGGTGTCCAGCGCGGTTTGGGAAATGAACCCCTGGGCCACCAGCGCCTGGTTGTTGTCCAGACTGCGGCGGGTGATGTCCACCTGGGCGGCGGCGGCTTGGGCCTGTTGCCGGGCCTGTTGCACGCGGGCGTGGTATTCGGTGGTGTCCACGCGGGCCAGCACCTGGCCCGCTGTCACGCGGTCACCTTCGCGCACGCTCAGACCTTGGATTTCACCCGCCACGCGGGCTTTGAGCACTGCTGTTTGGGTGGCTTTCACGGTGCCCGAAACCGCCACGCTTTGCACCAGCACGCCTTGCGTGGCCCGCACGGTGTCTTGCGCGGCCAGTTCGAACGCCACGGGGGTTTTCAGTTGGGCCGCCGCCGCTTGTGCAGCGTTGGCTTTGGTTTGCCGGGCCAGGTAGGCTCGGCCCACGCCAGCGGCCAGTGCCAGCACCACAGCGGCCCACAGGGCGCGTTTCAACCAGGTGTTCATGTGTGTGAGGGCGGTGTGGGCGCGGGGCTGGCTTGCAAGCCCCGCAAAATGATGTCGGCCTGGCTGGACACGAAAGTGGCCGGGTCCACACTGGGCATGCCGTCGGCGCTTGCCGCGCAGCAAGGGGCCATGGAGTGTTTCCACAGAATGATGAAAATCATCGGCGCGATGATGCTGTAGATGGCGTAGCCCACGTCCAACTCGCGGAACTCGCCGCGTGCCACGCCGCGTTGCAAGATGCGGCGGATCAGGTCATTGCCAGGCTCTATCACTTCCTGGCGGTAAAAATCAGCCACCTCGGGGAAGTGGTGTGCCTCGGTGATCACCAGCTTGGTGATGCCCGACACCTGGGTCGCCCCCACACGTTCCCACCATTGCTGCATGCAGTAGCGCACCATGTCGCTGGTGCTGCCCGAGAATGTGTCGAATTCGGCGTTCCACTGTGCAAACAGGCCTGACAGGTGGTGCCGCACCACGGCCTTGAACAGTTCCACCTTGCTGGGGAAATACAGAAACAGCGTGCCCTTGGACACCCCGGCGCGCTGCGCCACCTCTTCCACCCGGGTGGCGGCAAAGCCTTTTTCCACAAACAAATCAAGCGCGGCGCCCAGCAATTCGCCTGGGCGGGCTTCTTTGCGGCGCTCTCGCTTCTGGCGCACCTCGGTGGGCACGTCTTCGCTGGCAATGGGGGAGGGTGTCAGGGCAGATGACATTTTTATTGACCGGTGGGTCAGTAATATAGCCCAGCTTGGAGGACGCCGTGTGCCCAGGCCGTCAAGGCATGCCGTAAAAGCGCCGAATGCCGTCCCACACGGCCTGGGGGTCGTCCACGTAGGTGATCAGCGACAGGTCTTCCGGGGAAATAGTGCCCTCTTCCACCAGCACCTCGAAGTTGAACAGCCGCTTCCAGTAGCTGCTCCCAAACAGGAAGATGGGCACGGGCTTGGCCTTGTGGCATTGCACCAGGGTGATCACCTCGAACAGCTCGTCCAGGGTGCCGAAACCACCGGGGAAGGCAACCAAGGCCTTGGCGCGCATCATGAAATGCATTTTGCGCATGGCGAAGTAATGGAACTTGAAGCTCAGGTGCGGCGACACCCAGGGATTGGCCCCTTGTTCGTGGGGCAGTGCGATGTTCAGGCCCACGGTGGGGGCACCGGCTTCGCTGGCCCCTCGGTTGGCGGCTTCCATGATGCCGGGGCCGCCACCTGTGCACACAAAGATCTGGTCATCGGGTGCACAGCAGGTGCTGTATTCGGCCACCAGGCGGCCAAAGGCGCGGGCTTGTTCGTAGTACACGGCGTTGCGCAGCAAGGTTTGCGCTTTGGCCAGCTCGGTGGCGTCGCCGCTGGCTTGGGCATGGGCCATGCGCTGCTCGGCTTCTTCTTGTGAGACAAAGCGCGCACTGCCGTACACCACCACCGTGTTGTGAATGCCGGCGGCTTGCTGCGCCAGGTCAGGCTTGAGCATTTCCAGCTGTATGCGGATGCCACGGGTTTCGCGTCGCAGCAAAAACTCGGGGTCGGCAAAGGCCAGGCGGTGCGCCGCGCCTTCCAACGGGGTGCCCTGATCGGCGTGGGCTTGCAGTTCGGCCCAGGCGTCTGCCAAACGGTCGGTGCTGAGGTTTTGGGTGGTTTGCATGGTGTGTGGTGGGGTGCCAAGGGTGTGTGCGAGCCACCAGCTTACAGCCCTCGCGTGGTCATTCGTGTTTTCCATCGCAGAATGAAAAAAAGCCCCTTGCGGGGCTTTCAGTAACGCAACGCCCCGCGCGGGGCAGGCGGAAGCGGTTTACACGCGTTTGCGGTATTCGCCGGTGCGGGTGTCGATTTCGATTTTGTCGTCTTGCGCCACAAACAAGGGCACGGCCACTTCAAAACCGGTGGCGATTTTGGCGGGCTTCAGAACCTTGCCAGAGGTGTCGCCCTTGACGGCGGGTTCGGTCCAGGTGATGACACGCTCGACGCTGGTGGGCAGTTCCACAGAGATGGCTTTGCCGTCGTAGAACACCACTTCAACGGACATGCCGTCTTCCAGGTAGTTCAGGGCATCACCCATGTTTTCGGCTTCCACCTCGTACTGGTTGTACTCGGTGTCCATGCACACGTACATGGGGTCGGCGAAGTAAGAGTAGGTGCACTCTTTTTTGTCCAGGATGACCTGGTCCATTTTGTC
>CAYFFJ010000071.1:0-13790 GCA_964342395.1 uncultured Hydrogenophaga sp.
GACAACGAGTGGGGCTATTCCAACAAGTGCCTGGAAATGGCGCGCGTGGTGGCGGGCTGAGCACGGCACACAGTCAAGGAGCACCCCATGAAATTCCTGCGTTTTTCCGATGTCATTGCCAGCGGTTTTGCCCGTGGCAAACGTGTGTTCATCCGCGCTGACCTGAACGTGCCGCAAGACGACAGCGGCGCCATCACCGAAGACACGCGCATCCGCGCCAGCATTCCCGCCGTGCAAATGGCGCTGGACGCCGGTGCCGCCGTGATGGTCACCAGCCACCTGGGCCGCCCCACCGAGGGCGAGTTCAAGCCCGAAGACAGCCTGGCCCCCGTGGCCGCCCGCATGAGCGAACTGCTGGGCAAACCCGTGCGCCTGGTGTCCAACTGGGTGGATGGGGGTTTCGAAGTGGCCCCGGGCGAAGTGGTCATGCTGGAGAACTGCCGCCTCAACGTGGGCGAAAAGAAAAACAATCCCGAGTTGGCTGCCAAGTTGGGCCAGTTGTGCGACGTGTTTGTGCACGACGCGTTCGGCACCTCGCACCGCGCCGAAGGCACCACCTACGGCATTGCCGAAACCGCACCCATCGCCTGCGCAGGCCCCTTGCTGGCTGCTGAAATGGACGCCATCGGCAAGGCCCTGGCCAACCCCAAACGCCCCTTGGTGGCCATTGTGGCGGGCAGCAAGGTCAGCACCAAGCTGACCATTTTGCAAGCCCTGTCCAAGAATGTGGACGGCCTGATCGTGGGCGGCGGCATTGCCAACACCTTCATGCTGGCGGCGGGTTTGAAAATCGGCAAAAGCCTGGCCGAGCCCGATTTGTTGGGTGAAGCCACGGCGGTGATCGCCGCCATGAAGGCGCGCGGCGCCGATGTGCCCATTCCCACCGACGTGGTGTGCGCCAAAACCTTCAGCCCCGACGCCGTGGCCACCGTCAAAGCCGCCACCGAGGTGGCCGATGACGACCTGATTCTGGACATCGGCCCCGAAACCGCCGCCAAGCTGGCGGCCCAGCTCAAGGCTGCGGGCACCATTGTCTGGAACGGCCCCGTGGGCGTGTTCGAGTTTGCGGCGTTTGAAGGTGGCACCAAAGCAATTGCCCAAGCCATTGCCGAAAGCCCTGCTTTCAGCATTGCCGGCGGTGGTGACACCTTGGCCGCCATTGCCAAGTACGGCATCGAAAAAGACGTGGGCTACATCAGCACCGGGGGCGGTGCCTTCCTGGAAGTGCTGGAGGGCAAAACCTTGCCCGCGTTTGAAGTGCTGGCGCGCCGCGCGAGCTGACCACGGCGGCCGCGCAGGTCTTGACGTGCTGGTGGGCCATGAGAGCAGGTTGAAGCAATGAACGTGGTATTTGACTTTGGCGGTGTGGTGTTCAACTGGCAACCCAAGGTGTTGCTGCGGCAGGTGTTGCCCCGGCACGCGCCCAGCGACGAGGCGGCCCAACAACTGGCCACCCAGCTGTTCCAGGGCTTTGCCCCGGGCTCAGACTGGGCGCTGTTTGACCTGGGCCAGATTGAGCCCGACGCCCTGGCCCTGCGCATTGCCACCCGCACCGGCCTGGCCGTGGCCGAGGTGGCGGCGGTCATCAGCGCCATTCCGCCCCACCTGGTGCCCAACCCCGGCACCGTGGCCCTGATGCACGACTTGCACGCGGCTGGCCACACGCTGTATTACCTGTCCAACATGCCCGCCAGCTACGCCGACGAACTGGAGCGCAGCCACGCGTTTTTCAATGCCTTCACGGCGGGGGTGTTTTCGGCCCGGGTGCAGCAGATCAAACCCAACGCGGACATCTTCGCCACCGCCTCTGCCCTTTTTGGCGTGGAAGGCAAGGACACCGTGTTCATTGACGACGTGCGGCACAACATCGAAGCCGCCCAGCGGCATGGCTGGCACGGCGTGCACTTCCAGTCGGCAGAGCAGGTGCGGGCCGAGCTGGCCCTGCGGTGGCCGCCATGACGCCCAGCCACCCGCTGCCGCGCGACGCGCAAAGCATTTTGGAGCTGGCGGCGCGTTCCATGTTCGACCTGTTTGCCAACGCCAGCGAGGGCATGATGCTGGTAGACCGCCAAGCCCGCGTGGTGTGGATCAACGACCAATACCGCCGCTACTTGCCTGCCCTGGGCTTCGAGCGCGAGGCCGACTTTGTGGGCCACCCCGTGTCCACGGTGGTGCAAAACACGCTGATGCACCGCGTGCTGGAAACGGGCAAGCCCATCCTCATCGACCTGCTCACCAACAAGGCTGGCACCTTTGTGGTCAGCCGCATTCCGCTGCGCGACACGGCGGGCGCGGTCATTGGGGCGCTGGGCATTGTGCTGTTTGACCAGCCTGAAACCAATTTGCAGCCACTGATTGCCAAGTTCTCGCTGTTGCAGCGCGACCTGGAAGACGCCCGGCGCGAACTGGCCAGCCACCGCGTGTTGCCCAGTGGCCAGCGCCAGGCCCGCTACACCTTTGCCAGCTTTGTGGGCAGCAGCCCCGCTGCGGTCGAGGTCAAGCGCCAGGCCCGCCGTGCGGCCCAATCCAGCAGCCCCGTGCTGCTGCTGGGTGAAACCGGCACCGGCAAAGAGCTGCTGGCCCACGCCATCCATGCCAGTTCGGCCCGGGCCAAAGGCCCGTTTGTGGGGGTCAACATTGCCGCCGTGCCCGACACCCTGCTGGAGGCCGAGTTTTTTGGTGTGGCCCCCGGTGCCTACACTGGCGCCGACCGCAAGGGGCGCGACGGCAAGTTCAAACTGGCCGATGGCGGCACCCTGTTTCTGGACGAAATCGGCGACATGCCCCTGGGCCTGCAAGCCAAGCTGCTGCGCGCTTTGCAGGAAGGCGAGATTGAGCCGCTGGGCTCCAACCAACTCATTCCGTTTGACGCCCGTGTGGTGGCCGCCACCTCGCGCGACTTGCTGGCGCTGGTGCGGGCAGGGCGCTTTCGAGAAGATTTGTATTACCGCCTGAGCGTGTTGCCCCTGCGTGTGCCGCCGCTGCGCGAGCGGCGCAGCGACATTCCCGCCCTGGTCGAGGTACTGGGCGAAGACATGGCCCACCGCAGCGGCGAACACCCGCCCGAGCTGGAGCCGCAGGCCCTGGCCTTGCTGGCCGCCCAGGCCTGGCGCGGCAACATCCGCGAGCTGCGCAATGTGCTGGAGCAGGCCGCCTTGCGCAGCGACTCTGAGCGGCTCAGCGCCGCCCACATCGAGGCCGTGCTGCGCGATTCCGGCGTGGCCGAGGTGGCGCCTGCCCTGGCGGCAAGCCCCTCAGGCGGTGCCGTTGACCCCACCCGCCCCCTGGCCCAGCAGGTGGCCGATCTGGAGCAGCGCGCCATTGCGGCTGCCATGGAGGCGACCGGCGGCAACAAGGTCGCCGCAGCCCGGATGCTGGGTATCTCACGAGCCAAGCTTTATGAGCGTCTGGTAAACCCTGATTGAATTTCAGGCATTTGCCTGGAATTCAGGCATTTCGATTGTCTGAATTTCAGGCAAATGTCCGGCGATCGAAATAGAAATCCTTTGTGAATCAATCACTTAGGCGCTGGCACAGTCTGTGCAAAAGAGAGTGGCATCTACAACCACGGAGACCGCCCCATGCAACGCCGCCCTCTTTTTGCCGCTGCCCTCGTCACCGGTTTGGCATCGGCTTTCGTTTTGCCCGTTTTTGCCCAGGGCAAAGACATCAAGATTGCCCACGTCTACAGCAAAACCGGCCCGCTGGAGGCCTATGGCAAACAAACCGCCACCGGTTTCATGATGGGGCTGGATTACGCCACTGGCGGCACCATGGCGGTGGCGGGCAAGAAAATTGTCGTGATTGAAAAAGACGACCAGGGCAAGCCCGACCTGGGCAAGAGCCAGTTGGCCGCTGCTTACGGCGACGACAAGGTGGACTTGGCCGTGGGCCCCACCGCCTCGCCCGTGGCGCTGGCCATGTTGCCCGTGGCCGAGGAATACAAAAAAATCTTGCTGGTCGAGCCCGCCGTGGCCGACAGCATCACCGGCGACAAGTGGAACAAATACATCTTCCGCACCGGCCGCAACAGCAGCCAGGATGCCATTGCCAACGCCGTGGCGCTGGACAAAGAGGGTGTGACCATCGTCACCATGGCGCAAGACTCGGCATTCGGCAAAGACGGCGTGAAAGCGTTCAAAGAGTCGCTGAAGAAAGCCAAGCTGGTGCACGAGGAGTACCTGCCCCCCGCCACCACCGACTTCACCGCCGGTGGCCAGCGCATGATCGACAAGCTCAAGGGCTTGCCAGGCCGCAAGGTGATTTTCATCATCTGGGCTGGTGGCAACCCGTTCAAGATTGCCGATATGGACCTGAAGCGCCACGGCATTGAAATTGCCACGGGCGGCAACATCCTGCCCGCCATGGTGGCCTACAAGCAGTTTCCCGGCATGGAGGGCGCGGCCTACTACTACTTTGGCATGCCCAAAAACCCGGTGAACGAGGCGCTGGTGGCCAACCACTACAAGCAGTTCAAGGCACCGCCCGATTTTTTCACTGCCGGTGGCTTCAGCGCCGCCATGGCCGTGGTGACCGCACTCAAGGCCACCAAGGGCGACACCACCACGAACACGCTGATCAAGACCATGGAGGGCATGAGTTTTGACACCCCCAAAGGCCAGATGACCTTCCGCAAGGAAGACCACCAGGCCATGCAAAGCATGTACCACTTCAAGATCAAGGTGGACCCGGCCTTTGCCTGGGGCGTGCCCGAACTGGTGCGCGAGATCAAGCCTGAAGAAATGAACGTGCCCATCCGCAACAACCGCTGAACCTCCGCTGAACCGTGCTGCAAACCCAAGACCTCACGGTCCGCTTTGGCGGACATGTGGCGGTGAACGCTGTCTCGTGCACTTTTGCGCCAGGCACGCTCACTGCCATTGTTGGTCCCAACGGGGCGGGCAAAACCACCTACTTCAACCTCATGTCGGGACAACTCAGGGCCACGGCCGGGCGCGTCAGCCTGAACGGGCAAGACCTCTCGGGCCTGAGTGCGTCGGCCCGCACGCGGGCGGGGCTGGGGCGTGCGTTTCAGCTCACCAACCTGTTCCCCAACCTCAGCGTGTTGGAAAACGTGCGCCTGGCGGTGCAGGCCACCCAGGCTGGGCGGCACCGCAGGGGGTTGAACTGGTGGAGCATTTGGAGCGACCACACCGCGCTGACCGAACGGGCGCTGGCCCTGTTGCAATCGGTGTCCATGGCGCCGCAGCAAGACGCCCCCGTGGCCAGTCTGCCGCACGGCGACCAGCGCAAGCTGGAGGTGGCGCTGCTCATGGCGCTGGACCCGCAGGTGTACATGTTTGACGAGCCTACCGCTGGCATGAGCCACGACGAGGCCCCCGTCATCCTCAACCTCATTCGGCAGCTGAAGGCCGACAAAACCAAAACCATTCTGCTGGTGGAGCACAAGATGGACGTGGTGCGCGAACTGGCCGACCGCATCATCGTGCTGCACAACGGCACCCTGGTGGCCGATGGCGACCCGGCCGAGGTGATTGCCTCGCCCGTGGTGCAAGAGGCCTATTTGGGTGTGGCCAAGGAGAGCGTATGACCCACCACCTGCTGGAATTGAAAGGCGTGCACACCCACATTGGGGCCTACCACATCCTTCACGGGGTGGACCTGGTGGTGCCGCGTGGCCAGCTCACCCTGCTGCTGGGCCGCAACGGTGCGGGCAAAACCACCACGCTGCGAACCATCATGGGCCTGTGGCAGGCATCGCAAGGCAGTGTGGTGTTCAACGGGCAAGACATCACCCGCCAGCACACGCCCGCCATTGCTGGGCTGAACATTGCCTACGTGCCTGAGGCCATGGGCATTTTTTCGGACCTGACGGTGAAAGAAAACATGCTGCTGGCCGCCCGCAGCGCCAAGCGCGCCGCCCAGATGGACGAGGCCCGTTTGCAGTGGATTTTCAAGCTGTTCCCAGCGGTGGAAAAGTTTTGGAACCACCCGGCGGGCAAGCTCTCGGGCGGGCAAAAGCAGATGCTGGCGGTGTCGCGCGCCATGGTGGAGCCGCGCGATTTGCTCATCATCGACGAGCCCAGCAAGGGCCTGGCCCCCGTGATGATCAACCACATGATCGACGCCTTCGAGCAGCTCAAGGCCAGTGGTGCGACCATTTTGCTGGTGGAACAAAACATCAACTTCGCCAAACGCCTGGGCGACCACGTGGCCGTGATGGACAACGGCCAAGTGGTGCACGCGGGCCGCATGCAGGCGCTGGCGGGTGACGAAAAACTGCAGCAATCGCTGCTGGGGTTGGCACTGTGAACATCAAAGACATCGACCTCAAACCCCTGCTGCTGGTGCCCGCGCTGGCTGTTGCCCTGTTGCCCTTCATGGGCTCTGTGTCCACCTGGCTCACGCTGACCGTGGCGGGGCTGGCCATGGGCATGATCATTTTCATCATCGCCTCGGGCCTCACGCTGGTGTTTGGCCTGATGGACGTGCTGAACTTCGGCCACGGCGTGTTCATTGCACTGGGCGCCTTTGTGGCCACCAGTGTGCTGGGCGCCATGGGCGACTGGACGGGCTCTGACCAGCTCTGGCGCAACCTGGTGGCGGTGCTGCCCGCCATGGGGGTGGCCATGGCGGTGGCCGGGGCCGTGGGCCTGGCGTTCGAACGCTTCATTGTGCGGCCCGTGTACGGCCAGCACCTGAAGCAGATCCTCATCACCATGGGCGGCATGATCATTGGCGAGGAGCTCATCAAAGTGATCTGGGGGCCGCAGCAAATGGCGCTGCCCCTGCCCGAGGCGCTGCGCGGCTCGGTGTACCTGGGCGAGGCCGCCATTGAGCGCTACCGCCTGCTGGCCGTGGTGGTGGGGGGGCTGGTGTTTGCGGTGCAGGTGTGGGTGCTGTCGCGCACCAAAATTGGCCTGCTCATCCGCGCCGGGGTGCAAGACCGCGAAATGGTCGAGTCGCTGGGCTACCGCATCCGCCACCTGTTTGTGGGTGTGTTTGTGGTGGGCAGCGCACTGGCTGGGTTGGGCGGCGTGATGTGGGGGCTTTACCAGCAAAACGTGGTGCCGCAGATGGGCGCGCAGGTGAACGTGCTCATCTTCATTGTCATCATCATCGGCGGCCTGGGGTCCACGGGCGGGGCGCTGATTGGGGCGCTGCTGGTGGGGCTGATGGCCAACTACACCGGTTTTTTGGCCCCCAAAGTGGCGCTGTTTTCCAACATCGCGCTGATGGTGGCCATTTTGTTGTGGCGCCCGCAGGGCGTGTACCCGGTGGCGAATCGCTGAACGGAGACCATCCTATGTTGAATCGACTCATTTCCAACGACCTGCCACGCAGCCGCGTGCTGGCGGTGCTGCTGCTGGGCTTGCTGGTGGCGCTGGCGTTTGCGCCGTTCATCTTCCCCGGCGTCAAGGCGCTGAACGTGGCGGCCAAGGTGCTGATTTTTCTGGTGCTGGTGGCCAGTTTTGACCTGCTGCTGGGCTACACCGGCATCGTCAGTTTTGCGCACACCCTGTTTTTTGGCATAGGCGCCTACGGCGTGGCCATTGCGTCCAACCACCTGGGCCCCACCTGGGGGGCACTGGGGGTGGGTGTGCTGGGCGCTGTGGGGCTGACGCTGCTGCTGTCGCTGGCGGTGGGGCTGTTCTCGCTGCGGGTGCGGGCCATCTTTTTCGCCATGATCACGCTGGCGGTGGCGTCGGCCTTTCAAACGCTGGCGTCGCAGCTGTCTGAGGTGACCGGCGGTGAAGACGGCCTGAGCTTCAAGCTGCCGCCGGTGCTGTCGCCCAGCTTCGAGCTGTTTGAAGACCCCGTGCTGGGGGTGATGGTGGACGGCAAACTCATCAGCTATTACCTGCTGTTTGCCATGGCGCTGTGCCTGCTGCTGGCGCTGCTGCGCATCGTCAATTCACCGTTCGGGCGAGTGCTGCAGGCCATTCGCGAGAATGAATTCCGTGCCGAGGCCATTGGCTACCGGGTGGTGGTGTACCGCACGCTCTCCAGCGTGATGTCGGCGCTGTTTGCCTGCCTGGCCGGGGCCATGCTGGCCATCTGGCTGCGCTACAACGGGCCGGATACCTCGCTCAGCTTCGAAATCATGATGGACGTGCTGCTCATCGTTGTCATTGGTGGCATGGGCACCGTGTACGGCGCGGCCATCGGTTCGGCCTTGTTTTTGGTGGCGCAAAGCTATTTGCAGGATGTGTTGCGCTGGGGCAGCGAGGCCACCACCGGCGTGCCCACCCTGTCGGCGCTGCTGTCGCCGGACCGCTGGCTGTTGTGGCTGGGCGTGTTGTTTGTGCTGTCGGTGTACCACTTCCCCACCGGGGTGGTGGGGCGGCTGCGGGCGCGTGCGGCGCTGGGCACCACCCAACAAGGGCCTCGCTCATGAATCCCCTGTCACACCCTGTGTCTGTGGGCCGTGGCGCCCAATCCCGCTACCTGCGCTGCGCCGGGCGCGAGCTTCACTTCATGGACTGGGGCGACCCCCATGCCCCCACCGTGGTGGCCTGGCACGGCCTGGCCCGCACCGGGCGCGACATGGACGAGCTGGCCCGCCACCTGGTGGGCCAAGGGTACCGCGTGGTGTGCCCCGACACCGTGGGCCGGGGCCTGAGCCAATGGAGCCCAGACCCGGCCAACGAATACCAGCTGGCGTTCTACGCCGCCCAGGCGAGAGACCTGCTCGACCAGCTGGGGCTGCAGCGCGTGCATTGGGTGGGCACCTCCATGGGCGGGGCCATCGGCACGCTGTGTGCGGGCGGGCTGGCCGAGCCCACGCTGGCAGGCCGCATCCAAAGCCTGGTGCTGAACGACAACGCACCGCAGCTGGCGCAGGCGGCCCTGGCGCGCATCAAGTCTTACGCGGGCCAGCCCCCAGCGTTTGACACCGTGCTGGAGCTGGAGGCCTTTTTCAGGCAGGTGTACAAGCCCTACGGCTGGCTGAGTGACGCGCAGTGGACGGTGTTGACCGAAAGCTCGGTGCGCCGCCTGCCCGATGGCAGCGTGACCCCGCACTACGACCCGGCCATGGTGCAGCAGTTTGTCAACCACCCCGATGACTACCTGATTTGGCACCACTACGACGCCATCACCTGCCCGGTGCTGTGCCTGCGCGGCGCCGAGTCAGACCTGGTGCTGCCCGAGACCGTGGCCGAGATGCGCCGCCGTGGCCCCGGCAGGGCAGGGCGGCTCACGGTGGTGGAGGTGCCCGGCTGCGGCCACGCCCCGGCGCTGAATGTGGACAGTCACTTCAAGTGGGTGATGGATTTTTTGCGCTCTGCCGAGGGTGGGTGAAGCCTGTTTTCAAGTCAAAACAGGCTCTGGCGCTTGTGGGTATTGAACAGTTTGCTACAAATTAAAAATATAGCTAACTTGTGAATGCGGGCAAGCGCTGGAGGTGTTTTTCATTGAAATTCTGTGGGCAGCCGCTCAATCTTTCGCGCCCAGCGTGAGTGCCGCTTGCCTGCCTTGCGCCAGCGCCGCCGCATCGGGCACCGTCTGTGTGGGCCAGCCGCCCAAGTGTTGGCTGGCGATGGCCGTGAGCGCGCTCACCCAGCCCAGGTCGTCGTTCAGGCAGGGTATGTAGTGGAACTCGGTGCCGCCGGCGTGCAAAAACGCCTCGCGGGCCTCCATGTTGATCTCTTCCAGCGTCTCCAGGCAGTCGCCTGTGAAACCGGGACACATCACGTCCACCTTCTGGGTGCCTGCCTGCGCCATGGCCACCAGCGTGGGCTCGGTGTAGGGCTGCAGCCATTTGGCTTTGCCAAAGCGCGACTGGAAGGTGATGGTGTATTGCTGTTTGTTCAGGCCCAGTGCCTCGGCCAGCAGGCGGCCGGTTTTGTGGCACTCGCAGTGGTAGGGGTCGCCCAGGCGCAGCGTGCGCTCGGGCACGCCGTGAAAACTCATCACCAGCTGGTCAGGCTGGCCGTGGGCCTGCCAGTGTTTGCGCACGGTGGCGGCCAGGGCGTTGATGTAGCCGGGGTCGTCGTGGAAGCGGTTCACAAAACGCAGCTCGGGCACACAACGCGTGCGGCTGGCCCAGTGGTAAATGGCGTCAAACAGCGCGGCGGTGGTGGTGCCGCTGTATTGGGGGTAGGCGGGCAGGATGAGGATGCGGGTGAAACCTTCGGCCTTGAGCTTGTCCAGCTCTTGCGCCACGCCGGGGTTGCCGTAGGTCATGGCCACGCGCACGTCCACGTGGTGGTCCTGCTCACCCAAAAAGCCTTTCAGCAGCGCGGCCTGCTTCTGCGTCCACACCATCAGCGGCGAGCCCTCTGGCAACCACACGCTGGCATATTTGGCGGCCGACTTGGCGGGGCGCGTGCGCAAAATGATGCCGTGCAGGATCAGCCACCAGAGCGGTTTGGGAATTTCCACCACGCGGCTGTCGCCCAGAAACTGCGCCAGGTAGCGCCGCAGGGCGGGGGCCGTGG
This sequence comes from uncultured Hydrogenophaga sp., assembly GCA_964342395.1. Taxonomy (GTDB): domain Bacteria; phylum Pseudomonadota; class Gammaproteobacteria; order Burkholderiales; family Burkholderiaceae_C; genus UBA2334. The sequence goes on from CAYFFJ010000071.1 coordinate 10,404, forward strand.
GGGCATCGGGCGTGCCCAGGTTGCAGTACAACACAGCGGTTTTGGCGGCTTGGCCGTGGGTGAAGCGGGGTTCGGGGGTGAATGCCATGCGGTATTCTCCGCGACCATGCTAGACCCCACCCGCGTGCGCGCCATATCCTTGGACCTTGACGACACTTTGTGGCCCATCTGGCCGGCCATCGAACGCGCCGAACGCGCGCTCACCGCGTGGCTGGGGCAGCAAGCGCCCATGACCGCCGCGCTGTTTGCCAACCCGCAAGCCCGGCAGTCTTTGCGCGAACACGTCATGCAAACCCGGCCCGAATTGGGGCACGACCTCAGCGCCATCCGCCGCGAGGCCATCCGCCTGGCCCTCTACCGCGCTGGCGAAAACCCCTTGCTGGCCGACGCCGCTTTCGAGGTGTTTTTTGCCGAACGCCACAACGTGGACTTGTTTGCCGACGCCTTGCCCGCGTTGCAGTGGCTGGCCCAGCGCTACCCGGTGGTCGCCTTGTCCAACGGCAATGCCGACGTGGGGCGCGTGGGCTTGGGCGAGTGGTTCACCGCCAGTGTGAGCGCCGCCACGTTTGGTGTGGGCAAACCCGCTGTGGGCATTTTCAATGCTGCTGCGCAGGCCGTGGGGGTAGCACCGGAAGACGTGCTCCACGTGGGCGATGACGCGGACCTTGACGTGCTGGGCGCTTTGGGCGCTGGCATGCAAGCGATTTGGGTGAACCGGGATGCCCAGGCCTGGGCCCACACCTCCAGGCCCCACGGCACGGTGGCGCAGCTCACCGAGCTGTGCGACCTGTTGGCCTGACCCGCCTTTGCCCTTTACCCTTTACCAGGAAACGGTTTTCATGGCCTTGACGATTTACGGCATTGCAGCCTCGCGCGCGGTGCGTCCCTTGTGGGCAGCCAAAGAGCTGGGCCTGGCGTTTGAGCACGTGCACACCGCCTACTTGGGGGGCGGGGCGCGCACGCCCGCGATGTTGGCGCTCAACCCCAACGGCCACATCCCCGTGCTGGTCGATGCCCGGCCCGAAGGCGACGTGGTGGTGTGGGAAAGCATGGCTTGCGCCCTGTACCTGGCCCGTGTGCACGGCAAGGCAGACGGGCAATCCATCGCCCCCGCCACTCCCGCAGAGGAGGCCGAGGCCCTGCGCTGGGCGTTTTGGTCGGTCACCGAGCTGGAAAAAGACGCATTGACCGTGCTGATGCACCTGCTGGCCATGCCCCCCGATCAGCGCAAGCCTGAGTTGGCCGCTGCCGCCGAAAAGCGGTTGACGGGCCCCTTGGCCGTGCTGGAGCACCATGTGGCGGCGCAACGCGCCAAAGGCCACGCCCACCTGGCTGCCGATCGCTTCACCGTGGCCGACGTGTGTGTGGCCTCGGTGGTGGGTTGGTGCAAACCCGCCCGACCATTGATGGCGCAGTTTCCCGCGGTGAGCCACTGGCTGGATGCCTGCATGGCCCGGCCAGCGCAGCAAGCGCTCAGAGCCCTTGCACGCAGCGGCCAGTGAACCCCCGCCAGGCGTTGCGCGCGGCCAATGCCTGACGCTCAGGCGGCCAAGTCACTGTCGCTGTCGGGCAAATCCTCGGTGTCCGGTGCATCGGGCTTGACCAGCAGCACAGGGACCGTGGCCAGGTGCAACATGTCTTGAGCGACTGAGCCTTCCCACGTGCTGCGCAACGGGCCAGCGCCATGCGTGCCCATCACCACAAGGTCGCATTGGTGCTGCTCTATCAGCTCAAGCAACACGGTGGTGGCAGACCCGGTGGCCACCACCCATTCGCAGGGCACGCCCGCGCCCTGTACCAGCGCCAACGCCGCTTCAAGCGCTTGAAGCCCTGCGGCCTGGTTCACCTGTTCGCGCAGGGTGGGATCAGGTTGGCTGAAGATTTCATACAGGTTGGCGGGGGCCTGCACATTCACCAGCAGCAGCTCACCCTTCAATCCCTCCCTCAGCAGCTGCAAGGCGCAATGAACCTCGTTCAACGACAAGGCGGACCCATCGATGGGAAGCAAAATTTTCATGGCAAAACCCTCCAGCCACCGGATTGAAATGGCGGTTGCAAGTTTGCGTCTGCGAGCGCCGTTGTGCAATGCCTGGATGCGGCCTGGTCGATGTTTCACAGCGGGGGCCAACCGCTGCCTTGCGCAAAAACGCCCACTTGGGTGGGACCGTATGTGTTCGCCAGCGCCTGCAAAACGGGCCGCATTGCCGACACCCGAAACAGCCACGCCAAAGCCCTGCAGAGCGCCGATGCACTGCGCCCATTCCTGGGGCGCATCGAAGATGCCAAGGCCATCCCCAGCATTGGCACGGGCGTGATTGAGCTTCGCGTGTGGGATGAGGCGGGCACCTTTCGTGTGGTGTATGTGGCCAAGTTCACCGATGCGGTGTATGTCCTTCACTGTTTCCAGAAGAAAACGCAACAAACGGCCAAGCGAGACATTGAGCTGGCCCAAAAGCGACTCAAAGACCTGTTGAAAGAAATCACACCATGACCGACAAGCAACGATTCACCAGCGTGTGGGATGCCATTGCAGACACGCCCCAGGAGGCGGCTAGCATGCGTGCGCGTTCGGCCCTCATGATGAACCTGGCAGAAGTCATTCGTGAACAGGGAATGACCCAGGCGCAAGCGGCTGAGCTGTTTGGTGTGACACAGCCGCGCATCTCTGACCTGATGCGGGGAAAGTTCAACCTGTTCTCCCTGGACACTCTGTTTGACATGGCCGCAACGGCAGGCATGTTGCCAACAGTGAAGGTGGCTAAACCCAGGCAGCCACGCAAACGTGCAGGCAGGCAGGAACGCAAAGAGGTAGCGGAGACCGCGCATGCATGAACCCGCGAGGGCGACCACCGGGCCGTGGTGCTGTGGCCTCAATGCGTGAGGCCCTGGCCGCTGTGGCCGCTGATCAGCTTGCGCCGGGACATGGTGCCCAACTGTTGGGAGCCATTGGGACACTGGCCCGCGTGGCCGAGATTGACGAACTGCAAAGCCGCATTGCGGCCTTGGAAAAAGCACATGCCAACGCCTGAAGACCCTGGAGGCACAGGCACCCACCACCGGCCAAGCCAGCGCCACCGACATGCACAGATGGTGCGCAGCGCACGGCATGGCAACACCCACCCCAACCGAAGGCGAAACGGTTGCCAAGTGGTTGACCCGAAACACCACAGAAGCCCTTGAAGGCATATGCGGCTGGCCGACCAAGCGCATTCGGCCCTGAATGACGATGCACCCAGCTTATCGGCTCAGGAAATCGTCTTACATCCGCCCTTACATCTGATGAAAAAGAAAAAGCCCACTATCTTTTGAATAGTGGGCTTTTCTTGTCTGTATTGGTGCCGGAGAGATGAATCGAACACCCGACCTTCTCATTACGAATGAGCTGCT
>CAYFFJ010000072.1:0-6192 GCA_964342395.1 uncultured Hydrogenophaga sp.
CGACCAGGTGGAAGCCATGACCCTGGCCGACCGCGTGGTGGTGCTGCGCGACGGCGTGATCGAGCAAGTGGGCACACCGCTGGAGCTGTACGACAAACCCGCCAACCAGTTTGTGGCCCAGTTCATTGGCACCCCGCAAATGAACGTGTTGCCGCTGCAACAGGTGTCTGCGGTGGTGCAGCAGCAGGCCCCGGCGGCGGCGGTGGGCGGTGCCATTGGCCTGCGCCCGGAAAACGTGGCGGTGCGTGCCTCAGATGCCACGCCGCTGACGGGCACGGTGGACCTGGTGGAAGCGCTGGGGGCCGAAACGCTCATTTACGTCAGCACCCCTTCGGGCGCGCAATTTGTGGCCCGCCAGAACGAACGCACCGGCCTGCAAGCGGGCCAGTCGGTGAGCCTGGACATTGACACCTCACACGCCCACTGGTTCGACCCCGCTGGCCGTGTGGTCACCCCCACACACGCCTGACCTGTCAGCCTTGTTGCCCAACCCCTCTACCCACCCCATGACATCTCAAACCGCATTGCACGGCCAGGTGGCCGCCGTCACCGGTGCCGCGTCCGGCATTGGTTTTGCCAGCGCCCAGGCCATGATTGAAGCGGGGGCGCAAGTGGTCCTGGTGGACCGCGACGAACGCGCCCTGGCGCGTGCCGCCGAAGCCCTGGGCCCTGCGGCCCTGCCCCTGGTGCTGGATTTGCTCGACCCCCGGCAATGCAGCTCGCTGCTGGTTCGCACCCTGGCACTGGCCGGGCGGCTGGACATTTTTCACGCCAACGCAGGCCTGTACGTGGGCGGCGACCTGGTGGATGCCGACCCCGACGCCATGGACCGCATGCTGAACCTGAACGTCAACGTGGTCATGAAAAACGTGCACAACGTGTTGCCCCACATGATCGAGCGGGGGCAGGGCGACATCATCGTCACCAGCTCGCTGGCCGCACACTTTCCCACGCCGTGGGAGCCGGTGTACGCCTCGTCCAAATGGGCGGTGAACTGTTTTGTGCAAACCGTGCGCCGCCAGGTGTTCAAACACGGCATCCGCGTGGGCGCCATTTCGCCCGGCCCGGTCATCACCTCGTTGTTGGCCGATTGGCCTGCGGAAAAGCTGGCCGAAGCCAAGGCCAGTGGCAGCCTGCTGGAGGCGGCGGAGGTGGCCAACGTGGTTCTTTTCATGCTCACCCGCCCACGCGGCATGACCATCCGCGACGTGGTGATGATGCCCACGAATTTCGACCTCTGAGCCCTGAAAGGACACCCCGCATGAACACCCTGCTTCACCTGGGCCTGGGCTCTTTCCACCGCGCCCACCAGGCGGTCTATGTGCATGGGTTGCGCGAACAGGGCGACACCCGGTGGACCCTGGCCGGTGGCAACCTGCGCCCCGACATGCCCGAGACCATTGCCGCCTTGCAGGCACAGGGCGGTGCCTACACACTGGAAACCGTCACGCCCCAGGGCGAGCGGGCCTACACCCGCATCACCTCCATCCAGAAAGTCATTGCTTATCAGGACGATTTGGCCCCGTTGGTGGCCGTGGGGGCAGACCCGGCCACCCGCATCATTTCCTTCACCGTGACCGAGGCCGGGTACTACCTGGACGCGCAAAACCACCTGGACTGGGCCACGTTCCCTGACCTGCGGGCCGACCTGGCGGCGGTGAAGGCCGGTGGCGCAGGCCACACCCTTTACGGTGGCCTGGTCACCCTTTTGCGCGCCCGCATGCGGGCCCACAGCGGCCCCGTCACGCTGATGAACTGCGACAACCTGCGCCACAACGGCGACCGCTCGCGCGGCGGTTTGCTGCAATTCATCGAAGCCCTGGGCGACACCGACCTGCTGGCCTGGGTGCAGGCCCACACCACCAGCCCCAATGCCATGGTGGACCGCATCACCCCCCGCCCCACGCCCGACGTGGTGGCCCGCGTGAAAGCCGCCACCGGGGTGGACGACCCTGCCGCCCTGATGGGCGAAAGCTTCATCCAGTGGGTGATTGAAGACAACTTCATTGCCGGCCGCCCCGAGTGGGAGCGCGTGGGCGTGGAAATGGTGGCATCGGTGCAGCCCTACGAAGAGGCCAAAATCCGCCTGCTCAACGCCACACACAGCTGCATTGCCTGGGCGGGCACCTTGCTGGGGTATCTGTACATCCACGAGGGCACGCACCACCCCGCCATCCGGCAAATGGCCCATGACTACGTCACCGACGATGCCATTCCCGTGCTTCATTCACCGCAAAAGCCGTGCCCCATTGATTTGGCCGCCTACCGCGACGTGGTGCTGGACCGCTTTGGCAACCCGGCCATCGCCGACACCAACCAGCGCGTGGCCATGGACGCGTTTTCCAAAATCCCCGGCATGATCGCGCCCACCATCCGCGACAAGCTGGCCCAGGGCGGCACCATCGACAGCGTGGCCATGTTGCCCGCCCTGTTTCTGGCCTATTTGCAGCGCTGGCACGCGGGGCACATTCCCTACACCTACCAGGACCAGGCCATGGACCCCGCCGTGGCCCACGCCATTTGCGATGCCGCCGACCCCGTGGCCGCCTACGCCGCCGATGCCACGCTGTGGGGCGAACTGGCCAGCGATCCCCGGCTGGTCCATGCCCTGCGCGGCGCCTATGGCCGCGTGCAAAAATTTGCCATCGAACACGCGCCCTGACCATGTCCGCCCGGCCCCACACCACACCCCGCCAGCTCAAACCCGAACTGGAGCAGGAGCACGCGCGCTCCCCCGATCTGGGCTACGAGTCATCCGTCGATGTGGGCTTTGTGCGTTGCCTGGCCCATGGTTTTCCCACGCCGCTGGCGCGCTGGCATTACCACGACGAGTACGAGCTGCACCTCATCACCGCCACCAGCGGCAAGGTGTTTGTGGGCGACTGGATTGGCCCCTTTCAACCTGGGCAGCTGGTGCTCATAGGCCCGCGCCTGCCGCACAACTGGGTGAGCATGGACTTGCCCGAGGGCGGCGTGCCCCAGCGCGACCTGGTCATTCAGTTTTCACACGCGCCGCTGGTCGGGGCCAGCGAAACCATTCCCGAACTGGCCGAGGTGCTGCCCCTGCTGGAGCGGGCCAAACACGGCATCGAGTTTTTTGGCCTGTCAGACGTGGCCGAGGCGCACTGGCACAAGGTGAAAGGCGCGCGTGGCCTGAAGCGCTTCACCGCGTTTTGCGACTTCATGAGAGACCTGGCCGCCAGCACCGACTACAGGCTGCTGTCGGCCGTGCAGTTGCAAAGCAGCGATGACGATGCCTCGCTCGACCAGATCAACGCGGTGGTCAACCGCATCACCGACCAACTGGCCGACGACCACTCGGCCGCCGCACTGGCCGCCGAACTGGGCATGGGTGAAAGCAAGTTCAGCCGCTTTTTCCGCAAGGCCACGGGCAATACCTTCACCGATTTTCTGAACCGCGTGCGCATCAGCCGGGCCTGCCAGCTGTTGATGGACACCGACCAGCAGGTCAACCACATCTGCTACGAGGTGGGCTTCAACAACGTGGCCAATTTCAACCGCCGTTTTCTGGAAATCAAGGGCATGACGCCCTCTGACTTTCGCCGCCAGTCGCAGGCCCGTTTTCGCGGCGCGCACTGAACCCTGGGGCAGTGACCTGGCTTTTGCCGTGGCCGAAGGCGTGGGCTTTGGCCTGCGCGATGGCTGGCTCACCCTGGGCGGGCGCGACCAGGTGCAAAGCCTGTCGCTGCCCGTTGTTTCCGCCGACCTGACCCGTGGACAGGTCAGGGCTCTGGTAGCCTCAAGCCCCCTCAACATTTCGCAAGGCCCTGGCCATGACCCTCAGCACCTGGTGGCTCTTTATCGTGATGACGTTTGTGGTGTCCGCCACGCCCGGGCCCAACATGCTCTACGTCATGACCGTCAGCGCCCGCCAGGGCGTGCGCGCCGCCGTGGTGGCCATGGCCGGTTGCATGACGGCATTGCTCATCATGATGAGCCTGTCCGCTGCCGGGCTGGGTGCCTTGCTGCAAAGCTTTCCCGCCGTGTTCGATGCCCTGCGCCTGGCCGGTGCCGCCTACCTGGCCTACCTGGGTGTGAAGTGCTGGCGTGCCCCGGTGCACGGCGACACCGCAGCCACCGACCCGGCAGGTGTGGCCACGCCCAGCGCCGCGCCGGCCGCGCCCAACGCCACCATTTACCGCCAGGGCTTTCTGGTGGCGGCCAGCAACCCCAAGGCCATTTTGTTTGCAGCGGCGTTTTTTCCGCAGTTTCTGAACCCTGCCCAGGCGCAGCTGCCCCAATTCGCCATCCTGCTGGCCACGTTCACCTTCATCGAGGTGGCCTGGTATTTTGTGTACGCCGTCAGCGGCCAGCGCTTGTCGGTGTACCTGCAACGCGCCACCGTGATGCGCGCCTTCAACCGACTCACCGGTGGGGTGTTTGTGGGTTTTGCCGGGATCATGGCCCTGGCGCGTGAGCACTGAGCCCACCCCCGATCGGCCCCGCCGTGCCACCTGTGCGGTGTGTGCCCGGCCACGCACCACCTGCCTGTGCCCCTGGGTGCGGCCCGTGGCACACGCCACCGAGGTGCTGATCCTGCAGCACCCGCTGGAGGCCCACCACGCCAAAAACACCGCCCGCCTGTTGCACCTCAGCCTGGCCCGCAGCCAGCTGGTGGTGGGCGAGGTGTTTGACCCCGCCGCGTTGCCCAGCCCCTGCTTCACCGTGTTGCTGTACCCGCCCGACCCGCCGGGCGTGGCACCACCGCCCGCCAGCGCCCCGGTGGTGTGGCCTGCCTGTGAACACCTGAGGCTGGTGGTGCTGGACGCCACCTGGCGCAAAAGCCGCAAGATGCTGCACCTCAACCCCTGGCTGCGGGCGTTGCCCCGGTTGTCGCTGAACCGGGCAACCCCTTCGGCCTACACCATCCGCAAGGCGCACAAGCCCGGCCAGCTCTCCACGCTGGAGGCCACCTGCGCCGCGCTGGCCCAGCTGGAAGGCCATGCCGCCAACGTGGCCCCTTTGCTGGACGCCTGGGGTGGGTTTGTGGGTGAATTTAAAGCTTTTTTGCCTTCAATCGCTTGATGGGTATGTGTTTGTAGCTATGTATTTGTTATGCCTTTTCCACCACCTTTTGCGCCCCGTGACCCCTTGCTTGCGCGCTGTTGCCGCCGCTGTGTGGGGGGCGTTGTCGGTGTTTTTCTGGGTGGCTGGCGTGCACGCCGCCCCCGCCGTGTTCAAAGACGACATGGCCCAGCGCACCCAGGCCTGCACCACCTGCCACGGCGCGCAGGGCAGGGCGGGGCCTGACGGGTATTACCCCCGCATTGCAGGCAAACCCGCCGACTACCTGTACGCCCAATTGCTGCATTTCCGCGACGGGCGGCGCACCTACGCCCCCATGGCCCACTTGCTGGAGCCCCTGGGCAACGACTACCTGCGCGACATGGCCCAGCACTTTGCCACGCTCAGCGTGCCCTACGCCGCGCCCGTGCCGGTGCCCGTGTCGGCCGACGCCTTGAAGCGCGGCCAGCAACTCGCCCAGCACGGCGACCCGGCGCGCCAGTTGCCCGCCTGCACCCAGTGCCACGGCGCGGCGCTGACCGGTGTGTTGCCCGCCACCCCCGGCCTGCTGGGGTTGCCGCGCGACTACCTGAACGCCCAGCTGGGCGCGTGGCGCAACGGCTTGCGCCGCGCCCACGCCCCCGATTGCATGGCCGACATCGCCCAGCGCCTGAACCAGGCCGATGTGTCCGCCGTCAGCGGCTGGCTGGCGTCGCAACCCTTGCCCGCCCGCACACAGCCCGCCCCTGCCAGCCGCCAGCCGCTGCCCCTGGATTGCGGCCACCCCGGTGGGCCTGCCAAAACCGCTCAGGCAGGGGGCCAGCCATGAGCCGCAGCCGTCTTTGGGGCCGCTGGCGTGGGGTGGCCACGGGCTTGGGTGGGGTGCTGGCGGGCGTGTCGCTGTGGCTGTGGTGGCCCTCGCAGCCGGTGGCTGTGCCAGCCTCCGCCGTGGCCAGCGACCCCGCCACCATCGACCTGCTGCGCAAGACCTACGGGTTGGAAGACCCGGTATGGCTGCAGCTGCTGAAATACATCTGGGCGCTGCTGCGCTTCGACTTCGGCTTCTCCTACCGCCAGAACATGCCGGTCATCCAGGCGATCTGGATCCATCTGCCGGCGACCCTGCTGCTGATGGTGTCGAGCATTGCGCTTGCGCTGGCAGTGGGG
>CAYFFJ010000072.1:6202-13494 GCA_964342395.1 uncultured Hydrogenophaga sp.
TGACCCCGCCACCATCGAGCGCGGCCGCTACCTGGCCACGCTGGGCAACTGCCAGCACTGCCACACGCCCCAGGGGGCCACGCCGTATGCGGGGGGCCGGGCGCTGGCCACGCCGTTTGGCACGGTGTTCACCTCCAACCTCACCCCCAGCGCCCAGGGGCTGGGCCGCTGGGGCGCGGGCGACTTCTGGCGCGCCCTGCACCACGGCCAGTCGCGCAGCGGGCGTTGGCTCACACCCGCGTTCCCGTTTGCCAACACCAGCCACGTCACCCGCGCCGACAGCGATGCCCTGTTTGCCTACCTGCAAAGCCTGCCGCCGGTGGACACCCCCGCACCGCCCCACCAGCTGGCGTGGCCCTACAACACCCAGGCCGCACTCAAGGTCTGGCGGGCCTTGTATTTCTCGCCCGCCGAGGCCCAACCGACCCCTGCGCCAGCCCAAGCCGAGTGGGCGCGCGGCGCCTACCTGGTGCAGGGCCTGGGCCACTGCGGGGCCTGCCACGCCGAGCGCAACGCCCTGGGGGCCAGCCCCGCCATGGCCGCGCTGGGCGGTGGGCTGGTGCCAGGGCAGGGCTGGTACGCCCCCTCGCTGACCGACCCCGCCGAGGGCGGGCTGCAAGACTGGCCGCTGGCGCAAGTCGTTGAACTGTTCCGCACCGGCCAGGCGGGCGGCGCGTTTGCCACCGGCCCCATGGCCGCCGTGGTGCAACACAGCACCCAGCACTGGAGCGAGGCCGACCTTCACGCCATGGCCACCTACCTGCAGCAACTGCCGCGCACCGCCGCCGGGGCCGCACGTGCCGTGGCTGCGCCCACCGCCCGGCAGGCCGAGCTGGGGGCCAAGGTGTACGGCCAGCACTGCGCCCAGTGCCACGGCGAACAGGGCGAGGGCACGCGCCTGCCCAACGGCCGGTTTGCCTACCCACCGCTGGTGGACAACCGGGCCGTCACCCTGGGCCCCACGGCCAACCTGGTGCAAATGGTGCTGCACGGTGGCTTTTCGGTCAGCAGCCCCAGCCAGCCCCGTCCGTTTGGCATGCCCCCTTATGTGCTGGCGCTGACTGACACCGAGCTGGCAGCGGTGTTGACCCACTTGCGCACCCAGTGGGGCCACCGAGCGGCGCCCGTCAGCGAGCTGGACGTGAAAGCCCTGCGCTGAAGCACCGCCCGGTACACTGGTTTTTTGAAAACTCCACCGCAGGACACCCCCCCATGGACACCCAGGAGGCCTACCACGAGTTGGGCCTGGACCCCACCGCCACCGACGCCCAGTTGAAAACCGCCTGGCGGCGGCTGGTGGCCGCCTGGCACCCCGACCGCAACACCGCCACCGACGCGTTGCAGCGCATGCAGGCCATCAACAAGGCCTACCAGCACATCCGCCAACTGCGCGACGGTGGTGGCGAAGAAGCAGAAACAGAAGCAGAAACAGACGCTTCACCCACCGCCGAGCCCTCCCCAGCGCCCGAACCAGAAGCCGAGCCCGAAACTGAACCCGACAGCGCCCACCCGCCCCAGGTGCACGCCGTGCGCCTGGGCCTGGAAGACGCTTTGTTGGGCTGCACCCGCAGCTTGCGCGGCCACCTCACCCGCAGCTGCACCACCTGCGTCGGCACCGGCCAGCGCGTGTTGGCCCAGGCCTGTGGCACCTGCCGGGGCAGCGGTGCCATCCGCAAACCCACGCTGTTTGGCTGGTTGTGGAACGAAGAAGGCTGCGCCGACTGCGGCGGCGACGGCCGCCTGCGCGCGGCCTGCGACGCCTGTCACAGCACCGGCGAGGTGCAAGTGCCCTACCACCGCCGCGTGCGTTTGCCATCCGGCATGCGCCACGGCGACGTGTTGGCCGTTCCCCCGTCCCGCCAGGGCGGGGTGGACACCGGGCTGGAACTGCGGGTAGAGGTGGTGCCACACCCCCTTTTCACCCTGGACGAGCAGGGCGTGCTGCGCTGCGACATGCCGGTGAACGGCTACGCCTGGATGACCGGGCGCTGGGTGGAAGTGCCCACGCCCGATGGTTTGCAGCAGATGCGCCTGAACCGCGATGCCCTGGTGTACCGCTTGGGGCGCAAGGGCTTCCCGGCCACCCACAACGGCCCCCGGGGCGACTTCATTGTCAAGGTGCAGCCCGTGTTCCCCAGCCAGGACGACCCCGGGCAAGAGGCGCTGTGGGCACAACTGATAGAGGCTTCAAACCGCCAGGCCGCTGCCGACCCCACCCAGCCGCTGGGCGATTGGCAACAAAGACTGAAGGCCTGGAAGAGGGGCTGAAAATGAAAACCCCCCCAAGCGATGCAATCACCTGGGGGGTTTTTGTTTTGGCGGAAGCGGTGAGATTCGAACTCACGGATGGTTTCCCACCGCCGGTTTTCAAGACCGGTGCAATCGACCACTCTGCCACACTTCCGAAGCCGCGCATTCTAACCGACCACCAAGCGCATGCCGGGCATTACCTGCTCCGATTCGGCCCGTCGCTCCAACGCAAGGCGCATGTTTTCCTGGGCCACTTCTGTGTGTTCGGTGGCCAAGGCCTGGGCGCGGGTGCCTTCGCCGCGTTTCATGGCTTGCACCAGCATGTGGTGCTGGCGGTGGGCGTAGAGCATCCAGTCGCGGTCCAGTGCCACCGAGCCCTGCATGGGCAACATTGCCGACGCGGGGGCAAATGGCAGGCGGTTGTTCAGCGCCACGGCGCGTTGCAGCGCGCGGTTGCCGCTGGCCACCAACACCAATTCATGGAAACGGTCGTTCATGCTGGCGTAGGCGGCGTAGCTCTCCAGCGTGAGCGGGTTAGCCGCCAACAGGCGGTCACCTTCGTCCAGGCAGGCTTGCAAATCGCCTTGCAGCTGGCGTGACACGCCGTGCTCGGCCACCAGGCGTGCGGCCATGCCTTCCAATTGGCCGCGCACGGCAATGGCGTCGCGCACCTCCTGTGCGGTGAAGGGCCGCGCCACGTATCCGCCGGTGTCGTTCACCTGCACCAGGCCTTCTTGCTCCAGCGTGACCAATGCGGCCCGCACGGGGGTGCGCGATGCGCCCAGCCGCTCGGCCAGTTGCTGCTCGGCCAAGCGCTGGCCGGGCTCGAAATCGCCACGCAAAATCAGGTCGCGCAGCTGGATTAAAACGGTTTCTTGCAGGCTCATGGCGGCAACTGTACACTGAACAAAAATAACGGTATACCGTTTTTATTTTTCAGGATACAACCATGAAGACAGAGTACAACGAACTCATCACCCGTGTGGGGCCGGGCACGCCAGGTGGGCAATTGCTGCGCCAATACTGGCAGCCGGTGGCCCTGATGGATGAGTTTGACCCCGCGCTGGACCCGCGCATGGCCATACGCCCGGTTAAGGCGGTGCGCCTGTTGGGACAAGACCTGGTGCTGTTCCGCAATGCAGACGGCGCCTTTGGCCTGCTGGACCGCGACTGTCCCCACCGTGGTGCCGACCTCGCCTATGGCCGCAACGAGGGCGACGGCCTGCGCTGCCCGTTTCATGGCTGGAAGTTCGACATCACCGGCCAATGCACCCAAACGCCCGCCGAGCCCACGGGCAGCACGCTGTGCACCCGCATCAAACAGCGCAGCTACCCGCTGGTGGAAAAGGCCGGGGTGCTGTTTGCCTGGCTGGGTACAGAGGGGGCTGAGCCGCCGCCGTTCCCCGCGCTGGACTGCTTCACAGCGCCCGCCACGCACAGCTTTGCCTTCAAAGGGTTGTGGCACTGCAACTGGCTGCAGGCATTTGAGGTGGGGATTGACCCGGCGCACGCCTCGTTTTTGCACCGGTTTTTTAACGACGAAACGTTGGACGAAAGTTACGGCCGCCAGTTTCGCGGGGCCAGCTTGGGCGAGTTGGACGGCCAGCGCCTGCCCATGACCAAGGTGATGCGTGAATTCGACCAGCCCGACATTTCGTTCGAGGCCATGCCTTACGGCCTGCGGCTGACGGCGCTGCGCCACATCAACGAGGCCATTACCCACGTGCGGGTGACCAATGCCGTGTTTCCGCAGACCTTTGTCATTCCGCTGTCGGAAACCATGACCATCACGCAGATGCATGTGCCGGTGGATGACACCCGAAATTACTGGTATGCCTTTTTCACCAGCTTTGCCGAGCCGGTGGACAAAACCACCATGCGCAACCAGCGGCTGGACGCCGTGACGTTGCCCGACTACATCCCCAAAAGCGGCCGCCACAACCACTGGGGCTTCAGCGCCGACGAGCAGCGTAACCGCACCTATTTGGGGATGGGCGAAAGCGACATCAACGTGCACGACCAGTGGGCCTGCGAAAGTATGGGTGCCATCCAAAACCGCACGAGGGAACACCTGGGCACGTCGGACAAAGTGATCATGGCCAACCGGCGTAACCTGATCAAAGCCATTGAGACCGTGCAGGCCGGTGGGCAGGCCCCTTGTTTGGCCGACCCCGCGCTGGCTGCCCAGCGCTTCGGCCCCGACACGGTGGACGGCATTGCCCCCGCGGCGCAGTGGGCCGAATGGTGGCGCACAGCGGTGGCGGCCAAACGTGCGGCGGCGCCTTGGCCCGCGGCCCGTGAGGTGGCAGCGCCCGCACGGGTGACCACAACCAACGGGGTTGGCCAGTGAGTGCGCCCGGTGACGCGGTGCCTCACTTTGCACACCGCTGCGGTGTTGATAGTGAACAACGCAATACAGATGTGCGACAGGCCATCAAAAGCATTGAAAAAAGCGGTGTGGAGCTGGTGCGTGTGGCCTGGTGCGACACCCATGGTGTGCTGCGGGGCAAGACCCTCACCGCCGCTGCAGCCATCAAAGCACTGAACGACGGTGTGGGCATGGTGGGCACCCTGCTGCTGAAAGACACCGGCGACCGCACGGCCTACAAGGTGTTCGAGCCCGGCGGCACGGCGGACTTGCCCGCCGGTTTTGCCGGGGCCAGCAACCTCATGCTGCTGCCCGACCCCACCAGCTTTCAGGTGTTGCCTTGGGCCACTGGCACGGGCTGGCTGCGTTGCCAGGCGTGGTTTCAAGACGGCACCCCCGTGGCGCTGGACACGCGGCGCGTGCTGCAAACCGCGCTGGCCCGTCTGGCCGAGCGGGGCCTGGGCCTGGTGTGCGGGCTGGAGGTGGAGTTCCACATCTACCGCATCAAAGACACGCAGCACGGCTCGTACCTCGACCCCGACCTGGCCCAGTGGCCGGGGCTGCCCCCGGCGGTCAGTCTGATTCACCCCGGCTTCAACATGCTGTCCGAGGGCTGGGCCGACATGGCCGACGAACCGCTGCGCATCGTGCAGCACACGGCGCAGACGCTGGGCTTGCCCCTCACGTCGCTGGAAATTGAACTGGGCCCCAGCCAGGTGGAGGCCGTGTTTGCCGCTACCGATGCGCTCACCGCCGCCGACAACATGGTGAGCTTTCGCAACGGCGTGCGCCAGGCGCTGCGCCGTGCGGGCTACCACGCCACCTTCATGTGCAGGCCGCCGTTTGCGCACATCATGTCCAGCGGCTGGCATTTGCACCAGTCGGTGGTGAGCCTGGCCACCGGGGCCAATGCCTTTGTGCGCTCGGCACCGGCACCCGGCACCACGCCACTGGACGCCGAACACACTTTGTCAGACAACGGCTGTGCCTGGCTGGCAGGGCTGCTGGCCCACGCCCAGGGCATGACGGCGCTGTGTGCACCCACCGTGAACGGCTTTGGCCGTTTTCAGCCCAACGCACTGGCACCCCATGCGGCGGTGTGGGGCGCTGACAACCGGGGCGCGATGTTGCGCGTGGTGGGCGGCGCGGGCGATCCCGCCACCCGCATTGAAAACCGCCTGGGCGAACCTGCTGCCAACCCCTACCTGTACATGGCCGCGCAGGTGTGCGCTGGGCTGGATGGTTTGGCCCGTGGGTTGGTGCCGCCGCTTGCCACCGATTCGCCCTACGCCGCAGCAGGCGACTCCAGCCAGGCGCTGCCCCACAGCTTGCTCCTGGCGCTAGAGGCTCTGGCAGCAGACCAAACCCTCAACGCCGGGCTGGGCGAAGACTGGGTGCGCCACTTCACGCGCATCAAGCAGTCAGAATGCCAGCGCCACGCCCAGGCTGATGACAAGCTGGACTTTGAGCGCCGCGAGTATTTCAGCCGTTATTGACCCCTTTAAACTCGTTTACCGACATGATCACCGTTCACTTTGTTGCCCGCCAAAACCCCGCAGACCCTGGATCGGCCCAGGTCAGCGTCAAGCCCGGCAGAAGCCTGATGCACGCCGCCCAGTCGGGCCATGTGGACGGCGTGGCCGCCGACTGCGGCGGCAGCCTGACCTGCGCCACCTGTCATGTGATGGTGCGCGAGCCCTGGCTGGGCAAGCTGCCCGCCATGGGTCCCGATGAAGACAACATGCTGGACTTTGCCGCTGCCACCCGCCAACCCAACAGCCGCCTGGCCTGCCAGATCACGCTGACCGAAGCGCTGGATGGCCTGTTGGTGGATTTGCCTGATACGCAATACTGAACTCTCTATTGATAGCTGAAAAGCCAATAGAGGAAAGCGTTAGAGGGCTAAAAACGCATAAAAAATCCTGCGGTCGCAGGCTTTTTTATGGGGGCAGGGTGGGTCAGGCGCTGGGCACCGGTGCGCCGGAGTTCACGCACAGCGCCATGTTCAGCGCTTTGATGGCGGTTTTGTAGTCTTCGCGCTCGATCACAAACTGCATGTTCACCTGGCGCAGGGTTTGCGACACGCAGTTCACGTTCACACCCGCATTGGCCAGCGCTTGCGCCGCCTTGGCCAACACGCCAGGGATGCTGATGTTGGAGCCGATGGCGCACACGATGGCGTTGGGTTTGACCGTGACCACTTGGTACTGCGCTTCCAGCTCGGCCACCAGTTCGGGTGTGACCTGGTTGTCCCACACCAGGTGGGCAATGGAGTTGGCGTTGGTGGCCTTCAGGATGTAGCTGATGTTGTGCTTGGTGAAAATGGACATCAGCCCTGCATCAAAACCCACCGTGCCCACCATGCTGGGGTCGTGAATTTCCACCAGGGTCACCTTGTCGGTGCCCGTCACGATTTCCACGCGGGCGCGCTCACCCACAAAATCTTTGGTGATGAGGGTGCCGGGGTGATCGGGCTCAAAGGTGTTTTTCAGGCGGATGGGGATGCTGGCCAGCTCCATGGGCTTGGCCGCCTTGGGGTGAATGGCCTCCATGCCCACGTCGGCCAGCTGGTCGGCCACGTCGTAGTTGGTGGCGCCCACCACAATGGCGTTTTCCAGGCCCACCAGGTTGGGGTCGGCCGACGACAGGTGGAATTCCTTGTGGATCACGGCCT
>CAYFFJ010000073.1:0-12610 GCA_964342395.1 uncultured Hydrogenophaga sp.
ACAACATGCTGATCTGGTTCAGCATGTAGTCCTTGTCGTAGCTGTAGCGGTCTTGCGCGGGCAGGCTCATGGTCACGCCCAGGGCGCGGCCACGGGGAATGATGGTGACCTTGTGCACCGGGTCGCACTTGGGCAGCAGCTTGCCAATCAGGGCATGGCCCGACTCGTGGTAGGCCGTGTTGCGGCGCTCTTCTTCGGGCATGACCATGCTCTTGCGCTCGGGGCCCATGAAGATTTTGTCTTTGGCCTTTTCAAAGTCCTGCATCTCCACCGTGCGCGCGTTGCGGCGCGCAGCCATCAAGGCGGCTTCGTTGCACAGGTTGGCCAGATCGGCGCCACTCATGCCAGGTGTGCCGCGGGCGATGACGCTGGGGTTCACATCCTGCCCCAACGGCACTTTGCGCATGTGCACGTTCAGGATTTGTTCGCGGCCGCGAATGTCGGGCAGGGTCACATACACCTGGCGATCGAAGCGGCCAGGACGCAGCAAGGCGGCATCGAGAATGTCGGGACGGTTGGTGGCGGCCACCACGATCACACCCAGGTTGGTCTCGAAGCCATCCATCTCGACCAGCATCTGGTTCAGGGTTTGTTCACGTTCGTCGTTGCCACCGCCCAGGCCTGCACCACGCTGGCGACCCACGGCATCGATTTCATCAATGAAGATGATGCACGGCGCATTCTTCTTGGCGTTTTCAAACATGTCGCGCACACGGGCAGCACCCACACCGACAAACATTTCCACAAAGTCAGAACCCGAAATACTGAAGAATGGCACCTTGGCTTCACCAGCAATGCCCTTGGCCAGCAAGGTTTTGCCGGTGCCGGGAGGGCCCACCAGCAACAACCCACGGGGAATGCGACCGCCCAGTTTTTGAAATTTCTGGGGGTCTTTCAGAAAATCAACAACCTCTTTGACTTCTTCTTTGGCTTCGTCACAGCCGGCCACGTCGGCAAACGTGACGGTGTTGTTGTTCTCATCGAGCATGCGGGCTTTGCTCTTGCCAAAGCTGAACGCCCCACCCTTGCCGCCACCTTGCATCTGGCGCATGAAATACACCCACACACCGATCAGCAGCAGCATGGGGCCCCAGCTGACCAGCAGGGTCATGAGCAGCGAACCCTCTTCACGCGGCTTCACGTCGAACTTCACATCGTTGGCGATCAGGTCGCCCACCAGCCCGCGGTCCAGGTAGGTGGCGGTGGTGCGCACGCGGCGGTCATCGATGGTGACCGCTGTGATTTCCGTGCCACCCTGGCCCTCGGCAATGGTGGCGCTCTTGATGCGCTGGGCTTTTACCTCGTCCAAGAACTCGGAATACCCGACGTAACCGGCCCCCGCCGAGGCGCGGCCGTCAAATTGCTTGAACACCGTGAAAAGCACCATGGCAATCACCATCCAAATGGCGATTTTCGAAAACCATTGATTGTTCAAGTCGGGCTCCTGGGAAATGTATGTGACAAGGCAGTTGGGGGCATTTTAGGTCTTTCAAGACCCTTGGGGCTTGACATTCGTCTAAACCCTGATTAAGCGGTGGCAATCGCACCCATAGAAAGTGTTGATGCAAGCCCGGTCAACGCTTCGGACCCATGCCCACCAGAAAGGTTTCCGACGATTTGTCGCGCGACGCTTTGGGTTTGACCGTTTTGACCACGCGGAAATGCGTTTTGAACAATTGCACCAATTCGCTGTACCCACCGCCATGAAACAGCTTGACCACCAGCGCGCCATCGGGTTTGAGGTGGGTCATGGAAAAATCCACCGCCAATTCGATCAAGTGGGCAATGCGCGCAGCATCCACCGTGCCAATGCCAGACAGGTTGGGGGCCATGTCAGACACCACCACATCCACCGCCTGCGACGCGGTCTGTGCTTGCAGCGACGCCTGGAGCGCGTCCAGTGTCGATTGCTCGCGGAAATCACCCTGAATAAACACCACGCCTTCGATGGCGTCCATCGGCAAAAGGTCCATGGCGATGATGCTGCCATTGAGTTCCCCGGCCGCGGCCCCCTGCGGGGACAACCTGCGCCTGACGTATTGGCTCCAGGCCCCGGGCGCCGAGCCCAGGTCAACTACCACGTCGCCGGGCTTGATCAGGCCAAAGCTTTCATCGATTTCTTTCAGCTTGTAGGCCGCCCGGGAACGGAAACCCTCCTTCTTGGCCAACTTGACGTAGGTGTCATTCACATGGTCGTTCAACCATGCCTTGTTGACTTTTTTGCTTTTGGTTTGGGTTTTCATGCCTGGTCTGTGTTTGCCCCCACCCGCCAGAGACGGGGGTGATGGCCGATAATTGTCCCATGTCCCAGATACAACTCACCCCCGCCCAGCGCAAAGCGCACCGTGCCGACGCACACCATTTGACCCCTGTGGTCTTCATCGGTAACGACGGCCTCACGCCCGCTGTGACCCGTGAGGCCGACATGGCACTGAAGGCACACGGCCTCATCAAAGTGCGCGTGTTTTCAGACGACCGCGCCGCGCGGGAAGCCATGCTTCAGGCACTGGCCCATGAACTCAGCGCGGCACCCATTCAGCACATCGGCAAGCTGCTGGTGCTGTGGCGTCCCGTTGAAGAAAAAACCAAATCACTGGACGAAGACCGTGGCGCCGCCCCCCGCGACGTGAAAGTGCTCAAGTTCAGCAGCCGCGGCGGCCAACGCCCCCAGGTGAAGATGGTGCGGGTGCTGGGCAACCAGCGCCTCACCCCCGGTGGCACCATCAAACGCGCCAAAAACAACCAGAAAAGCGTCAAAAAAAGCCAATCTGACTGACCCATGAACCTCGCCAACCCCTTGCTCGACCTGGCCGGGTTGCCCCGGTTCGACGCGATCGCCCCCGCCCACGTGGCCCCGGCACTGGATGAGTTGCTGGCGCAAGCCGACGCCGCGCTGGAAACCGTGGCCGCAGAAGCTTTCCCCGCCCAATGGACTGCCTTGTCCGCCACACTGGACGTGGCCACCGAGCGTCTGGGCCGGGCGTGGGGGGCAGTGAACCACCTCAACAGCGTGGCCGACAGCCCCGAACTGCGCGCGGCCTACAACGCCGCCCTGCCCCGCGTGACCGAGTTTTGGACCCGCCTGGGTGCCGACGAACGCCTGTACGCCAAATACAAAGCCATGGACGTGGCGCAGCTCAACTCCGAGCAGCGCCAGGCCCACGCCAACGCCATGCGCGGTTTTGTGCTGGGCGGTGCCGAGCTGCGAGGTCAGGCCAAGGAGCGTTTCGCCGAACTGCAGGAACGCCAAGCCGAACTGGGCCAGAAATTCAGCGAAAACTCGCTGGACGCGACCGATGCGTTTGCGTACTTTGCCGCCGAAGCCGAACTGGCGGGCGTGCCCACCGACGTGGTGCAAGCCGCTCGCGCCGCTGCCGAGGCCGATGGCAAAGAAGGCCACAAACTCACGCTGAAAATGCCCTGCTACCTGCCGGTGATGCAGTTCGCCCGCAGCAGCTCGCTGCGCGAGCGCCTGTACCGCGCCCACACCACCCGCGCCAGCGACCAGGCGGCGGAAGAATTCCAAAAATTCGACAACAGCAACGTCATGCAAACGCTGCTGGCGATGCGACAGGAAGAAGCCGCCCTGCTGGGTTACGCCCACTTTGCCGAGGTGTCGCTGGTGCCCAAAATGGCCCAATCGCCCCAGCAAGTGGTCGATTTCTTGCGCGATCTGGCTCAGCGCGCACGCCCCTTCGCCGAGCAAGACCTGGCCGATCTGCGCGCCTTTGCCGCCGAACACCTGAACCTGCCAGACCCCCAACCCTGGGACTGGAGTTACGTGGGTGAAAAACTGAAAGAAGCCCGCTACGCCTTCAGCGAACAAGAGGTGAAAACCTACTTCACCGCGCCCAAGGTGCTGCAAGGCCTGTTTCGCATCATTGAAACGCTGTTTGAAGTGGCCATTCGGCCCGACACCGCACCCGTGTGGCACCCCGGTGTGCAGTTCTTCCGCATCGAGCGCGGCGCCCAATTGGTGGGCCAGTTTTACCTGGACCCCGGTGCCCGCACCGGCAAACGCGGCGGGGCCTGGATGGACGACGTGCGCGCCCGCTGGTTGCGCCCCGACTCCGCCACGCTGCAAACCCCGGTGGCGCACCTGGTGTGCAACTTTGCCGAAGGGGTGGGCGGCAAACCCGCGCTGCTCACACACGACGACGTCATCACCCTGTTCCACGAGTTCGGCCACGGCCTGCACCACCTGCTCACACAGGTGAACGAGCGCGACGTGTCCGGCATCAGCGGCGTGGAGTGGGACGCGGTGGAACTGCCCAGCCAGTTCATGGAAAATTTCTGCTGGGAGTGGGACGTGCTCAAGCACATGACCGCTCACGTGGACACCGGTGAACCCCTGCCCCGCGCCCTGTACGACAAGATGCTGGCAGCCAAAAACTTCCAAAGCGGCCTGCAGACGCTGCGCCAGGTGGAGTTCTCGCTGTTTGACATGTTGCTGCACATGGGCCAGGCCCCGGTGGTCAACGGGCAGCCTGACATCCTGGCCCTGCTCAAACGGGTGCGCGACGAAGTGGCCGTGCTGCAAGCCCCGGCCTACAACCGCACACCCCACACCTTTGGCCACATTTTTTCGGGTGGCTACTCGGCCGGTTACTACAGCTACAAGTGGGCCGAGGTGTTGTCGGCCGATGCCTACGCCGCATTTGAAGAAGCGGCACAACACACCGGCTCCACACTCGACGTGGCCACCGGCCGCCGCTACCGCGAAGCCGTGCTGGAAGCCGGAGGGAGCCGCCCTGCCATGGAGTCGTTCAAGGCCTTCCGAGGCCGTGAACCCCAGTTGGATGCCCTGCTGCGCCACCAAGGCATGGCCAAAGTCTGACCCGTCACCGAACGCCGCAGAAAACCCCCATGCAAAGCCGCCCACATCGCCAGATCACCGCGCTGCGCAAGGCAGCAGCCTGTTGGCTGGCGACGGCCTTGCTGTTGTCCACCGCCCATAGTCAAGGGGTGTACCGCACCGTGGGGCCTGACGGCAAGGTGACGTTTTCAGACCAGCTCCCACCCGACGCCCAAAGAACGACGCAAGTGGGGGCTGCAGGCACTGGATCGGCCGACACCCGGCCCAACCTGCCGTTCGAGTTGCAACAACTGGTGGCCAAGTACCCGGTCACGCTGTATTCAGCGCAAAGCTGTGGCCCCTGCGACAGCGGCCGCAGCGTGTTGGCGGCCCGGGGCATTCCCTACACTGAAAAAACTGTCACAACCAACGAAGACATTGCCGCCTTCGGGCGCATCAGCACCGAAAACGCACTGCCCCTGCTGGTGATTGGTGGTCAGCAGGTGAAGGGCTTTTCAGCCACCGAATGGGGCCAGTACCTGGACGCAGCCGGTTACCCCAAAACCTCGGTCCTGCCTCCGGGTTACCGGCAGCCCGGTGCACAGGCCCTGGTGCCGCTGAAAACCCCAGCGCAGGTGCCTCAACCCCCCCCCAACACCACCGCGAACGCCCCAACGCCTCCCGCCAAACCGGTGCGCAAACCCCCACCGCCGACCGTGAACGCCAACAACCCGGCTGGCATCAAATTCTGAACACCCGCCGCCAAACACCCCAAGCCAAAACCCCGCAGAAGGTTCACTTGTGCGGGGTTTTTAAATTCAAAATTAATAGCTTAAAAACCAATACCATAAAGCGGTATTTGCATATTTAATCAATAATTCAAGGTTTTCACACCGGTGGCGGTGGCCATCAGGCACACCTGGGCTTTCTGGTGGGCAAACACGCCCACGGTCACCACGCCGGGCCACTGGTTCACCCGGCTTTCAAACGCCAGGGGATCGGTGATGTGCAGGCCGGTCACGTCCAGAATGTGCTGGCCGTTGTCGGTGACCAAGGGTTGGCCGTCCTTCAAACGCACGGTGGCCGTGCCCCCCATGGCGGCAAACTGGGCGGCAATGCGTTGGGCGGCCATGGGAATCACCTCCACCGGCAACGGGAACTTGCCCAGCGCCTGCACCAGTTTGCTGTCGTCCACGATACACACAAACTGCCTGGACTGAGCGGCCACGATTTTTTCGCGCGTCAGCGCGGCACCGCCGCCTTTCACCATGTAACCCTGGCCGTCGATTTCGTCGGCACCGTCGATGTACACGGCCAGCTCGGGCACGTCGTTGCTGTCAAACACCTCAATGCCCAGCGCTTGCAGGCGCACGGTGGACGCCACCGAACTGGACACCGCGCCCTTGATCTGGTCTTTCATGCTGGCCAGGGCGTCGATGAATTTGTTCACCGTCGAACCCGTGCCCACGCCCACGATGGCGCCGGGCACCACGTACTTCAAGGCGGCCTGGCCCACCAGGGTTTTGAGTTCGTCTTGGGTCAGGGGTGTGGCGGCGGCAGAGGTCATGGTGGTCAATCTGGGAAAATGGGGGATTGCTGACAAAACCCCCGGATTATCCAATGCCCCTGATCCCCTACGCCCTGGCGCGCCCCGTTCTGTTTGGAATGGAGCCCGAAGCCGCCCACGAATTCACCTTGGGCGCTCTGGCCAAAGGGCAGAACACCCCGCTGCAATGGGCCTGGAGCGCCCCCCGCGTGGACGACCCCGTGACCGTGGCCGGTGTGCGCTTCCCCAACCGCGTGGGCCTGGCCGCCGGGCTGGACAAAAACGCCCACGCCATCGACGGCCTGGGGGCCATGGGTTTTGGTTTTGTAGAGGTGGGCACCGTCACACCCAAAGGCCAACCCGGCAACCCCAAGCCGCGCATGTTCCGCCTGCCCGCGCGCGAAGCGCTCATCAACCGCCTGGGCTTCAACAACGAAGGGCTGGCCGCTTTTCTGACCCACGTGCAGCACGCCCAATGCCGCCAGGCGGGCAGCCACAACCCCTTGCGACTGGGCCTGAACATCGGCAAAAACGCCGCCACCCCCATTGAAAACGCCACGGCCGATTACCTGGCCTGCCTGGACGGTGTGTACCCCCACGCCGACTACGTGACCGTCAACATCTCCAGCCCCAACACCAAAAACCTGCGCGCCCTGCAAAGCGACGACGCACTGGACGCGTTGCTCGACGCGCTGTCGCAGCGCCGCGAAGGCCTGGCACGCGAACACGGCAAGCACATTCCACTGTTCGTGAAAATCGCGCCCGACCTGGACGAAGCCCAGGTGGCCACAGTGGCCGCCACGTTGCGCCGCTACGGCTGCAATGCCAATGGCCAGCCCACCCAGGCGTGGGGGCTGATAGCCACCAACACCACACTGGACCGCACCGCCGTGGCAGGCTTGCCCCACGCCGAAGAGGCCGGCGGGCTGTCGGGCCGCCCGGTGTTTGAAAAGAGCAACGCGGTGATTCGCCAGTTGCGCAGTGCGCTGGGCGCGGGCTTCCCCATCATCGGGGTGGGTGGCATTCTGAGCGGCGCGGACGCGGTGGAAAAAATGCGAGCCGGAGCCGATCTGGTGCAGATTTACACCGGACTCATCTACAAAGGCCCGACCTTGGTGAGCGAAGCCGCTTCAAGCATCAAAAAGGCTTTCAGCGTTTGATGGTATTGCGCTCCCCAATGGCCATGGGGCCATGGCACTCGTCATGGCCGGGGAGACAAAAATAAAAAAAGGACCTAGCGTTTCCGCTAAGTCCTTGATTTATCACACAAATGTTTGGTGGGCGGTGCAGGGTTCGAACCTGCGACCCCTGCCGTGTGAAGGCAGTGCTCTACCACTGAGCTAACCGCCCGAAGCCTCAAATTATATACACAATTTCAGCGACCTTGGAACAACCCTGGTGTTTTTTGCATTCAAGCCGCCACCAGCTCCCACTTGCGCCACAGGGTACGGCCTTTGGTGGCTTTGTCCAGATCGGCCAGCGCGCGCTCGTGGGCGTCCAGCTCAGCCGCATTGGCGGCCACCACGGGCAATTGGAAAGCGCTGAGGTCGATATCGGCCAACTCGGCTTCTTGCGCCACGTCTGACACCTCGGTGGGCTCATCCAGCCCGAAGGCGTTTTGCCCACGGGTCATGTTGATGTAGACGTCTGCCAGCAACTCGGCATCGAGCAACGCACCGTGCAGGGTGCGGCCGGAGTTGTCCACCTCCAGACGGCCACACAAGGCGTCCAGGCTGTTGCGCTTGCCTGGGAACAGCTCTTTGGCCATGGCCAGGCTGTCTATCACGCCTGACACATGGTCGGCCATGCGCCCCAGGCGCAGACGCTCCAGCTCTTTGTTCAAAAAACCGATATCGAACGGTGCGTTGTGGATGATCAGCTCGGCACCGCGCAGGTAGTCGAGCAGCTCGGAGGCGATGGCGGCGAACTTGGGCTTGTCGCGCAGAAACTCGTTGCTGATGCCGTGCACCCGCAGCGCACCTTCATCGCTGTCGCGTTCGGGGTTGACGTAAAAATGCAGGTTGTTGCCCGACAACTTGCGGTTGAGCAACTCCACACACCCGATTTCAATGATGCGGTCGCCGTTCTCGGGCGACAGGCCGGTGGTTTCGGTGTCGAGAACGATTTGACGGCTCATGGCTCAGTGGTTCTCTTTGGCGTGGTTGATGGTGTAGCGGGGAATTTCCACCGTCAGGTCTTTTTGCGCCAGGATGGCCTGACAGCTCAGGCGGGACTGGGGCTCCAGCCCCCAGGCACGGTCGAGCAGGTCTTCTTCGGTTTCGTCCAGCTCGTTCAACGACTCAAAACCCTGGCGCACCACCACGTGGCAGGTGGTGCAGGCGCAGCTCATGTCGCAAGCGTGTTCGATGTGGATTTGGTGGTCCAGCAAGGCCTCGCAAATGGTGGTGCCGGCGGGTGCCTGGATGCTTGTGCCCTGCGGGCAGTACTCGGGGTGCGGCAAGATGTGAATGGTCGGCATGGCGGGGGACGTGATTCTGTGTGGGAAGTGGCGCAGGGCTCACAGGGTTTCAATGTGTTTGCCCGCCAGGGCACGTGTGATGCCCCGGTTCATGCGCATGGCGGCGAACGGTTCTGTGCCTTTGGCCAACGCCTGGGTGGCGGCCTCCACCTCGGCAGCGTCGGCGGAGGTGGCGGCCGTGTGGCGCAAAGTGGCCATCAGGGCTTCCATGTCGGCGCGTTCTTCGCCGCCCAGCAGGTCACCGTCGGCCTTCAGGGCGCTGAGGGTGGCTTCCACCATGCGGTCGGCATCCACACGGGCTTCGACCAGGGCGCGGGCCTGCATGTCGGCCTGGGCGGTGGTGAAACTTTCCTGCAGCATGGTGGCAATTTGCTCGTCGCTCAGGCCGTAAGACGGTTTGACGTCGATGCGCGCCTCAACGCCCGTGCCCTGCTCTCGCGCGGCCACGCTCAGCAGCCCATCGGCGTCGATGGTGAAGGTGACGCGGATGCGCGCCGCCCCGGCGGCCATGGGCGGAATGCCTCGCAGCTCGAAACGGGCCAGGCTGCGGCAATCCGCCACCAAGTCGCGCTCGCCCTGCACCACATGCAGGGCCAACGCGGTTTGCCCGTCTTTGTAGGTGGTGAAGTCTTGGGCCAGCGCGGTGGGAATGGTGCTGTTGCGCGGCACGATGCGCTCCACCAGCCCACCCATGGTTTCAATGCCCAGCGACAGGGGAATGACGTCGAGCAACAGCAAATCGCCGTCGGGGTTGTTGCCAGCCAGCTGGTTGGCCTGAATGGCAGCACCCAGCGCCACCACCTCATCAGGGTTCAGGTTGGTGAGGGGCGCTTGGCCAAAAAATTCGGCCACAGCCTCACGCACCACGGGCATGCGGGTAGAGCCGCCCACCAGCACCACACCCTGAATATCGTCTGGGGTCAGCTTGGCGTCGCGCAGCGCCTTGCGCACGGCAGACAAGGTGCGGGCAGTCAACGCCTGGGTGGCTTGGGCAAAGTCTTGTTTTTTAATGTCAAAACAGGCTTCACCTCTTGACAGCATTACATTTTCAGCTACTGATTCTGAATCATTCACCAGGGCAGAGAGCCGCTCTTTCACCCGCTTGGCGGTTTGCTGCAAGGCCGCGCGGTCGGTGGGGCTGGCGGTGTCCAGCCAATCTGCCTTGCCTTGTTGGGCCATGGCCCAGTGCACCAGGGCACGGTCGTAGTCGTCTCCGCCCAGCGCGGAGTCGCCACCGGTGGCCACCACTTCAAACACGCCTTGCGAAAGCTTCAGAATAGAAATGTCGAACGTGCCCCCGCCCAGGTCGTACACGGCGTAGGTGCCTTCGCTGGCGTTGTCCAGCCCGTAGGCAATGGCCGCTGCGGTGGGCTCGTTGATAAGGCGCAACACGTTGATGCCCGCCAACTGTGCCGCGTCTTTGGTGGCTTGGCGCTGGGCATCGTCAAAGTAGGCTGGCACGGTGATGACGGCGCCAAACAGCTCGTCGTCAAACGTGTCTTCGGCGCGGAAGCGCAACGTGGCCAAAATTTCGGCGCTCACCTCAACGGGTGTTTTTTCACCGGCCACGGTTTGCACGGTGGCCATGCCGGGGCGGTCAAGCACGGTGTAGGGCAGCTGGTCCACCTGCACCACATCGGCACGCTGGCGGCCCATGAGGCGTTTGATGGACACCAGCGTGTTGGCTGGGTCTTGCACCTGCGCGGCCAGCGCGTCAAAGCCAATCACACGCCCTGCCCCGCCGTTGTCGGGCGGCAAGTAGCGCACGGCGCTGGGCAACAGGTGGCGACCGTGGTCGTCGGGCAGGCATTCGGCCACCCCGTTGCGAACGGCGGCCACCAGCGAATGGGTGGTGCCCAGGTCTATGCCCACGGCCACGCGGCGTTGGTGCGGATCGGGCGATTGGCCGGGTTCGGAAATTTGCAGAAGTGCCATGGTAAGGGGGGTTATTGTCCCAGTTGGTCGAGGCGCTGCTCCACTTCGGCGGCGAAGCGCTCCACGAACATGAGGGCGCGCACCTGGGTGGCAGCTGCGGTCGCGTCGTGTTGCCCGTCCAGCAGGGACGCGATAGTTGCCAGCGTGTCACGACGGGCTGCCTGGGTGCGGTCAAGCAAGGCGTCCAGCACGCCTTCTCCACTGGCCTCTTCCAGCTCTTCGCGCCATTCCATTTGCTGCACCAGGAATGCGGGGGGCATGGCGGTGTTGCGCTCGGCGTTCACCGGCGCACCTCGGCGCTCGCACAGGTAGGCGGCACGCTGGGTGGGGTTTTTCAGGCGCTGGTAGGCCTCGTTCACGCGCACCGACCATTGCATGGCCAGACGCTGGGCCACCGCCCCTTGGGCGGCGAATTTGTCGGGGTGGGTTTCACGCTGCAGGGCTTTCCACTGCGCGTCCAGGGCTTTGGGGTCCAGCGCAAATTGCTCGGGCAAACCAAACAGTTCGAAGTCAGATGCCTGCAAATTCAACGCCACAGCCGCACGCCTTTGGTCAAACGCGGAACGATTCGCCGCAGCCGCATTTGTCGCGCTCGTTGGGGTTGCTGAAGCGAAAACCTTCGTTCAGGCCTTCGCGCACGAAGTCGAGCTGTGTGCCATCGATGTAGGCCAGGCTTTTGGGGTCTACCAGCACTTTCACGCCGTTGCTTTCGTACACCACGTCTTCAGGGGCCTGCTCGTCGGCATATTCCAGCTTATAGGCCAGGCCCGAACACCCGGTGGTTTTCACGCCCAGGCGCACACCCACACCTTTGCCACGTCGGCTCAGGTAGCGGGTGACGTGCCTTGCGGCCGCGTCGGTCAGGGTGACGGCCATGGTCAGTGCGCGTGTTTTTGGCGGTAGTCGTCCACCGCCGCCTTGATGGCATCTTCGGCCAGGATGGAGCAGTGGATTTTGACCGGCGGCAACGCCAGTTCTTCGGCAATCTGGCTGTTCTTCAGGGCCGCAGCTTCATCGAGCGTTTTGCCCTTCACCCATTCGGTGACCAGCGAACTGGAAGCAATGGCCGAGCCACAGCCATAGGTTTTGAAGCGCGCATCTTCGATCACACCGGTTTGGGCGTTGACCTTGATTTGCAGCTTCATCACGTCGCCGCAGGCGGGCGCACCCACCATGCCAGTGCCCACGGTGTCGTCGCCTTTGTCAAAGCTGCCGACGTTGCGGGGGTTTTCGTAGTGGTCAACCACTTTGTCTGAGTAGGCCATGTGTCTTCTCCTTAATGTGACGCCGTCAATGCGCCGCCCACTGGATGGTGGACAGGTCAACGCCGTCTTTGAACATTTCCCACAAGGGGGACAACTCGCGCAACTTCGCCACGTTTTCCTTGATGGTGGCGATGGCGTAATCAATTTCTGCTTCGGTGGACCAACGGCCGATGGTCATGCGCAGGCTGCTGTGGGCCAGTTCGTCGCTGCGGCCCAGGGCGCGCAACACGTAGCTGGGCTCCAGGCTGGCGCTGGTGCAGGCCGAACCGCTGGACACCGCCAAGCCTTTGATGCCCATGATGAGCGACTCGCCTTCCACGTAGTTGAAGCTCATGTTCAGGTTGTGGGGCACGCGCTGGGTGGCGTGGCCATTGATGAACACCTCTTCCATGCCTTGGAATCCTGCCAGCAGGCGGTCATGCAGGGCCTGGATGCGCTGGTTTTCTTCGTGCATTTCCAGCTTGGCTATTGCGTACGCTTCGCCCATGCCCACACACTGGTGGGTGGGCAGCGTGCCCGAGCGCATGCCGCGCTCGTGACCACCGCCGTGCATTTGCGCTTCCAGGCGCACGCGGGGCTTGCGGCGCACG
>CAYFFJ010000074.1:0-12561 GCA_964342395.1 uncultured Hydrogenophaga sp.
CCACTCAGGCTCGAACGGGGTGACGTTGACGATGATGCCGCAGCGGGCGTAGGTGCTTTTGCCCAGGCAGATGGTCAGCACGTTGCGCGGGATGCGGAAATACTCCACGGTGCGTGCCAGCGCAAAGCTGTTGGGCGGGATGATGCAGCTGTCGCCGTGGAAATCGACAAAGCTTTTTTCATCGAAGTTTTTGGGGTCCACCACGGTGCTGTGGATGTTGGTGAACACCTTGAATTCGGGCGCGCAGCGGATGTCGTAGCCGTAGCTGCTGGTGCCATAGCTGATGATTTTTTTGCCATCGGCCTCGCGCACCTGGTTGGGCTCGAAGGGCTCGATCATGCCGTGCTGCTCGGCCATGCGGCGTATCCAATTGTCGCTCTTGATGCTCATAGGGTGTCCGTGCTGTGGTGCGTCGATTGTAGGCACGCCCCCCTGCCCTCACCAGCCACATGAACGTGCGACACCGCCCGGTCGTCACCGAGGATGACAAGGGCAAACAGCAGTTCCTCCAGGTCGCGGGCGGCAGCGGTGCGACGGGCCAACAGCGGGGTGGCGGCGGGGTTGAGCACCACGTAATCGGCCTCGCAGCCGGGGGCCAGGTTGCCCACCACCCCCCCCAGCCCCAGGGCTTGCGCGGCACCGGCCGTGTGTTGCCACCACAAGGCACTGGGCTTCAGGCTCAGGCCGGGCTTGAGCGCTCCGCCCTGCTCCAGAGCCATGCGGCCCACGAAGTAGGCGGCTTTCATGGTTTCAAACGGACTGAACGAGGTGCCGCCGCCCACGTCGCTGGCCAACCCGTGCAAAAACCCGGCGCGCTGCGCGGCGGCGTAGTCGAAAAAGCCGCTGCCGAGAAACAAATTGCTGGTGGGGCTGATGGCGGCGGCGGTGCCGGTGTCGCGCATCAAGGCCCGGTCGGTGTCGTCCAGGTAGATGCAATGGGCGTACACCGCGCGCTCGCGCAGCAGGCCAAAGCGGTGGTACACGTCCAGGTAACTGCGGGCACCAGGGTGAAGCTGGCGCACCCAGGCGATTTCGTCGCGGTTTTCGGCCACGTGCGACTGCACCCACACACCGGGGTGGCGGGCGGCCAGCTCGCCCGCGCCGCGCAACTGGGCGTCGGAGCAAGTGGGCACAAACCGGGGGGTGATGGCGTAGCCCAACCGGTCCACCCCGTGCCAACGGGTCAGCAGGGCTTCGCTGTCGAGCAGGCTTTGCTCGGTGGCGTTGCCGCCGGGACCGGGGCGGTTGCGCACACCCTCGGGGGCGTTTTGGTCCATCAGGCACAGGCCCGTCATCAACCGCATGCCACGGGCTTGAGCCTCAGCAAACAGCGCATGGACCGAGGTGGGGTGCGAAGTGGCAAACGCGAGCGCGGTGGTCACACCGTGGCGCAGCAGCTCGTCAGCAAACACCGTGGCCACCGCCTGGGCATGGCCGGAGTCGGCAAAACGGGTTTCCTGCGGGAAGGTGTGGTGCTCCAGCCAAGGCAGCAGGCCGTCGGCCGGGGCCCCTATCACGTCCACCTGGGGGTAATGCACGTGCATGTCCACAAAACCCGGCGCCACCAGGTGGCCGGGCAAGTGGGTGGTGGGCAGGTGGCCATACAAGGGGGCCAAGGTTTGGGTGGCCCCGATGGCCACCACCTCTGCCACCCCCCGGGCGTTGCGCTGGGTGACCAGCAGGCCATCGGGTTCATACATGGGCTGCCCCGAGGGGGCAAACGACAAGGTGGCGGCGCGCACGGCTTTCATGCAAAAAGAATCCCGCAGGCGGCCAAGCAACCCGCCACACCTCCACCTAAAATATCAAATAATTCATTTTTTTCAAACCCAATCGGCCACCTCCATTGCCCCACATGCCTTCAGCAATGCCTGAGACCCCCGAAGCGATGGACAGAACCCCAGCCATTGGCCTGGCGGATGCCGACAACACCCTGACCACCCGAGAAGTGGCCAAACTGCTGGGGTTGGCGGTGCGGTCGGTGCAGCTGATGGTGGACCGGGGTGAGTTGCTCGCCTGGAAAACCTCGGGGGGCCACCGACGCATCTCAAGGGATTCGGTCACCCATTGGTTGACACAACGCCCGGGCAACGGAGCCCCCCTGCACCGACCTGAAACCGCCGCGCCAGCCAGCCCGATCAGTGCTCGACGGCGAGCGACAGACTCTCGGCAACCCACCGTTGTGCTGATTGAGGATTCAGGCCACTTTCAGAGTGTGATCAAACTTATGTTGCAGCGCTCCCACCCCCAGGTGTCGTTGCACGTGGCCAACGATGCCATCGTGGGGCTGGCGCTGTGCGGCGCCGTACGGCCTGACGTGCTGATGGTGGACTTGATGCTGCCCGGCATCGACGGGGCCACCCTGATTGCCAGCCTGCGCTCACAAAAACACTTCACAGGCCTGCAGCTGATGGTGGTCACCAGCCTGGACGCCACCCAGCGCGAGCCTTATGCGTTTGCGCTGGAAGGCATCCCGGTGGTGGAAAAAAAAGACCTGCCCCGGGGTTTGGCACCTGTGCTGACCCAACAACTGGCCCAAGCCGCCAACACCAAGCTGCGCTGATTTTTTGCCGCACGGACGCTGCAGCTGGCGTCAGCTGCCCCGTTTCTCGCTCAGGCTGTCGGTCAGCCTTGTCAAAAACTCAGCCCGTTGGACAGGGTCCACAAAACTGGCCTCGAAGCTGTTGCGGGCCAGTTGCTCCACATCCGACACGTCCAGATGCAGGGCTTCCACGGTCTGCACAAAGTTGGCGTTCAGGTAACCCCCGAAATAGGCCGGGTCGTCCGAGTTGACGGTGGCGCACAGCCCTGCGTCCAGCAGGCGCTTCATGGGGTGATCGGCCAAGTCTTTCACCACACACAGCTTCAGGTTGGACAGCGGGCACACCGTCAGCGGCACGCGCTCTTGCGCAAGCCGGGCGACCAGGACGGGGTCTTCCAGGCAACGCACGCCATGGTCGATGCGCTCGGTTTTCAGCACGTCCAGCGCCTGCCAGATGTAGTCGGGCGGGCCTTCTTCACCGGCATGGGCTACCACGCGCAAGCCCAGCTCGCGGCAGCGGGCAAACACACGGGCAAATTTCTCGGGTGGATGGCCCACCTCGCTGCTGTCCAGTCCGACGCCAATGAAGTCGCGCTGGAAAGGCAGCGCCGCTTCCAGCGTGGCAAACGCGTCTTCTTCACTGAGGTGGCGCAGGAAACACAAAATCAGGTGGCTGCTGATACCCAGCTGCGCCTGCGCCTGGTCACACGCCCGCTTCAACCCCGCCACGACCGTGGCCATGGACACGCCCCGGGCGGTGTGGGTCTGGGGGTCAAAGAAGATTTCGGTGTGGATGACGTGGTCGGCCTGCGCACGCAAAAAATAGGCCCAGGCCATGTCGAAAAAGTCGGCCTCGTGCAGCAACACGCTGGCACCGGCGTAGTAGATGTCCAGAAAACTTTGCAAGTCCGTGAAGGCATAGGCCCTGCGCAGGGCCTCCACGCTGGGGTACGGCAGGGCCACGCCGTTGCGCTGCGCCAGCGCGAAAATCAGCTCGGGCTCCAGCGAGCCCTCGATGTGGATGTGCAGCTCGGCCTTTGGGATTCGGCGGGCCAGGTCAACGGCGGCTTGGCTGGTGTGGGGCATGGCAGTGGGGGTGGGCAAATCGGTCATGGTGGGTCAATCCCCAAAAAACAGGCTGCCCCGCTGAAAAGCCGGGCAGCCTGTGTGCTCATCATGTCAACGGGGTATCAGCCGCCGGGCACTTTGCCTTCCACGCCTTTGACGTAGAACTTGATGCCGCCCAGGAATTTGTCGTCAGCGACTTCATCTTTCTTCAGCACTTCCTTGCCGTCCTGGCCCGCGATGGGGCCTTTCCAGATGGCAAAGCTGCCGTCTTTCAGGCCGGCCTTGATGCCGTCGATTTTGGTTTTGATGTCGGCTGGCACGTCTTCCGCGATGGACACCATGTCAATGGCGCCTTCTTTCACACCCCACCAGGCTGCCCCGGTGGACCAGGTGCCGTTCAGCGCATCGCCCACGGCCTTCACGTAGTAGGGGCCCCAGTTGATGACGGCCGAAGCCAGGTGGGCTTTGGGGTCGTAGGCGGACATGTCGGAGTCCCAGCCGAACGCGCGCTTGCCCAGCTTGCCAGCGGTTTGCAGCACGGCCGAAGAGTCGGTGTTCTGGAACAGGATGTCGGCACCGCCGTTGACCAGCGACGTGGCGGCTTCGGTTTCTTTCGGTGGATTGAACCACTCACCCACCCAAACCACTTTGGTTTTGATCTTGGGGTTGACCGACTGTGCGCCCAGCGTGAAGCTGTTGATGTTGCGGATCACCTCAGGGATTGGGATGGAGCCCACCACGCCCAAGGTGTTGCTCTTGGTCATGCTGCCCGCGATCACACCGGCCATGTACGCACCTTCGTAGGTGCGGCTGTCGTAGATACGCATGTTGGGACCGGTCTTGTAGCCGGTGGCGTGCTCGAACTTCACGTCAGGCGTGTCGGCTCCCACTTTCAGCATGGACTCCATGTAGCCGAAGGTGGTGCCAAAAATCACCTTGTTGCCCTGGGCGGCCATGTCACGGATCACACGCTCGGCGTCGGCGCTTTCGGGCACGTTTTCCACAAAGCTGGTGACCACTTTGTCGCCAAACTCTTTTTCCACCGCTTTGCGCCCGTTGTCGTGTGCAAAGGTCCATCCGCCGTCACCCACGGGGCCCACGTAGGCGAAAGCCACTTTCAGGGGCTCGGCCTTGGCCGGTGCAGAGGCTGCCGCTGCGGGCGCGGGGGCCGGTGCAGGCTCTTCCTTCTTGCCGCAGCCGATCAGCGCGGCAGAGGCCAGCGCGGACAGCGCGGCCACTTTGAGAAGGGAACGTTTCGGGTGGTCGGTCATGCAAACTCCTGTGAAAACCGGGGGTTAAAAACAAAAATCACAACGAAAAAGATGATGGGCTGCGTGGCTCAAGACCCTGGGTAAAACGGCTTGCCAATGCTGCTGGGCATGTTCACGCGAATCCAGGCCGGGTTGCGGGACATCAGCGCCAGCACCGCCACAGTGGCCAGGTAAGGCAGCATGGTCAGGACTTGGCTGGGCACATTCACCCCCATGCCTTGCAAGTGGAACTGCAGCATGGTCACGCCGCCAAACAGGTAGGCCCCCAGCAAAACCCGAGCCGGCCGCCAGGTGGCGAAGGTGGTGAGGGCCAGCGCAATCCAGCCCTTGCCCGCCACCATGCCTTCCACCCACAACGGGGTGTACACCGTGGAAATGTAGGCGCCCGCCAGCCCGCACAGCGCTCCCCCGCCCACCACCGCCGCCAGGCGGATGCGGCGCACCGGGTAACCCAGCGCGTGGGCCGACTCAGGGCTTTCGCCCACGCTGCGCAGCACCAGGCCAGTGCGTGTGCGGTACAAAAACCAGAACAAGCCCACCGTCAGCACCATGGCCACGTACACCATGGGGTGGTGGCGAAACAGCGCGGGGCCCAGCAGCGGGATGTCAGCCAGCACCGGCACCGCCCACGGGGTTTGTTCGGGCAGGCGGGCCTGCACGTAGCTGGTGCCCGCAAACGCCGAGAAGCCACCGCCGAACAGGCTGAGCGCCAGGCCGGTGGCGTATTGGTTGGTGTTGAGCCAAATCACCAACACACCAAAAATGGCGGCCATCACCGCGCCTGCGGCCATGCCGGCCACAAAGCCCACCAGCGGACTGCCGGTGTGCACCACGGCAGCAAACCCGGCCAGGGCGGCGCAGAGCATCATGCCCTCGGCCCCCAGGTTGACGATGCCCACCTTTTCGTTGATGAGCAGGCCCAGCGAGGCGATGGCCAGCACCGTGCCCGCGTTGAGCGTGGCGGCAATCAGAAGTGCGTATGCGTCCATGGGGGTCTCGGCAGCGGTTTACTTCACCCACCGCAGGCGGTAGGCAACCAGGGTATCGCAGGCCAGCAGCGTGAACAACAGCAGCCCCTGGAACACCCCGGTGATGGACTTGGGCAGCCCCAGGCGCGACTGCGCCAGCTCCCCGCCGATGTAGAACAGGCTCATCAAAATGGCGGAAAACACCATGCCCACCGGGTGCAAGCGCCCCACAAACGCCACGATGATGGCCGCAAACCCGTAGCCTGCGGGCACAAACGGCGTGAGCTGCCCAATGGGCCCGGCCACCTCCAACGCGCCGGCCAATCCGGCCGCACCCCCGCTGGCCAGCAGCGCAATCCACAGCGCCTTGCGCGACGAAAAACCCGCGTACAGCGCGGCGGCTGGGGCCAGCCCGCCCACCTGCTGGGCAAAACCCGCACAAGTGCGGAACAAAAACACCCACAGCGCCGCCACACCGGCCAGCGCCAGCAACAGGCCAATGCTCACCCGCGAGCCGGCGAACAGCCGGGGGATTTGCGTGACCGCTTCAAAGGTTTTGGTTTGCGGGAAGTTGTAGCCCAGGGGGTCTTTCCAGGGGCCGTACACCATGAAGTTCAGCAGCTGAATGGCCACGTACACCAGCATCAGGCTGACCAGAATTTCGCTGGCGTTGAACTTGTCGCGCAGCAGCGCCGTCACGCCCGCCCAGGCCATGCCCCCCACCACACCGGCTATCAGAATGGCCGGCACGATCCACGGGCCGGTGGTTGTGTCGGCCAGCAAGGCCACGCCCCCGGCGGCAATGGCCCCCACGATGTACTGCCCCTCAGCCCCAATGTTCCACACGTTGGAGCGGAAACACACGGCCAGCCCCAGCGCAATGATGAGCAGCGGGGTCACCTTCACCATCAGCTCGCTCAGCGCGTAGCCGCTTTTGATGGGCTCCCAGAAAAACACCTGCAGGCCGCGCACCGGGTCTTTGCCCAGCGCCACAAACAGCGCCACCCCGATCAGCACGGTGATGACCAGTGCCAACATGGGCGACGTGTAACGCCACAGAGGCGAGGGCTGGGGCCGGGCTTCAAGCTTGAGCATGGGCCACCTCCGCCGTACCGTTGGCCTGGGCAGGTGCCTCCCACAGGCCCGACATCCACTCGCCCATGCGCGCCACCGTGGCCTCGGGCCGGGCCAGGCTGGGCGACAGCCGCCCCTTCGCCATGACGTGCAGGCGGTCAGAAATTTCAAACAACTCGTCCAACTCCTCACTCACCACCAGCACGGCACAGCCTGCGTCGCGCAGGGCCAGAATTTCGCCGCGGATTTGCGCCGCGGCCCCCACGTCCACCCCCCAGGTGGGCTGGCTGACGATGAGCAGGGCGGGCTTGGCCTCGATCTCGCGGCCCACAATGAACTTTTGCAAATTGCCCCCCGACAGCGACTTGGCCGCCGCCTCGGGCCCCGAGGCTTTCACCTTGTAGCAGGTGATGATGTCTTGCGCCTGCTGTCGCAAGAGCCCCAGGTTGAGCCAGCCGGTGGCGGCGTTCACCGCTTCGCGCCGCGTCAGCAGCAGGTTGTGCGCCAGGCCCAGCGTGGGCACCGCGCCCCGGCCCAACCGCTCTTCGGGCACAAAGTGCAAGCCCAGCTTGCGGCGGTGCGCGGGGCTGAAGGCCGACATGTCGTGTGTGTGGCCAGCCACCGCCATGCGCACACTGTCCGCAGGCGCACGCGGGTCTTCACCCGACAGGGCGCGCAGCAGCTCGCCCTGGCCATTGCCCGACACCCCGGCAATGCCCACCACCTCGCCCGCCCGCACTTGCAGGGCAATGCCCAACAAGTCGGTGCCGAAGGGGTCGGCTTTGGCCAGGCTCAAGCCTTGCACGCTCAGCACCGCCGCACCGGCTTGGGACGTGCGCGCCGTCAGCGCAGGGGGCTCGGCCCCAATCATCAAACGGCTGAGCGAGGCGTTGCTTTCCTGGCGCGGGTCGCACACACCGGTGACTTGACCGCCGCGCAACACCGTGCAGGCGGTGCACAGCTCGCGTATTTCGTGCAGCTTGTGGCTGATGTACAAAATGCTGCAGCCCTGCGATGCCAGCTTTTTCAGCACCACAAACAGCTTTTCCACGGCCTGCGGGGTGAGCACGGAGGTGGGCTCGTCCAATATCAGCAACTGCGGGTGCGTCAGCAGCGCGCGGATGATTTCCACCCGCTGCATTTCGCCCACGCTCAGCGTGTGCACGGGGCGGGCAGGGTCGCAGTCCAGGCCGTATTCGGCGGCAATTTGCGTGATTTGGGCGGTGACCTCGGCCAGGCTCAGGCTTTTGCTCAGGCCCAGCCACACGTTTTCGGCCACGGTCAGCACTTCAAACAGGCTGAAGTGCTGGAACACCATGCTGATGCCCAGGGCCCGCGCCTCTTGCGGGTTGCGAATGGGGCTGGGCTGGCCGTTGAACAGCACCTCGCCCTCGTCGGGCTTGACCGCGCCATAGATGACCTTCATCAACGTGGACTTGCCAGCCCCGTTTTCCCCCAACACCGCGTGTATTTCACCCGGCTGCACCGCCAACGACACGTGGCTGTTGGCCACCACACCGGGGTAGCGTTTGGTGATGCCGCGCAACAGCAGCCGGGGAGGCGGGGATGAATTCACTGACAGGTCTCTGGTTAGAAGGGCCCCATTATGGGGATTTGCGCAGCGACGCCGCCACCGATTTGATCTGCTCGCGCAGCCACCGCGCCGCACTGGGGTGGTGGGTGCGCGGGTGCCACAGCTGGTAGTACATCAGGCGCGGAAACGCAATGGGCGGCACCAGGATGGACACGGGCAAATGCCCCGCAAACCGCTCGCAATACTGCCGCCCGGTGGTCAGCACCAGCAAGCTTGATGCCACCATGCCCGGTATCAGCCCAAAGTGGGCGCAGCGGGTGGTGATGCGGCGCGTCAGCCCCTGCTCGGCCAGGTGGTCGTCGATCACGCCGCGTGCGCCGGGGTGGGTGGGCATGGGCGCAATGTGCTCGGCGGCCAGCCAGTCGGCAGCCGTCCAGCCCCGGCGCACGGCCGGGTGCTGGTGGCCGACCAGGCACACCACCTCGTCGCCAAACAAACGGCCCAGGTGCAAATCGCCTGCGGGTTGGGGCCAGTTGGCAATGACCACGTCCACCTCGCCCTGCGCCAGGCGGTGGCGGTAATCCGACTGGCCCGAGAGCGAGTGGATTTCAATGGGGCACAGCGGTGCGGCCTGCTTCACCTGCGCCACCAGCTGGGGCAGGAACACCGGGTCCAAGTAATCGCTGGCGGCCAGGGTGAAGGTGTGCCGCGAGGTGGAGGGGTCAAACCCCCGGGCGTCGGAAAACAGGGTTTCGGCGCTGCGCAAAATGTGCGCGGCGGGCTCCAGCATGCGCAGCCCCGCCTCGGTGGGCACCATGTGAGAGCCCGAACGCACCAGCAGCGGGTCACCCGCAATGCCGCGCAGCCGCTTCAAAGCGCTGCTGACCGCCGGTTGGTGCATGCCCAGTCGGACGGCGGCTCGGGAAACGCTGCGCTCAGACAACACGGTGTGCAGAACCTTGATCAAATGAAGGTCGATCTTGTCGAAGACGGGTTGCGGTGTCATACCAATGCGGCCATGCGGTTCATACGGCTGGGGTTATACGCGCAGCCCGCTGACACCCTAAGCTGCCGCGCATGAACACCGGCACGCACCAAGCCCCACCGCCCGCCCACCCCGTGCTGCGCTTTGTGCACAGGGGCCAGCCCAAGGCCATGCCCGGCATTCCCCCCCACCGCACCCTGCTGGCCCTGCTGCGCGAAGATTTGGGCCTGAACGGCACCAAAGAAGGCTGCCGCTCGGGTGACTGTGGCGCCTGCACCGTGGTGCTGAGCGAGCCCGACGGCCAGGGCGGCCTGCGCCACCGCGCGGTGAACAGCTGCATTGCCCTGGCCCACTCGGCCCACGGCAGGGCGCTCACCACCGTGGAAGACCTGGCCCAGCCCAGCGCCCAAAACCCGGGCCTGCACCCCGTGCAACAGGCCCTGGTGCAACACCACGCCAGCCAGTGCGGTTTTTGCACCCCAGGGTTTGTGATGAGCCTCTATGCCCTGTACCAAACCCGGGTGGACGCGGCCCAACGCAGCGGCAACGCGCCCGAACCCGTCAGCCGCGACCAGGCGCTGCAAGCCCTGTCGGGCAACCTGTGCCGCTGCACCGGCTACCGCCCCATTCTGGACGCCGCCCAAACCATGCTGAACGCCCCGCTGGCGTTGGGAAAGGGCGCAGAAACATTGCATTTATTGCAGCAAACAAATGAATACCATCAAGCGCAATATGCCAATTTGACTTCAAATATTGACCCACCCACCTACCAGGCCCCCGCCACGCTGACCGCGCTGCTGCAAGCGCGCGCCGCGCAGCCCCAGGCGCAACTGGTGGCGGGCTGCACCGACGTGGGCCTGTGGATCACCAAAGGCCAGCAAACCCCGGCGGCGGTGATCGACCTCACCCGCACCGCCGAGCTGCGGCAGGTGTTGGGCAACAGCAGCGGGCTCAGCATCGGGGCCGCTGCCACGCTGACCGATGCATTCGCCGCGCTGGTGGCCACACGCCCCCAGCTGGCCTCCTTTGCCAGCCGCTTTGCGGGCCTGCCCGTGCGCAACGCGGGCACGCTGGGCGGCAACGTGGCCAACGGATCGCCCATTGGCGACAGCATGCCGCTGCTGATCGCACTGGGGGCCAGCGTGCGCCTGATGCGCTGGAACACCGATGCCAGCCAAACCGAAACCCGCGAGCTGCCGCTGGAGCAGCTCTACACCGGCTACCGCCAAAACGTGATGGCCCCCACCGAGGTGCTGACCCACATCGGGGTGCCACCACCCGCCGATGCGGCAGCAGCCGGGGCCACGCCGCTGCACGGTGAGTGGCTGCGCGTGTACAAAATCAGCAAGCGGTTTGAAGACGACATTTCCGCCGTCTGCCTGGGCCTGAAGCTGACCCTGCAACACGGCACCGTGGCCCACGCCCGCATCGGCGTGGGCGGTGTGGCCGCCACCCCGGTGCGCGCCCCACAAACCGAAGCCGCCCTGACCGGCCAACCCTGGAACGCCGACACCGCCGCCGCAGCCGCGCAGGTGCTGCAAGCCGAGTTCAGCCCCATTTCCGACATGCGCGCCAGCGCCGCCTACCGCCGCCGCACGCTGGGCGCCTTGCTGCACCGCACCTGGCTGGAAAGCACCGGCGTGGCCCACACCAATCTGGAACACACCGGCCTGGCCACCCTCACCGGAGCCCCCGCATGACCGCCGCCCCGCACACCGCCAGCCCCAGCATGGGCACCAGCCCCCCGCACGAAAGCGCCGCCGCCCAGGTGGCCGGGGCCGCCCACTACCTGGACGACCTGCCCGAAGTGGCCGGCACCCTGCACGCCGCGCCGGTGCTGAGCCCCGTGGCCCACGGCACGCTGCACGGGCTTGACGCGTCTGCCGCACTGGCCCTGCCCGGTGTGGTGGCCGTGCTCACCGCCGCCGACGTGCCCGGCGACCCCCTGCTGGCCGCCTTTGCGCACGACGAACCCGTGCTGGCCCACGGCAGCGTGCAGCACGTGGGCCAGGTCATGGCCCTGGTGGTGGCCACCGACGTGGACACCGCCCGCCGCGCCGCCCGGCAGGTAAAAGCCCACATCACCCCCCGGCCCGCCGTGCTGCACGCCCGCCAGGCCCACGCTGCCCAAAGTTACGTGTTGCCCCCGGTGCATGTGGCCAGGGGCTATGCCGCCGCCGCCCTGGCCCGCGCGCCGCACACGCTGACCGGCAGCTTCGAGGTGGGCGGTCAAGAGCACTTTTACCTGGAAGGCCAAATTGCCTACGCCCTGCCCCAAGAGCAAGGCCAATGGCTGGTGCACAGCAGCACCCAGCACCCCGGCGAGGTGCAGCACTGGGTAGCCCACGCCCTGGGCCTGGCCCTGCACCGCGTGCGGGTGGAATGCAGGCGCTTAGGGGGCGGCTTTGGCGGCAAAGAAACCCAGGCCGGCCACCTGGCCGTGTGGGCCGCACTGGCCGCCCAAAAAACCGGCCACCCCGTGAAGCTGCGGCTGGACCGGGACGACGACTTCCTCATCACCGGCAAACGCCACCCCTTCAGCTACGACTACACGGTAGGCTTTGACGACCAAGGCCTGCTGTGCGGCCTGCACATCACGCAACTGGCGCACTGCGGCTTCAGCGCCGATTTGTCGGGCCCCGTGGCCGACCGCGCCGTGTTCCACACCGACAACGCCTACTTTCTGGAAGACGTGGCCATTGCCAGTTACCGCTGCAAAACGAACACCCAGAGCCACACCGCCTACCGGGGCTTTGGCGGGCCGCAGGGCGTGATAGCCATTGAAACCCTCCTGGGTGACATCGCCCGCCACCTGCGGTTGGACCCGCTGGCCGTGCGTTTGGCCAACCTGTACGGCGTGGACAGCCGCAACGTCACCCATTACCAGATGCCGGTGGAAGACAACATCCTCCCCCCCCTCATCGCTCAACTGGCAATCACTTGCAGCTATGAAAAACGAAGAGCCGACATCGCCACCTGGAACGCCAGCAGCCCGGTCATTCAGCGCGGGCTGGCGCTCACACCGGTGAAGTTTGGCATCAGCTTCACGGCCACGCTGTTCAACCAGGCCGGTGCCCTGGTGCATGTGTACACCGCCGGCAGCGTGCTGGTGAACCACG
>CAYFFJ010000075.1:0-5970 GCA_964342395.1 uncultured Hydrogenophaga sp.
CGCGGAAGCGGGCCAGGCCATCGATCTCGAACGAGAAGTCGATCTCCAGAAACTCCTCGTACATCTTGCGCTGCGTGTCGTTCATGATGTCGTACACCATGGCGTGCACCTGTTTGTGGTCCAGCGCGTCCACGTTGATGCGCCGCACGTCGCCGTGCACCCGGATCATCGGGGGCAGCCCGGACGACAGGTGCAAGTCAGAGGCCTTGTTCTTGACGCTGAACGCCAGCAATTGGGTGATGTCCATCCCTGGGTTTCCTTAGTGGTTTGCGAAGGGCCGCGCAGGGCGGGAAGCCCCACAGTTCAAATTCATTATGACGACGATTGCCACCCAACTCCAGCACACCCGCCAGCGCCTGCAACTGGCCTGCGAAGCCGCTCAGCGCGCCCCTGAAGCCACCCAGTTGCTGGCGGTGTCCAAAACCTTTGGCCCAGATGCCGTGGCCGAAGCCGTGGCCGCTGGCCAACGCGCCTTTGGTGAAAACTACGTGCAGGAAGGGGTGGACAAAATCGCGGCGTTGCGCCAGCTGATGCCTGGCGTGGCGCTGGAGTGGCATTGCATAGGCCCGCTGCAAGCCAACAAAACCCGCCCTGTGGCCGAACACTTTGATTGGGTTCAGTCGGTGGACCGCCTGAAAGTGGCCCAACGCCTGAGCGACCAGCGCCCCCTGCACCTGCCCCCCTTGCAG
The DNA here is from genome assembly GCA_964342395.1 of uncultured Hydrogenophaga sp. GTDB lineage: Bacteria > Pseudomonadota > Gammaproteobacteria > Burkholderiales > Burkholderiaceae_C > UBA2334. Next base: position 690 of record CAYFFJ010000075.1, read on the forward strand.
GTGTGCCTGCAAGTGAATGTGGACGGCGGGCCCACCAAAAGCGGCGTGGCCCCGTCCGAGCTGTCCGCGCTGGCCCGAGCGGTGGCGGCGCTGCCCCGCCTGCAGCTGCGGGGGCTGATGTGCATCCCCGAGCCCGCGCCCAGTTTTGATGCGGCCTGCACCGTGTTCCACCAGGCCCAGGCCCTGTTTGACGCGCTCAACGCCGAGGGGCTGGCGCTGGACACCTTGTCGATGGGCATGAGCGACGACCTCGAAGCGGCCGTGGCCAGCGGCGCCACGCTGGTGCGGGTGGGGCGAGGCATTTTTGGCGGGCGGCCACCCAAGGGCTGACGGGCGTCGAGCGTGCTCACAGTGGCAGCCGCGTGGTGCACTTCACCTCTTCCATCACCGCGTAGGTGCGGGTTTCGCGCACGCCGGGCAGTTGCCACAGCACGGTGCCGGCAAAGTCGCGGTAAGCGGCCATGTCGGCCATGCGGGTTTTCAGCAAATAGTCAAAGCCCCCGGCCACCATGTGGCATTCCATGATGACGGGCTGCACCTGCACGGCAGCCTTGAACTGCTCAAACACGTTGGGCGTGGTTTTGTCCAGCAATACCTCCACAAACACCATCATTCCGCGCCCCAGCTTCAGCGGGTTCAGCCGCGCCTCGTAGCCCAGGATGTAGCCCTCGCGCGTCAGGCGCTGGGTGCGGGCCAGGACTGCGGTGGGCGACAGCGCCACGGCCTCGGCCAGCTTCTGGTTGGACAAGCGGCCATCGGCTTGCAGCGCGGCCAAAATTTTCAGGTCGATGCGGTCCAGGTCTTCTGTGGGGTTCATGCTTTGAATTATTCACTGTGCAGGCCTTAAAAAACAGTGGAAAACTCAGATGAATTTTCGGAATCATGCGGGTATTCACTTGTTTTCAAGAGGTCTGCCATGTTTCTGCCCAACCCCTACCGCCTCGAGTCCACCGTGCTCACCCACCGCTTGGCTGCGCTGGAGGGCGCGCTGAACTGGTCCGCCGTGGTGGCCGACTCTGCCCCCTGGGTGCAGGCCGTGCGCGACAACCCACCGCCCTTTTGGGCCATGGAAAGCCTGCTGAAGGAATACCCCATTTCCAGCGCCGAGGGCCTGGCCCTGATGCGTCTGGCCGAAGCCCTGCTGCGTGTGCCCGATGCCGAAACCGCCATGGCCCTCACGGCCGACCAACTGGGCCGAGCCGACTTTGACGGTGGCGAACACGCCGGGGCCGACGGCCACGCCGAAGGCATCAGCCGCGGCACGCTGGCCCGGTTGTCAAACAGCGCCATTGCGTTGTCGAAGAAATTTCTGCCGAACGTGGACGGTTCGGTTGGTGAGCAACCCGGCTTGTTCGTGCGCCTGGGGGCCCGCACCGTGGTGGCGGCCACGCTGCGTTCGGTGCAGTTGCTGGGCCGCCAGTTTGTGCTGGGCCAAACCATTGCCGACGCGCAAAAAGAAGCCGCCCGCGCCCGCAAAAAACAGGCCGGTTTGAGGTTCAGCTACGACATGCTGGGCGAAGGCGCCCGCACCGAGGCCGATGCCCAAGCCTACCTGGCCAGCTACACCCATGCCATTCAATCCATAGCTGAAAAGTCAATGTCATCAAGCGCTGGAGGCCAAAATTGTGCTGAAAACGATGGCATCTCCATCAAGCTCAGCGCGCTGCACCCGCGCTACGAAGACGCGCAAACCCAGCGTGTCCTGGCCGAACTCGTGCCCCGCGTGTGGGGCCTGTGCCAGTTGGCCGCGCAGGCCCACATCAACCTCACCATCGACGCCGAAGAGGTGGACCGGCTGGAACTGTCGCTGCGCGTGTTCGATGCCCTGGCCCAGCGCGTGGCCACCGAGTGCCCGCAGTGGCAGGGCTTTGGTCTGGCGTTGCAGGCCTACCAGACGCGGGCGCTGGAGTTGGTGGCGCACGTCATTGGCGTGGCGCGCCGGTTGAACCTGCGCTTCATGTGCCGGCTGGTGAAGGGCGCGTATTGGGACGCCGAAATCAAACGCGCCCAGGAACTGGGCCTGCCCCACTACCCCGTGTTCACCGAAAAGCACCACACCGACGTGAGCTACCTGGCCTGCGCCCGCGCCCTGCTGGCCGCACCTGACGCCATCTACCCCCAGTTCGCCACGCACAACGCAGGGACGATTGCGGCCATCCTTCGCATGGCTGGCCCGAACCAGCACTTTGAATTGCAGCGCCTGCACGGCATGGGCGAAGGCATTTACCGCGAGGTGCTCCAACACCCGGCGGTGCGCTGCCGCGTGTACGCCCCCGTGGGCCAGCACCGCGACCTGTTGGCCTACCTGGTGCGCCGCTTGCTGGAAAACGGCGCCAACTCGTCGTTTGTGCACCAGCTGGCTGATGAATCGGTGGGCATGGACGTGTTGCTGGCCTCGCCCATGGAGCGGGCGCAGGGCTTTGCGCACAGCCATTTGCCCATGCCGCTGGACATTTACGGCCCCGCCCGCCGCAACAGCCAGGGCCTGGACCTGACCGTGGCCGAGCACCGCGCCCCGCTGCTGGCCGCTTATGACACCGCACAGGTGCCTGCGGTGACAGAATTCAACGTCAAAAATGCCTATGGCGCTTACCAGTCGTGCTTTGTCAGCTACCAACAGTGGAGTGAAACCCCCGTCGAGCAACGTGCCGCTGCCCTGCGCCGCGCCGCCGATGCGTTGGAGTCCGACATGCCCCGCTTCTGCGCCCTGTTGGTGAAAGAGGCCCACAAAACCTGGGGCGACACCGTGGCAGAGGTGCGCGAGGCGGTGGACTTTTTGCGCTACTACGCTGGCCAAGCCGAACGCATCATGCAGCCCATTGCACTGCCACAGGTCGACGCCATACACCATGAGTTCACCTGGGGCCTGACTGGCGAAACCAACACCCTGCGCCTCACCGCACGCGGCGTGTGGGTGGCCATCAGCCCGTGGAATTTCCCGCTGGCCATCTTCCTTGGCCAGGTGGCAGCCGCCCTGGCCACTGGCAACACCGTGCTGGCCAAGCCCGCGGAGCAAACCCCCGGCGTGGCGCTGGCGGCGGTGCGCCTGCTGCACGCCGCCGGGGTGCCCGAAGACGCGGTGCAACTCATCCACGGCCCCGGCCAAACCGTGGGGGCTGCGCTGGTGGCGCTGCCCGGCGTGGCGGGCGTGGTGTTCACCGGCTCCACCCAGGTGGCCAAACTCATCCAGCGCGCATTGGCCGCCAAAGACGGCCCCATCGTCCCCCTGATTGCTGAAACCGGCGGCATCAACGCCATGCTGGTGGACAGCACCGCCCTGCCCGAGCAGGTGGCCGACGCCGTGTGCACAAGCGCCTTGCGCAGCGCGGGCCAGCGCTGCTCGGCCCTGCGCCTGCTGTGCCTGCACGAAGCCGTGGCCGACGGCATGCTGCACATGATTTCGGGGGCTGCCCGCGAACTGCGTGTGGGCCACCCCGCCGACCTGGCCACCGACGTGGGTCCACTGATCGACGCCGAGGCGTTCGACGGCATCGGTCGGCATGTGGTGCGACTGAAAAATGCATCAAAAAGCCTTTCGGCGCTTGATAGTATTGGTCTGGCAGCTACTGAAAAAATACCCCATCTGATGGCCCCGCAACTGTTCGAGCTGAGTGGCATCGACGCCGTGCGCGAAGAAATCTTCGGCCCCGTGTTGCAGGTGCTGCGCTGGGGGCCGGGCTGCCCGGGGCTGGAAACGCCCGAGGCGGTGGTGAAAGCCATCAACGCGTTGGGCTATGGGTTGACGTTTGGCATTCAAACCCGCATCGACAGCCGGGCGCAGGCGCTGGCGGCGGCGGCCCACATTGGCAACGTGTACGTCAACCGCAACATGATCGGTGCGGTGGTGGGCTTGCAGCCGTTTGGCGGTGAGGGCCTCAGCGGCACCGGCCCCAAGGCGGGCGGTCCGCATTACTTGTACCGCTTCTGCGCCGAGCAAACCCTCACCGTCAACACCACGGCGGCGGGAGGAAATGTGGCGTTGCTGGCCTGAGCAGCGCCGTTCACGGGCACTTGGCGGTCTCAGCGCACGGCTGACACCAGTGTGCTCACACTTCCGTCTGGGTTCACGATCAACGTGTCGGCACCCTTGCGGGTGACGGTGAAGCATCGCTCCTGCCCTGCCCGGATTTTGGTCCATGTGGCGCAGTAACCCTGGCCCGGCAAACGCCAGGTGCCGGTGTCGGTGACAGCGCCGCTGACAAACGCTGTGCCATCCGATTTCAGCTGGATTTCAATGGACCTACCGCCCAGCGGGCCACCGACCAAGGTGCCAGCCACCGTTTTGTCCATCCAGGCCGCGCGAACGTCTTCGCTGCTGAGAGACGTTTCCTGGGCCTGCGCACTTCCGGCAAGAAGGGCAAGAGCGACGCAGGCAGAAAAAGCAAAGCGGGTCGAATTCGCGGTGTTCATGGGCGCTCCGGTGGAAAGGGACGCGCCCATTGTGAAGGCGTTTTCAGCCACCCATTTCATGCCGATCGGCTGCGCAATAGATGTCGGCGGCCATGCGGGGGTCGAATCGCACGATGCGGTCGGCCATGGCGCGGGCTTGAGCCGCTTCTTCGGCTCGGGTGGCGGGGCGCGGGCGGCGCGCGGTGTTGAACGCCAGTGTGGCCACCACAGCCGCCAGCAGGCGTCGGGTGGCCGTGGCCAGCTCGCCCCAGGCTTCGCTGAGGGCGGGTTGTGCGGTGTTTGCGTAAGTGGTGGAGGCCATGGTGTGGTTCCTTTGATGAGGACTATGTTGCACTGCAGTATAGGGTAAACCCTAGGACTTTGCTGAAGCCAGCTGAAAACCCCTGTGAGCAAACCCTCCGGCACAATGGCTGCATCGTGTGACGGGAGGCGTGTTGCCGTGATTGCATCGCTGTTGGCCATTTGTGTGGGGGCGTCTGCCGGGGCGGTGCTGCGCTGGGTGCTGGCGCTGGCGCTGAACACCACGTTTCCGCTGCTGCCCCTGGGCACGCTGGTGGCCAACCTGGGCGGGGGCTATCTGATGGGGGTGGCGCTGGCCGTGTTGGGCAGCCACCCTGCCTGGGCGCCCGAATGGCGCCTGCTGGTCGTCACCGGGTTTTTGGGTGGACTCACCACGTTTTCCACGTTTTCCGCTGAAGTGACCACGCTCATTCAGCAAGGGCGCCTGTTGTGGGCTGGCCTGGCCATTTCGGCGCACGTGGTGGGGTCGTTGGTCATGACGTTGCTCGGCTTGGCCACAGTGGCCTGGTTCAAGGCCTCCTGACGCCAGCGGCAGCCCTGGCTTTGGCGCGCGGCGTGGCTTGCCAGCCCA
>CAYFFJ010000075.1:5980-11635 GCA_964342395.1 uncultured Hydrogenophaga sp.
CCCGCCGCTACCATGCGCCGCCATGACGGTTTCTCCTCTCCACACCCCACACGCCGCCAGCACGCATGTGCTGGGCATTGACTTCGGCACCTCCAACTCCGCCATGGCCTGGCGTTCAGGCCAGGGCCTGTCCCAGCCCCTGGCTGTGGAGGGGGAGGCCACGGCCATGCCCACGGCCTTGTTTTTCAACGCCGAAGACCACAAAACCCACTTTGGCCGCGACGCGGTGTCTCACTACCTGGCGGGCACCGAAGGGCGGCTGATGCGCTCGCTCAAAAGCCTGCTGGGCAGCCCGCTGCTGCTGGAAAAAACCGAGGTCAACGGCCAGGCCGTCAGCTTCCAGGACATCATTGCCACCTATTTGGTCGAACTCAAGGCCCGAGCCGTGGCCCACACGGGGTCCGAACCCACCCGCGTGGTGCTGGGCCGCCCCGTGCACTTTGTGGACGACGACCCCGAGCGCGACGCACTGGCCCAGCGCATGCTGTTGGACGCCGCCCACACCGCCGGGCTGCGCAACGTGGGCTTCCAGCTGGAACCCATTGCAGCGGCGTTCGACTACGAGCGCCGCGTCCCCCGTGAAAGCCTGGTGCTGGTGGCCGACATCGGTGGCGGCACGTCCGACTTCACCGTGGTGCGACTGGGGCCCGAACGGGTGGCCGCAGCCGTGCGCACCGGCAGCGACCGCAGCGAAGACATTCTGGCCACACGCGGTGTGCACATTGGGGGCACCGATTACGACCAACGCCTGGGCCTGGGCCACACCATGCCGCTGCTGGGTTTCAAACACGCAGGGCCCGACGGGCGCGAGGTGCCCAGTGCCGTGTTTTTCGACTTGGCCACTTGGCACCTGATCCACTGGAGGTATTCGGCCAAGGCCATTCGCGAGGCGCAGACCCTGCGCACCAACTACACCGACCAGGCCTTGCACCAACGCTTGATGACGGTGCTGCAAGAGCGCCTGGCCCACGCCATGGCCAACAGCGTCGAGCAGGCCAAGATCACCAGCAGCCAGAGCGGTGCCGGTGCTGTCATTGATTTGGGGTGTTTGGCGCGCGACCTGGCCGTGCCCCTGCCGCCCGAGGCCTTGCAGCAAGACCTCGCCCCGCTGCTGCGACGGGTGGTGGCGTGTGCGCTGGAATGCACCCAGGCCGCAGGCCTGCAACCTGGGCAACTGGATGCCATTTACCTCACCGGCGGCTCCAGTGCATTGCGGCCTTTCCAGGCCGCCATGGCCCAGGCGTTTGAGGGTGTGCCGCTGGTCGAGGGCGATTTGTTCGGTGGTGTGGCCGCCGGCCTGGTGTATTCGGCCTGAGCCCGCCCTCAAGGTGCGTTGAGGGGGCGGGATTCGTTGGTGCGCAGCCAGAAGTCGCACACGTGTTTGATAGTGCCCAGAAACTCGCCAAAGTCCGTGGGTTTGGCCACGTAGGCATTGGTGCCCGCAGCGTAAGCGCGGCTGAGGTCTGACGGCTCGGTGGACGAGGTCAGCACCACCACCGGCGTGTGCTTCAGCTCGGCCGATTGCTTCACGTCGCACAACACCCCAAAGCCATCGAGCACCGGCATTTTCAGGTCCAACAGCACCACGGCGGGATCGCCCCCGATGCGCTGCTTGTACGCGCCACGGCGATGCAAAAAGTCCAATGCCTCCTCGCCGTTGCTGACGTGTTGCACGCGTGTGCCGAAACCGTGGCGCGTCAGTGCCATGCGGGTCAGGTCGGCTTCGTCGGGGTTGTCTTCAACCAGCAAGATGGGGGTGGTGGTTTGTGGCATGGGGAGCAGGTGACAGCAGAGAGGACTCATTTTGTGACAAAACCCCCAGCCTGTGCACGCACAGGCGCGTGCTAAGCTGACCACAGCAGGGGGCGTGACCCCTGCTTTTCCAGTCCAGGAGACAGGCATGCCCGGTTTGTTGCCCAACGTGGACCCCGACGGTCTGCTTGAATTCTCAGTGGTCTACACCGACCGCGCCCTGAACCACATGTCGGCCCGCTTTCGCGGCGTGATGACCGATATCTCAGCCATTCTGAAAGAGGTGTACCACGCCAAGGCAGCTGTGCTGGTGCCCGGCAGCGGCACGTTTGGCATGGAATCGGTGGCGCGGCAATTTGCCCACGGCAAAAAGGTGCTGGTCATCCGCAACGGTTGGTTCAGCTACCGCTGGACGCAAATTTTTGACATGGGTGCCATCCCGGCCGAGTCCACCGTGCTCAAAGCCCGCCGCACCGGCCCCGAGGCCGATGCGCCCTGGGTGCCCTGCCCGGCCGAAGAGGTGGCCGCCACCATCCGCGCCGAAAAGCCCGCCGTGGTGTTTGCCCCCCACGTGGAAACCGCCGTCGGCATGATCTTGCCTGACGGCTACCTGCGCACCGTCACCGAGGCCGTGCACGAGGTGGGCGGCCTGTTTGTGCTGGACTGCATCGCCTCCGGGGCCATGTGGGTGGACATGCAGGCCACGGGGGTGGACGTGCTCATTTCCGCGCCGCAAAAAGGCTGGAGCAGCTCGCCCTGCTGCGCCATGGTCATGCTCAGCGAGCGCGCCCGCGCGGCCATCGACGGCACCAGCAGTTCCAGCTTTGCCTGTGACCTGAAAAAGTGGCTGCAAATCATGGAAAGCTACGAAAACGGTGGCCACGCCTACCACACCACCATGCCCACCGATGCGCTGGCGCGCCTGCGCGATGTGATGCAGGAAACCCGCGACTACGGCTTTGACAAGGTGCGCGCCGAACAAATCGAGTTGGGCGCCAAAGTGCGCGAGCTGTTTGAGCGCCGGGGCATCCGCAGCGTGGCTGCCGAGGGCTTCAAAGCCCCCGGCGTGGTAGTGAGCTACACCGCCGACCCCGAGATGCAAAACAGCAAAAAGTTTCTGGCCCTGGGCCTGCAAACCGCCGCTGGTGTGCCCTTGCAGTGCGACGAGCCCGCCGGTTTTTCCACCTTCCGCGTGGGCCTGTTCGGGTTGGAAAAACTGCACAACATCGAGCGCAGCGTGGGCCAGCTGGCCCTGGCGCTGGACCAAATGGGCGTCACCGGGGAGCGTTGAACCACGTCTCCCGTGGTAGCCTGCCTGTGCTAGGCACCAGGGGGCGGGTGCTGGGGTGGTGGGGTGGTGTTCAGAGGGTGCAGGTAGGTCAGTCCAGCTTGATTCTTCCTGCTCGAATCACGTCGCCCCATCGTTTGATTTCAGAAACGAGCAGCGTCTGGCTTTCGGCCGGGGTGCTTGCATGAAGCCTTACCCCAAGCGGTTCAAGTTTTGAGCGCACGGCAGGCGTTGAGAGTGCTTCTCGGACGGCCTGATTCAGGCGATCCACCACCGCAGCTGGCGTGCCCGCTGGTGCCGAAATCGCGTTCCAGGAGGCGACGTTGTATCCGGCCAGGCCAGCTTGTTGTGCTGTGAGCGTGGAGGGCAGTGCCGGGTTGGTCTTTTCACCTGTGACTGCCAGTGCCCGCACATCACCCGAGCTTATGTGCGGCACCATGGGTGCGAGGATTTCGATGGCAACATCTACCTCACCAGAGCGCAATGCAATCAATACTGCAGAGGAGGCCTTGAACGGAATCGTGAGCGCATCCATGCCCGTGGCTGACTTGAATAGCTCTGCGGCCAAATGCTGTGTACTGCCAATCGCGATGGTTGCAATATTCAGTTTTCCGGGATTTTTCTTTCCGAAATCGATCAAGTCGCCAAGCGAATTGAATCTCGAATTTCGAGAAACGAAAATGCCAAGATCAAAGTAGCCAAGTGTCGAAATGGGAGTGAAATCTTTGGCTGTGTCGTAAGGCAATTTTTTGAAAAGACTCACGCTTACCGCGTTGGCGTTGCTCATGAGTAACAGCGTGTGGCCATCCGGCTTGGCTGCCGCGACAGCCTGTGAAGCTGCAATGCTGCCTGCACCTGGGCGGTTGTCAACCACAATGGGTTGCCCAAGCGTTCTCCCCATCGCTTCCACAACGACCCGTGCTGTGACATCGGCTACGCCGCCTGCAGCGAACGGAACGATCAGCGTTATGGGTCTTTCCGGATATCGGCTTTGGGCTTTTAAGCTCACCGGCAGTAGAGCGGAGATCAATCCAGAGGCCAAAAGGGTGCGTCGCGAATACGGGGCAGGTGGCGTGAAATGGTTTGGCATAGGCATGTCTCCTGTGAATTGGTGGGCGCTGGGGTTTTGGGTTTTGATATCGGGTGCATCGATATGGGTCCAAATTGTCTGACCGGGGTCCCCTACACACAAGGTCTGGCTGGGTGCTAGTAGCTATGCTTTTTTGGTATGACGCAGGAGAAAATTCTGGTATGAATCTGATACAGATGGAAACATTCGTGCGTGTGGTTGAACATGGGAGCTTCAGCAAGGCAGCTTTGGTGCTTGGCACAGCTCAGCCAGTTCTGAGCAGACAAGTTCGAGCGCTGGAGATGGAATTGCGCGAGGCTTTGCTACTGCGCCATGGACGGGGGGTGGAGCTAACCGAGGCCGGGCGACGCTTGCTCGAACACGCTTACAACATTCTTCATTTGGTCAAGCAAGCAAAAGAAAACTCAGCCGCGCTTCGCGATGAGCCAACCGGCAGCATCGTGGTCGCGATGCCGCCCACACTGGCCCGCCTGCACACGTTGCCCTTGATTCTGGCTTTTCGCGATGAAATGCCGAAAGCCCACTTGGCAATCATTGAAGGCTTTTCAACCCACATCACAGAATGGCTCGTGTCAGGCCGCTGTGACCTGGGTCTGGTTCACAGCCCTGAGCCCATGCCTTCGCTGGAGATACAGCCCCTGAGAGAAGAGCGACTTTGTCTCGTCAGTCCCGCAAAACAAGCACCGACGGGGCCAGTTACCTTGCGAGACCTGCCGAAGTACCCTCTGGTCATGCCGGAGAGAGGGCAAACCTATCGCAGATTGATGGAGTCAACTGCGGCAATGGCGGGAGTCCCTATGCACGTGGTGTGGGAGGTCTCCAGCGTGTCGGTGATCCTGGAGCTTGTGAGCGCCGGTATCGGGCACGCCACACTGAGTGAGGATGCCATCAGTGTTTTTGCACATCCCGAGCGGCTTGTCGTGTCGCCAATAGAGCAGCCTGAGATAAAGACCACGCTATGCCTGGTTACACCCGCTCAAAGGCGTGAAACACCGCTCAGGCATCGGACGGCTGAGCTTATATCTCGGCTGATTCGTGGCCTGTGAACGGGTCTGTTTCCAAAGGCAAACTCAACGGCATCCTGCAACAGCCTGGTTATTGCTCCCGGCAAAACTGAGGTCAATGCCAGAATTTCGTCCATCAGTAGAGCAGCAGTATGCTTTTGACAAGTCCACATCCTTGCAAATCGGGAACCCCGTTCCCTGTTTTGCAAGGATGTTTCCTCAAAACCGGGGCAAATCCGGGTGTTTGATGGCCCCGGCGCGCACCAGCATTTTTCCGTACTCGGCGCAGCGGTGTTTGGTGGGAATGACCTTGCCGGGATTCAGCAGGCCGGCAGGGTCGAAGGCCCGTTTCAGGCCAAACATGGCCTCATTCTCTTCGGCTGAAAACTGCACACACATGCTGTTGAGCTTTTCCACGCCCACGCCGTGTTCGCCCGTGACGGTGCCCCCCATGGCCACGCTGGTTTCCAGGATGTCGGCACCGAACAACTCGCAGCGGTGGAGCTGGTCGGGGTCGTTGC
>CAYFFJ010000075.1:11645-11821 GCA_964342395.1 uncultured Hydrogenophaga sp.
TGAGCGGGTGCAGGTTGCCGTCACCGGCGTGGAACACGTTGCAGCAGCGCAGTTGGTATTTCTTTTCCATTTCGGCAATGGCCAGCAGGATGTCGGCCAGGCGTTTGCGTGGGATGGTGCTGTCCATGCACATGTAGTCGGGGCTGATGCGGCCGCTGGCGGGGAAGGCGTTCTTG
>CAYFFJ010000076.1:0-11818 GCA_964342395.1 uncultured Hydrogenophaga sp.
ATCTGCTGACCTTACGGGGTTTGCAGGTGTTGCACTTCACTTTTGAATCCGCCCCGTCCAATCAACACATCCTGCGGTCAATTGCCGCATCTTTGGCCGTATCAGCAGTGCTGCTGACTGGGTGCTCATCGCTGACACAAAGCGACTCCCAATCTTTGGCACTGACAGCCACCTACCAAGGCAAAACCGTTGAGCCGGACTGCAAACTCTCCAACGACCGCGGCAGCTGGGATGCAAAAGCGCCATCCAATATAAACGTTCGCAAATCGGGCGAAGACCTCAACGTAACCTGTAAAAAAGAGGGTATGCCGGATGGCCTGCTCAAAGCAATTTCGCGTGCCGCAGGCTCGATGTTTGGCAACATCATTTTGGGCGGTGGCATTGGGGCAATGATCGACCACAGCAACGGCAAAGGCTACGACTACCCCAATCAATTGCCCGTCAAGATGGGCGAGTCTGTTGTAGTGGACAAAAAGACCGAAGGTCAAGCCACGCAAGCACAGAAGTAACGCTGGTTGGCCAGATCAACAAAGGCCTGAATCGGCAACGCTGGTTCAGGCCTTTTTCATTCAGGCCAGCGCGCGCTGGATGAGGATTTTTTGCACGTCGCTGGTGCCTTCGTAAATCTGGCACACCCGCACGTCGCGGTAAATGCGCTCCACCGGGAAGTCGCTCACATAACCGTAGCCGCCGTGGATCTGGATGGCATCGCTGCACACCTTTTCGGCCATTTCGCTGGCAAACAGCTTGGCCATGGCGGCCTCCTTCAGGCAGGGCTGGCCCGCGTCGCGCAGCGCGGCGGCGTGGTGGGTGAGCGACCGGGCCGCCTCGATTTGCGTGGCCATGTCGGCCAGCTTGAAGCCCACCGCCTGGTGGTTGAAGATGGGCTGGCCAAAGCTCTCGCGCTCTTTGGCGTATTTCAGCGCGCACTCGAACGCGCTGCGGGCCATGCCAATGCTTTGCGCTGCAATGCCAATGCGCCCGCCTTCCAGCGCGCTCAGTGCAATCTTGTAGCCCTCGCCTTCTGCGCCAATCAGGTTCGCAGCCGGGATGCGGCAGTTGTCAAAGTTGATCTGCGCCGTGTCGCTGCTGTGTTGGCCCAGCTTGTCTTCCAGCCGCGCCACCACGTAACCGGGGGCCGACGTGGGCACGATGAAGGCGCTCATGCCGCGTTTGCCTGCGGCCTTGTCGGTCACGGCAATGGCGATCGCCAGGTCGGCGTATTTGCCGCTGGTGATGAACTGCTTGACACCGTTGAGCACATAGCCGTCGCCCTCTTTCACGGCCGTCGTGCGCAGGGCGGACGCATCGGAGCCCACATGCGGCTCGGTCAGGCAAAACGCGCCCAGCATCTGGCCTGCCGCCAGCGGGCGCAGCCATTGGTTTTGCTGGGCAGCGTTGCCATAGGCCATGAGGATGGCGTTGACGGGGCAGTTGGTCACGCTGATGGTGGTGCTGACACCCCCGTCGCCCGCCGCAATTTCTTCCAGCACCAGCGCCAGCGTCTGGTAGTTCAGGCCCGCGCCGCCCAGCGCTTCGGGCACGCAAATACCGTAGCAACCCAGCTCGGCCAGGCCTTGGTGCACGTCTTTGGGAAAGGTGTGCGCCTTGTCCCACGCGGGGGCGTGGGGCCAGATTTGGTCTTGCACGAAGGCGCGAACGGCATCGCGCACCAGGGTTTGGTCTTCGGTGAGCAGCATGGTGAATCCTTACAGCACTTCCAGCGCCACCGCAGTGGCTTCGCCGCCACCGATGCACAGCGTGGCCAGGCCTTTTTTCAGGCCACGGGCTTTCAGCGCGTGGATCAGCGTGACCAGGATGCGCGCGCCGCTGGCGCCAATGGGGTGGCCCAGTGCGCAGGCGCCGCCGTTCACGTTCACCTTGTCGTGGGGCACGTTCAGCTCGGCCATGAGGGCCATGGGCACAACGGCGAAAGCTTCGTTGATTTCCCACAGGTCCACGTCGCCCACGGCCCAGCCGGCTTTGGCCAGCGCTTTTTGGGTGGCGCCCACAGGGGCGGTGGAGAACCACTCGGGCGCTTGCGCGTGGTTGGCGTGCGCCACGATTTTGGCCAGGGGTTTGCAGCCCAGCTGGGCAGCGGTGCTGGCGCGCATCATGACCAGTGCGGCCGCACCGTCGTTGATGCTGGAGCTGCTGGCGGCGGTGATGGTGCCGTCTTTCTTGAACGCGGGTTTGAGGCTGGGGATTTTGTCCAGCTTGACTTTGCCAGGCCCTTCGTCGGTGGACACCACCACGTCGCCGCCCCGGCCCTTGACCGTGACGGGCGTGATTTCGGCGGCGAAAGCCCCGCTTTCGGTGGCGGCCTTGGCGCGCTGCACGCTGGCGGTGGCAAAGGCGTCTTGGCTGGCGCGGGTGAAGCTGTACTTGGCGGCGCAGTCTTCACCGAAGGTGCCCATGCTGCGGCCGGCTTCGTAAGCGTCTTCCAGGCCGTCGAGCATCATGTGGTCGTAAATGCGGTCGTGGCCGATGCGGTAGCCGCCCCGGCCTTTGAGCATGAGGTAGGGGGCGTTGGTCATGCTTTCCATGCCACCGGCCACCAACACGTCGTGTGTGCCGGCCACCAGCATGTCGTGCGCGAACATGGCCGCGCGCATGCCCGAGCCACACATTTTGGAGAGCGTCACCGCGCCGGCGCTTTGCGGCAGGCCGCCCTTGAACGCGGCCTGGCGTGCGGGGGCCTGGCCTTGACCAGCCATCAGGCAGTTGCCAAACAGCACCTCAGTCACCAGCTCAGGGTTGATACCGGCACGCTCGACCGCCGCCTTGATGGCGGCACCGCCCAGGTCGTGTGCGGCCAGGGCCGCAAAGTCGCCCTGGAACGCGCCCATGGGGGTGCGGGCGGCGCCGACGATCACGATGGGGTCAGCGGCTGCGGCGGCGGTGGTGGTGTGGCTCATGGCATTTCCTGATTTTTTAAATGAAATATGCCCATGCCGCTTGATGGCAATGGGTTTGTTGCTTCGAAAACAGAAGTTAACCGGTCAAACTGGCCCCACGGGGATAACGTTTGATGGCATTGCGAAACACATTGACCACCTCGGCTGCGTGGCTCATGGTCACGCCCAGGTCTTTGGCCAGGCCGTCTTTGAGGCCGTAGCACCAACCGTGGACGCTGACCTTCTGCCCACGGGCCCAGGCGTCTTGCAACACGTTGGACAGGGCCACGTTGCCCACCTGCTCGATCACGTTCATCTCGCACATCACGTCTTCCATCTGCGCGGTGGGCAAGTGGTCGATGCGGTTGCGGTGGCGCAGTTTCACGTCGTGCACGTGGCGCAGCCAGTTGTCGGCCAGGCCCACGCGGGTGCCGCGCAGGGCGGCCAGCACACCGCCGCAGCCGTAATGCCCCACCACCATGATGTGCTCCACCTTGAGGTGATCGACCGCAAACTGGATGACGGACAGGGCATTCAGGTCGGAGTGCACCACCACGTTGGCAATGTTGCGGTGCACGAACACCTCCCCGGGGTCGAGCGAAATGATTTCGTTGGCGGGCACGCGGCTGTCCGAACAACCGATCCACAGGTATTTGGGCGTTTGCTGCCGCGCAAGTTGGCTGAAGAAACCGGGCCGCTGCTGCTCCATGCGGGCAGCCCAGGCCTGGTTGTTGTCAAGTAGGTGCTGAAGGGGTGTGCTCATACGGCCATTTTGGCTGACAGCGGTGTCGTGTTCAGACGGCTCAGCAGGTTTCCGCAAAGAGTTCGCGGCCAATCAGCATGCGGCGGATTTCGCTGGTGCCCGCGCCAATTTCATACAGCTTGGCGTCGCGCCACAGGCGGCCCAGCGGGTAGTCGTTGATGTAGCCATTGCCACCAAAAATCTGCACGCCGTCGCCCGCCATCTTGGTGGCGGCTTCAGCACACCACAAGATGACGCTGGCGCAGTCCTTGCGCACCTGGCGCACGTGCTCGGCGCCCAGCTGGTCCAGGTTTTTGCCAATCTGGTAGCAAAAGGACCGCCCGGCTTGCAGCACGGTGTACATGTCGGCCACCTTGCCCTGGATCAGCTGGAACTCGCCAATGCTCTGGCCAAACTGCTTGCGGTCGTGGATGTAGGGCACGACGTTGTCCATCACCGCCTGCATGATGCCAATGGGCCCGGCGGCCAGCACGGCGCGTTCGTAGTCCAGCCCGCTCATCAGCACCTTGGCACCCATGTTCAGGCCGCCCAAAATGTTGGCCTCGGGCACTTCGACGTTCTGGAACACCATTTCGCCGGTGTGGCTGCCGCGCATGCCCAGCTTGTCGAGTTTTTGCGCCGTGAAAAAGCCCTTCATCCCTTTTTCAACGATGAAGGCGGTGATGCTGCGTGCGCCCCCGCCAGCCGCACGGCCGCCCGAAGGCTGGCGAGCCCCCCCGGGGGGCAGCGCAGCGTGGGGGCCATCGGTGTCGGGTTCGGTTTTGGCGTACACCACCATGGTGTCGGCGTCCGGCCCGTTGGTGATCCACATCTTGCTGCCGTTGAGCAGGTAATAGCCCCCCTTGTCTTCAGCCTTCAGCTTCATGCTGATGACGTCAGACCCCGCGCCGGGTTCGCTCATGGCCAGTGCACCCACGTGTTGGCCGCTGACGAGTTTGGGCAGGTATTTTTCTTTCTGTGCCTGGGTGCCGTTGCGCTTGATCTGGTTCACGCACAGGTTGCTGTGCGCGCCGTAACTCAGGCCCACCGAAGCGCTGGCGCGGCTGATTTCCTCCATGGCCACCATGTGCGCCAGGTAGCCCATGTGGGCGCCGCCAAACTCTTCGGGCACGGTGATACCCAACACACCCAGTGCACCCATTTTTTCCCACAGGTCCATGGGGAACTGGTCGGTTTTGTCGATCTCGGCGGCGCGGGGGGCGATTTCGGTTTGAGCGAAATCGCGCACAGCGTCGCGCAGCGCGTCGATGTCTTCACCGAGCATGAAATTGAGGCCGGGCAGCTGGGTCATGAATATCTCCTGAATAGATAGCTAAAAATCAATAACAGTAAAGCACTAGAGGCACTTTTTATATGAAATTCAATAGGTTTGAGGCACGGGCATCAAGGTTTGCTGCATCACGGCGCACGGCGTGCGCTTGCCATCGGCGGCCACGTGGGTCACCTCGGCGGTGGTGACGATGCTGCGTCGGCCCGCCTTCACCACACGCCCGCAAGCGTGCAACTCACCGCCCTGGAAGGCGTTGAGGAAATTGATTTTGTATTCCACCGTCACCACCTCCATGCCCTCTGGCGCCACGGTCAACCCGGCGTAACCACCGGCAATGTCGGCCAGTGCACCCATGGCCCCACCGTGAAAACCGCCCTGCTGCTGGGTCACGCGGTCGCTGTACGGCAGTGCCAGCGTCACCTCACCCGGGGCCACCGCCAGCAGGCGGGTGCCCAGGTGTTGCATGAGGCCTTGGCGCGCCAAGCTGGTTTGCACGCGCTGCCACAGCGCATCGGAAGGGGGCTGGCGCAGCTGAGGTGGGGAGGATGCGGTCAAACGGGGCTCCGGACAATGGGTGGTGAACAACCCCGGAGCCTAATTGACGTTTACGTTAACGTCAACAGAAATTCCCCTTACACCGCAAGCGTGGGTGCGTCGCCTTTTGGGGTTTTGGCGAGCAATGAGCGGGCCTGTTTTTCGTGCAGCTTCACCTCGTCGAGGTTGGCTTGCAGGTCGGCCATTTGCTCTTCGAGCTGGCGTTTGTGGTCGGCCAGCACCCGCAAGAACTTCTCCAGCTGCGGCGCGGTGTCGCGCGGGCTGTCGTACATGTCGATGATGTCTTTGGCCTCGGTCAGGGAAAGGCCCAGCCGCTTGGCGCGCAGCGTCAGTTTCAGCCGCGTGCGGTCGCGGGCGCTGTATTGGCGCACCCGACCGCCAGGGCCTGTGCGGGTGGGCTCCAGCAGGCCCATGTCTTCATAGAAGCGGATGGCGCGGGTGGTCAGGTCAAATTCCCGGGCCAGGTCGCTGATGGTGTAGGTGGGAGTGGCCATGCGCTCTCAAAGGTTGCCAATGGGATGTGCCCGCCGGGGGCCGAAGGTGTGACGCTCACGTCAACAGGCGCAATGGTAGCCCCAGCCGCAGCCGACCGTGCACACGCCCCCAACGCGTTCACCAGGGCGGCAGCCGTTCGCCCTTGAGGCGGGCGCGCAGCGCAGCGTAGTCGGGCACTACGCTGGCCACCGTCTGCCAGAAGCGGTCGCTGTGGTCCATGTGGCGCAGGTGGGCCAGTTCGTGGGCCACCACATAGTCCACCACGGCAGGGGCAAATTGCACCAGCCGCCAGTGCAGGCGGATGCTGCCATCGGCCTTGGCGCTGCCCCAGCGGGTGGCGGCTGCGGACAGCTTCAGCACCGTCCAGCGTACCCCCAGCAGCGAGGCGAAGTGGTCCAGCCGCTGCACGAAATGGGTGTGGGCGGCCTGCATCATCCAGGCCTGCACCGCGTCGCGCAACTGGGCGGCGGTGGCGGTGGCGGGCAGGGCCACCCACAGGGTGTCTGGCCCGGCGGCGCCGGGGGCCGGTGCCACGCGGTGCACCAGGGGCTGGCCCAGGCGGCGCGGCATGGCGGGGGAAGCCGCCGCCACGCCGCTGGGCGGTTGGCCCAGCCGCACGGTGACGGTGCCGCCCAGCCAAGCCAGCCCGGTGCCGTCGGCCCAGTCCACTTGGGCGGCTTGCAACACGGCGTGGCGCTGCTCCACTTGGGCGAGTTTGCGCAGCACCCAGTCGGCTTTGGTTTGCAGCGCGGCGTCGACGGCGGCCAAGGGGGTCCAGCGCGGGGCGCTGACGCTCAGGCCCTGCGGCCCCACCGAAAACCCGATGGTGCGCCGCTGCCCGCGCCGAAACCAATACCCCACCACCTGCCCTTGCAGCACGGCCTGCCGGTTGGCCTGGGGGTGTTGCCACAGACCCCTGGGTTCAACAGATGTAGCTGAAAAACCAATGCCATCAAGCGCCAGAGGCCCTTTCGGCTTGATTTTCTCCACCCCTGCGTCAGCGGGGGCATCCAGGGGGGCGGGCGGGGCCAGGCCCAGCAGGCTGAGTTGCTCCATGGCCACAGGTGCTCAGGGGGGTCAGCCCCGCATCAGCGGTAAGCCTCGGGGTCGAGGCGGCGCATTTCGGCTTCGATCCAAGCCTCCACCTCGCGCATCAGCTCGTCGGGCTCGCGGCCTTCACTGGGAATGGCGGGGCCAATGGAAAACTCCACCGTGCCCGGTGTTTTGATGAAGGCCTTGCGCGGCCAGCACTTGGCCGAGGTGACGGCCACCGGGATCACCGGCGCACCCGTTTCAATGGCCAGGCGCGTGCCGCCGTTTTTGTATTGGCCTTTTTCGCCGCGCGGGATGCGCGTGCCCTCGGGGAACATGATGACCCAGGTGCCCTGCGCCAGCAGCCGCTTGCCCTGCGCCACCACCTTGCCAAAGGCCTCACGGCCGCGCGAGCGGTCAATGTGGATCATGTCCATGCGCGCCATGGCCCAGCCGAAAAACGGCACATACAGCAGCTCTTTCTTGAACACATAGGCCAACGGGTGCGGCATGAGCGCCACCATGCTGAAGGTTTCCCAGGTGGACTGGTGCTTCACCAGCAACACCGCCGGGCTGGTGGTGCCGGTGGGCAGGTTTTCAAAACCGATCACCTTGTTTTCAATGCCCAGAATGACCTTGCCCCCCCACACCGCCGCTTTCAACCAACCGGCGCACATCCCGTACACGCGGGTGGGGCTGAGAAAGGGCGACGTCACCACCACCACGGTGGCCCACGGGATGACGGTCAGGCCCATCCACAAAAAATGCAACAACGAACGGATCAGGGGCATGGGGAACAATTCTCAGTAAAAAAAGGCTGTGGCGCTTGTTGGTGTTGGTTTGTTTGCTACCACTACTGCGCCTCCTGTTTCACACGTTCACGCGCCAGGATGAAATCGGCAAAGGCGGACAAATCGGTGTGCACGTAGCTGTTGGGGGGCAGGTCAAACGGCAGGTTGCCGTCGCGGCAGGCCACTGAATTGCCGGTCATCAGCAGGTGAGGCTCGCAGCCCACGGCGGCAGCGGCCTGGGCGTCGCGCACCGAGTCGCCCGCAGCGGGCACGCCTTGCAGGGCCACGCCAAAGCGCTCGGCAATTTGCAGAAACAGGCCGCTGGCGGGCTTGCGGCAGGCACAGTGGTCATCGGGCACATGGGGGCAGAAAAACACCGACTCCACCCGCCCACCCACGGCGGCCAGCGCCTTGTTCATTTTGTTGTGGATGGCGTTGAGGTTGGCCATGTCCAGCAGCCCACGGCCCAGGCCGGACTGGTTGCTGGCAATCACCAGCCGCCAACCCGCCTGGTTCAGCCGGGCCACGGCCTCCAGCGCACCGGGCAGGGGCTCCCAGTCGGCGGGGGTGGTCACGAAGTCGTCGCGCGGGGCGTTCAGGGTGCCGTCGCGGTCGAGGATCAGCAGTTTCATGGGGTTGGCCTTGGGGTGGTGGACGCAGCGGCATTGTCCACCCGCCACCCGGTGACGAAGGTGCCGCTCCAGCGCCCGGGCGCCACGTTCAAGCCCAGAGCAGCGGGTTGGCGCAACAAATCTTCGGTGGGCGACGCCAGCAGCACCGTGTGCAAGCCGCCGCCCGCAGGCCAGTCCAGGTACACCAGGGCTCCGCCCATCGAACGCACCGACGCGGGCCGCACCTGAACGGCCACCACCTTCACCACCACCTCGCGCGCGGGCTGCAGCCCCAGGCGGTTGGCCTGGTCGCGCTGGGTTTGGGCGGCACCGCCCAACCACGCCAGCCCCCACAGCACCAGCAAGCCACGCCCCACCCAGCGGCGGGCCGACACACCGGCGGACTGGCCCGCCGTGGACGGGCGCATCAGCCACCACACCAGCACGCCCAGCGCCACCGCCACGGCAGCGCCGACCACCAGCCAGCGCATCACGCTGTCGGGATCGCTGGCAGGGCTGAGGGCCGGTGGCAGCGTGAGGCCGCTGCGCTCCAGCTGGAAGTTGAGCCACCAACGCACCGCCACCCACAGGGCGGGCGGGGCAAACAGGCCTGCCAGCAAGCCATTGCGCTCCCACCAGGTTCGAAGGGCGGTGGCCATGGGGTGCGTCTTCACCGGACCTTCAGGTGGCCAGACGGCCCAGATCGGCCACGCGGTTCATGGCTTCGTGCAGGGTTTTCAGCAAGCCCAGGCGGTTGGCCTTGAGAGCAGGGTCGTCGGCGTTGACCATCACGCCGTCAAAAAACGCGTCCACCGGTGTGCGCAACGCGGCCAGCGCCTGCAGGCTGGCGGCGTAGTCACCGACGGCAAACGCGGCGTCGGCCTTCGGTGCCACATCGGCCAGCGCCTGGGCCAGTGCGGTTTCAGCGGCTTCTTTCAGCAGACCCGCATCCACTTTGGCCAGCACCTCGCCCTCGGCTTTTTTCAGGATATTGCCCACGCGTTTGTTGGCCGCAGCCAGTGCGGGGGCTTCGGCCAGGGCGGCAAAGGCGCGCACCGCGCCCAGGCGGCGGGCTATGTCGGCCAAGCGCTGGGGGCGCAGCGCCAGCACTGCGTCCACTTCCTGGGCGCTGTAGCCCTGCTCGCGCGACGTGCCACTGATGCGGTCGTAAAAAAACTCTTGGAGTTTTACCAAATTGAACCCGAACTGAAGCTGCGCCTCCGCTGAATCGGCTTGACGCTCAAGCCAGCCGTCAAATTCACGAGAGGCAAGAAACAAAAGTCCATCGACAAGTTTCAGCGGCAGGTCTTTTTCCACCAACATGCGCACCACGCCCAGCGCGTGGCGGCGCAGGGCAAACGGGTCTTTGTCACCCGTGGGCAGGTTGCCAATGCCGAACATGCCCACCAGCGTTTCCAGCTTGTCGGCCAGCGCCACCACCACACCAGCGGCGTTGCGGGGCAACTCGTCGCCGGCGAAGCGGGGCTTGTAGTGGTCTTCGATGGCGTCTGCCACGGTGTCACCCAGGCCGTCGTGGCGGGCGTAGTAGCCGCCCATGGTGCCTTGCAGCTCGGGGAACTCACCCACCATGTCGGTCAACAAGTCGGTTTTGGCCAGTTGCGCCGCCAAATCGGCCTGCACGGCCAAGTCTGCGCCGCCCCAACCCTGTTGGCCCAGGGCGGTGGCCAGGGCGCGGGCAATGGCGCGCACGCGCTCCACGCGCTCGCCTTGGGTGCCCAGTTTGTTGTGATAGACCACTTTGCCCAAGCCGTCCACGCGGGAGGCCAGGGTTTTCTTGCGGTCTTGGTCGAAAAAGAACTTGGCGTCGGCCAGGCGGGGGCGCACCACGCGCTCGTTGCCACCGGTCACGGCGCTGGCATCGGCCGGGCTGATGTTGCTGACCACCAGGAAGCGGTTGGTCAGTTTTCCATCCGCGTCCAGCAGCGGGAAATACTTCTGGTTGGCCTTCATGGTGAGGATCAGGCACTCTTGTGGCACGGCGAGAAACTCGGGCTCGAACTGGCACACCAGCACGTTGGGCCGCTCAACCAGGGCGGTCACTTCGTCCAGCAGGGCGTCGTCTTCAATGGGGCGGCAGCCACCGCCCACTTCAGCAGCCTTGGCGGCGAGTTGGCGGGCAATCTCGGCTTTTCGCTCGGCAAAGCTGGCAATCACCGCGCCGTCGCGGGCCAGGGTGTCGGCGTAAGTGTCGGCATGGGCCAGGGGCACGGGGTCGATGGCGGCTTCAAAGCGGTGGCCGTGGGTGGTGTTGCCCGCGTGCAGGCCCAAGGCGCTCACCGGCACCACGTCGGCACCGTGCAACGCCACCAGGCCGTGTGCGGGGCGCACAAAGCTCACGCTGCTCCAGCCGGGCAGTGCGCAACCGCGTTGCAGCTGGTAGCTCATGACCTTGGGGATGGGCAGCTTGGCAATGGCTTCGTTCAGCGCTTTTTGCAGACCGGTGGCCAGGTCCACGCCCGGCACCACGCTTTGCAGAAACAGGGCTTCCGCCTTGCCATCCATCTGGCGCGTCAGCTTGGCCACAGCCGCAGCAGGGTCGGACACGTCCACTCCCATGCCGCCCAGGCGCTTGAGCAGCGCGGGTGTGGCGTTGCCCGCGGCATCCAGGCCCACGGCCACGGGCATGAGTTTCAGGGTTTGGGGCTTGTCGGCGGCGCGCTGGGCCACGGCGGTGACGTGGGCGGCCAGGCGGCGGGGCGAAGCAAACGCGGTCAGCGCCGCATCGGCAGCGGCCAGGCCTTGCGCCTGGAGCTGCTCCAGCAGCACACCGGCAAAGGCGTTGCCGAGCTTGTTCAGGGCTTTGGGTGGCAGTTCTTCAACGAACAGCTCAACGAGAAGGTTTTGGTGGCTCATGGTCGTGGTTCCGGCTCAGGCGGCTTTTTTGTCGGCTTGCGCCACGGCGGTGGACGTCATTTGCTCGACCCACTCGCGCGGGGCCATGGGGAAGCCCAGGCGCTCGCGGCTTTCGTAATAGCTTTGCGCCACGGCGCGGGCCAGGTTGCGGATGCGGCCGATGTAGGCGGCACGCTCGGTCACGCTGATGGCGCCACGGGCGTCCAGCAGGTTGAAGCTGTGGGCGCACTTCAGCACCTGCTCGTAAGCAGGCAGGGCCAGTTGCTGTTCCATCAGGTACTTGGCTTGCTTTTCGTGCGCGGCAAAGGCGGTGAACAAAAAGTCGGCATCGGCGTGTTCAAAGTTGTAGGTGGACTGCTCCACCTCGTTTTGCTTGTACACGTCGCCGTAGCTTAAGTGTTCGGTCCACTTCAGGTTGTAGACGTTGTCCACGCCCTGCAAATACATGGCCAGGCGCTCCAGGCCGTAGGTGATTTCACCCGTGGCGGGTTTGCAGTCGATGCCGCCCACCTGCTGGAAGTAGGTGAACT
>CAYFFJ010000077.1:0-11575 GCA_964342395.1 uncultured Hydrogenophaga sp.
TCTGGATGCCGTGCATGTTGACGGTGGCCAGCAGGTCCATCACGTCGGCGCTTTTCTCCAGCGGAATCCAGTTGAACTGCACGTTCTGGCGCGTGGTGAAGTGGCCGTAGCCCGCCGTCATGCGGGGGCCTGGGGTGGTGCCAATCTGGTCTTGCTTGGCCTGTGCCTCGGCCAGCAGCTCTGGGCTGGGTCGGTCAAAGTCGCGGGCTATTGTTGCCAGCACGCGCAGCTGGGCGCTGTTGAGCTCGCCGTAAGGCACGGCCACGCGCAGCATGGGGGCGTAGCGCTGCACGTACCAGCCGTTTTGCAGGCGCAGGGGGCGGAATTCGTCGCCGCTCAGCGTGCCGGCCAGGTAGCGTTCCAGCTGGTCTCGGTGTTGTGCCGCTCGGTCGCGGACAAATTGTTTGTCGAAGTCGGTGTACAGGTACATGGCAATTCGTGGGCAATATAGGTATGGGGAAAAGGGGGGGGGCTGGTCGGGCGCTGCGCTCAGACGAACACCAGCTTGGTGCCCGCCCAGGCCAGCAACACCGACAACAGGGAGCGGATCAAGCGTTCGGGTGTTTTGCTCATCAGCCGTGAGCCCACCCAGATGCCGGGCAGCGAGCCCACCAGCAGGTTGGTCAGCAACGGCCAGTCTACCGAGCCCAATGATGCATGGCCCATGCCCGCCACCAAGGTCAGGGGCACGGCATAGGCAATGTCGGCGGCCACGATGCGTGGCAGCGGCAGCAGGGGGAACAGCACCAGCAACACCGTCACCCCAATGGCGCCAGCCCCCACCGAGGTGAGCGTGACCAGTGTGCCAATGAGCGCGCCAAACACCAGCGGCAGGCTCCAGTGGCGGGCCTGCATGGCCGCTTTTTCTTGGCCTGTGGCCACGGTGCGGGGCATTTGTTTGCCGCGAATGGCTTTGTAGAGGGTGGCCACGGCGGTGAGCAGCAGGGCCACACCCAGCGTGGTGGTCATGATTTTTTGCACGCCGCTGCTGGCTGGGCCCAGGTGGTGCAGCACCCCCAGGGTGATCAGGCTGGCCGGAATGCTGCCCGCACACAATTGGCCCACCACCCGCCAGGGCACCAGTTTTTGCCGCGCCAGGCTGACGGTGCCGCCCATTTTGGTGAAGGCCGCAAACAGCAGGTCGGTGCCCACGGCCATGTAAGGCTTTACGCCAAAAAAGAAGATGAGGATGGGCGTCATGAGCGAGCCGCCGCCCACGCCGGTCAACCCGACGATCAGGCCCACACCAAACCCCGCCACCACAAATGAGATATCAAACATGGGTGCACTGTAAAAAGCAATGCTCATAACGCAAACTACATTTTCGTCATTCGTGTAGATTGGAAATGGCATATGGACTGGGGGCTGGCGCCCAGCGGGCGTGTGCGCTTGCGGTAGCATCCCAGCCATGCCCGAGTCGATTTTCCCTGATGAACGTCTGAGCCCCCCCGTGCCGTGTGTGAGCATGGACCCGACTTTGGGGCGGACCAGCGGCTTTCCGTGGCAGGACGAGCGTGTGCTGGTGGTCAGCGCTGAGGTGGATGAACGGGTGTACCTGCGTGCCCGCCTGGCCCTGGCCCAGTGGGTGTGGGTGGATGAAGCTGCCACCACCCCCGAAGCCGAAGAGGCCATGAACACCCACCGCTACCTGATGGCCATCTTCAACCTGGATGTGCCCGTGGTCGATGGCTTGGCGCTGGCCAGGCAGTTTCGCCAAACCCACCCCGAGTCGGTGTGTGTGGTCACGGGCACGGCCTCACCCTTGGCGGGGCCGCTGGGTTGGTGGGGACGCTGGCACCAATGGCGGTGTGAGCGGGAACTGCAAGGCATGGGCATGGAGTGGCTGGCCAAGCCCCTGTTGCCCAAACAAGCGGCCCAGTTGTTCGCGCGTGTCCACAGTCAACGGGTGGCCAAGTACAAACAGATAGCTTAAAACCCAATGCTATAAAGCGTTTCAGGCATTTTTTGCTTTGTTTTTTGCGTTTTTGCGGGCGTGTTTCAGCGCGAAGCGGGCTGGGTCCAGCGCCAGCGCCAAGTCTTTTTCCACCGGCCAGGGCTCGTCTTCCATTTGGGCTGCCAGCAATTCGGCCCCCAGCATCGACAAGGTCAACCCCCGTGAGCCCAGGGCACACAGTGCCCACAGGCCGGGTTCGCGCGGCACGTCAGGCAGTTGCAGGTGGGGGGGCAGCGGTTGGGGGGTGGGCACCGCGCCCACCAGCGGCAGCCGGTCGAGAGAGGCGCAGCGCACTTGCGCCCAGCCCTGCAATTCGCCGTCTGCGCGCTGCTGCTCGAACAGCGCGTGGGCAGCGGGCAGTGTGGCGGCCAGGCTGGCGGCATTGCGGTCGTGGTTTTCTGGGCTGACTGTGGTGTCTTGCCGGCCCCGTTCGTAGGTGGAGCCCATGGCCCAAAGCCGTGTGCCTTGCGGGTGGGCGCTGTCTTCGAAGCAGGGCACGTACACCCCGTGGTCGCGCAGCGGGTGGGCCGCCAGGGGCGGGCCCGCCAGCGTGGCAAAACTGAGCTGCCCCTTCACTGGGCGCAGCACCTCGCCAACGGGCAGCAGCGCGGCGGTGCCATACGCAGCCGTCACTACCACGTGAGCGGCCTGGGCCAGCACCTGGCCTTGGGCGTCCAGCGCTTGCCACAACCCGGGTTCCCCGGGAGAGGGGCGCTGCAGCCGGGCCACGTTGCCACCCCAGCGCACCTGCAGCCGACCGGTGGCCAGTGCTTGCGCCAGCCAGGCTTGCACCAGCACGGCGGGGCGCACAGTGATGGCAGGAATGGGGGGCGGCGGCTGGGTGTCGGGTGCGACCAGTGTGCCGGGCGCACCGGCGTCTGGGCTGTGGCCCTCGTGGTCGGCGTCGTCCCCCTGGCGAAGGTTGGTCACCCAGGTGGTTTGCCAGCCTTGACCCTGGGGCACATGGCGTTGCAGCGCGCGCGTGTGCAGCGCCATGCCGCCGCGCGACAAGCGCGACAACACGGTTTCGCGGGCGGTGACGTGTTCACTCAGCATGCCCACGGGCAAGCCCGAGGCCCCTTGCGCCGGGCCAGGGGCCGCGTCCAGCAAGGTGACGTGCCAGCCCCGGCGGGTGAGGCTGGCGCAGGTGGCAGCCCCGGCCAGTCCGGCCCCAATCACCACAGCGGTGCGCGTGGGCTCAGGTGGGCGTGGGGCCACGGGCCAGCGGGGACGGTAGTGCCAGTGGCCGGGTCGGGCGGCCACAAACCCGGCTTGTGCCCAGGGGGCATGTGTGGCGTTGTCGGGTGGCAACGCCAGCGCGAGCGTGGCTCCGAGCGCACATTGGCGGGCCAGCGGGCGCGCCAGTGAGGCCAGGGGCTCCAGGTGGACTGGCCAGTCGCCGCCCACCCACAGGTGCTGGGCGCGGCCGTGCCACTGGGTCACGCTGGCCAGCACCGGTCCCACACACAGCGTCAGCACCCGGGGGCCCAGGTCCAGGCGGTGAAAACCGTTGGGCAGGGCGCTGGGCCAATCGGGCCCCGCCGGCTCACCCAAAGCCGAGGGCAATGCGGCCAGCAGGGCGCTGTGGTGGGCGGTGGACACGGCCAGCAGGCCGTGTTGCAGGTCGCGCGCTGAATGGGGGCTTGTGGCCAAAAAGGCCAGCAGATCGGCCAGCCCCTGGTCCACAGACCCCGGGCCTGGACCCAGCACTGCCGCCCACGTGAAGGCCGAAAGAGACAAACGCTTGGGGTCCTGCTCAGTCGGCGGGGGGCGGCACGTAGCCCTGCACGCCATCGGCACCGGCGCCAAAGAAATGGTTTTCCATCTGGCGGGCCAGGTACTGGCGTGCGCGGGCGTCGGCCAGGTTCAGGCGGTTTTCGTTCACCAGCATGGTTTGGTGCTTGAGCCAGGCGGCCCAGGCTTCCTTGCTGACGCTTTCCCACAGGCGTTTGCCCAGTTCACCGGGGTAGGGAGGGAAGTCCAGGCCTTCGGCTTCTTTGCCCAGCTTGATGCAATTGACGGTGCGTGCCATGGTGTGTGCTCAGGGGTGGGGTTTTCAGGAAACGAAAGCGCGTTCGATGACGAAATCGCCTGGCGTGGTGGTGCTGCCTTCGGCGAAGTGGCGCTTTTCCATCATGGTTTTCAGGTCGCGCAGCATTTCCGGGCTGCCGCAGATCATCACGCGGTCGTTGGCGGGGTCGAGTTGGGTCAGGCCCAGGTCGGCTTCGATCTTGCCGGCCTCGAACAGATCGGTCATGCGGCCTTGGTTGCGGAAGGGCTCGCGGGTGACGGTGGGGTAGTACAGCAGCTGGTCGCTGATCATTTCGCCCAGAAACTCGTGCTCGGGCAGTTCTTGGGTGATGTAGTCGTGGTAGGCCAGCTCGTTGACCTGGCGCACACCGTGCACGAGGATGACTTTTTCAAACTTCTCGTAGGTGGCGGGGTCGCGGATGATGCTCAAAAACGGTGCCACGCCAGTGCCGGTGCCCAGCAGGTACAGGTTTTTGGCGGGCAACAGGTAGTCGATGAGCAGGGTGCCGGTGGGTTTTTTGCCCACCACAATTTTGTCGCCCACCTGGATGTGCTGCAGTTTGGAGGTGAGGGGGCCGTCTTGCACCTTGATGCTCAGGAATTCCAGGTGCTCTTCGTAGTTGGGGCTGACGATGCTGTAGGCGCGCAGCAGGGGCTTGCCGTTCACACGCAGGCCAATCATGGTGAAGTGGCCATTGGAAAAGCGCAAGGCGGTGTCGCGTGTGGTGGTGAAGCTGAACAGCCGGTCGGTCCAGTGGTGAACACTCAGTACGGTTTCTTCCAGAAATGCGCTCATGGGGGGCCTTGAAAATCTCGGAGGGGTTGCAAAAAAGACGCAAAGTGTATGTGCGCCCGCGAATACTTTGCTCGGGGGCAAGCGGAACCCATTGAAAATACCGGGGTCGCACCCTCCATTCTTCACTCTCTTGGACCTGAATTGACCCCCGTTTTCGCCACCTTCACCTCTGTGTTTCAACGCCAACCCCGCGCCGTGCTGGCCGCTATTGCCGCGCTGTGTGTGGGGCTGTTGGCTTTTGGCGCGTACCTGCAACACGTGGTGGGGTTGGAGCCTTGCCCCATGTGCATCGTGCAGCGCTACGCCCTGGTGGCGGTGGCAGTGGTGGCGGGGGTGGCCGCTGCGGTGTGCCGCCAGCGGGGTGGGCTGGTGGCCGCCGGAGTGCTGCTGCTGGTGCTGGCCGGGTTTGGTGCGTTTGTGGCGGCCCGCCAGAGTTTTTTGCAGTGGTACCCGCCGGAAGTGGCCAGCTGCGGGCGCGACTTTTACGGAATGATAGAGGCCTTCCCGCTGCAACGCGTGATTCCCATGCTGTTCAAAGGCAGTGGCGACTGTTCTGCCATCGACTGGACGTTTCTGGGCCTGACCATTGCCAACTGGTCGTTCCTGAACTTTTGCCTGATCGCCCTGGTGGCGCTGGCGCTGTGGGTGTGTGGCGGTCGAAAGTCTTGAAAATCAGCCCAGGCGCTTGACCATGACCACGCTTTTGCGGTCCCAGTTGTATTTGCGCTTGCGGGCGTCGGGCAGCCATTCGGGGTCCACCTGCACAAAGCCGCGTTTGATGAACCAGTGCATGGTGCGCGTGGTCAGCACAAAAATGCTTTGCAGCCCCATGAGGCGGGCGCGCTGCTCGATGCGTTTGAGCACTTTCTCGCCATCGCCCTGGCCCTGGCTTTGCGGCGACACGGTGAGTGCGGCCATTTCGGCGGTTTTGGTTTCGGGGTAAGGGTAGAGTGCCGCGCAGGCAAAAATGACGCCGTCGTGCTCGACGATGGTGTAGTTGGCCACGTCGCGCTCGATTTCGGTGCGGCTGCGTTTGACCAGCGTGCCGTCTTTCTCGAAGGGCTCGATCAGCTGCAGGATGCCGCCCACGTCGTCGGGCATGGCCTCGCGCAGGCTTTCCAGCTTTTCGTCCACCACCATGGTGCCGATGCCATCGTGCACATACACCTCCAGCAGCAACGCGCCGTCCACCGCAAACGGGATGATGTGGCTGCGCTCCACGCCCGCCTTGCAGGCCTTGACGCAGTGCTGCAAGTAAAAGGCGGTGTCGGTGGGCATCTGGGCGGGGGGCAGCTGGGCCAGCAGGTTTTCGGCGGCGGCCAGCGGCAGCTCGGTGTCGATGGGGTTGTCCTCGCTCACGGGCTGGCCGGGGTCCAGTGCGATGCCGGGCACTTCGGTCACGAAAATGAGCTTGTCGGCCTGCAGGGCAATGGCCACGCTGGTGGCCACTTCTTCCATGCTGAGGTTGAAGGCCTCGCCCGTGGGCGAAAAACCGAACGGCGACAGCAGCACCAGCGCGCCCATGTCCAGCGTCTGGGTGATGCCTCTCACGTCTACCTTGCGCACCAGGCCACTGTGTTGAAAGTCCACCCCGTCCACAATGCCCACCGGGCGGGCGGTGATGAAGTTGCCCGACAGCACCCGCACCGTGCTGCCCGCCATGGGCGTGTTGGGCAGGCCCTGGCTGAAAGCGGCTTCAATTTCGTAGCGCAGCTGCCCGGCGGCCTCCTGCGCACAGTCCAGCGCCACCGAGTCGGTGATGCGGATGCCGTGCGAATACTTGGCCTGGTGCCCCTTGGCTGCCAGTTGCTCGTTCACCTGCGGGCGAAAGCCGTGCACCAGCACCAGCTTCACGCCCATGCTTTGGATCATGGCCAGGTCTTGCGCCAGGTGGGGCAGCTTGCCTGCGGCTATGGCCTCGCCCGCAATGCCCACCACGAAGGTCTGGTTGCGGAATTTGTGGATGTAAGGCGCCACCGACCGGAACCAGGGCACGAAGGTGAAGTTGAAGACGTTGGACATGGGTGGGCAGTGCAGGCTTAACTGACAGACAGCAGTTGAAGGTGTTGGGCGGGCAAAAGACGAAGAAAGTCGCGGTCGAATGTCACCAGGATGTCACCGTGGCTCAAGGTCGTGGCGGCAATCCAGGCATCTGGTATGTCGTTGCCCGCGAGAGTTTGCTCCGTGCACAGCTGCCGCATGGTGGGCCATTCAGCTGCCCCGGTCAGCCAGCCAACGCCTGGGCAAGCCAGCAACGCGTCTATGAAGGCCAACGCTGGGTGCACGGGCGTGGGGTTCACGAAAATTTTGGGGTGAGTGACCAGGCGCAGGTAACTTGCCACCACGGCGCCCATCAAGCGAAACGTCGAAGCAGTGCCGGACTGACTGGCCCCCACCGACAGGGCCTGTGTCAGCCACTGGTGTGCCTTGGCGTGGTGCACGTGGTCGCGCCGCGAGGCTGCCACCAGCACGTTCACATCGGGTGTCATGCGGCTTTGCCCCCTTGGCCTGGGACGGTGCTTTCAACCGCCGCCAGCAGGGATTTGTTGCTGGTGGGGTCAATGCCCGATTGCAGGCCACCAAGCCCGTCGAACAGGGGCAATTCGGGCAGGGTGACCGGTGTGGATGGCCGTGTGGACTGAACGTACTGAGCCAGCATCTCCCGCACCTTGGCGCTGAGCGAGGTGCCCTCTTCAATGGCTTTGATGCGGGCTTTCTTGATGAGCTGGTCGTCAATGGACAGGGTCAGGTTGGACACGAGGGACTCCTGGGTATGGCTTGTCTGGCAGGGTTTGCAAACCAGTGTAGCACGTGAACATGTGAAACTGTGTCGTGGATAATACGGCCCATGTCCGAGACCCTGACCCTCACGTTTCCCGAGTCCTTGCCCGTTTCCGCCCGCCGCGACGAGATCATGGCGGCCATGGTGAGGCACCAGGTGGTCATCGTGTGTGGTGAAACCGGTTCGGGCAAAACCACGCAGCTGCCCAAAATGGCGCTGGCCCTGGGCCGTGCCCCACGGCAACAGGTGCCCGGCAAAGATGGCAAGCTGCGCTGGCAAGGTCCGATCATTGGCCACACCCAGCCCCGGCGCATCGCGGCCACCAGCGTGGCCCAGCGCATTGCCGACGAACTGAACACCCCGTTGGGCGAGGTGGTGGGCTACAAGGTGCGCTTCAACGACCGGCTCACGCCCGGTGCCCGCGTCAAGCTGATGACCGACGGCATTTTGCTGGCCGAAACGCAGTCTGACCCGCTGCTGCGCGGGTATGACACCCTCATCATCGACGAGGCGCACGAGCGCAGCCTGAACATCGATTTTTTGCTGGGTTTTTTGCGCCAGCTGCTGCCCAAACGGCCCGACCTGAAGCTGATCGTCACGTCGGCCACCATCGATGCTGACCGGTTTGCCCACTACTTTGCCGATGCCAAAGGCCAACCCGCGCCCGTGCTGATGGTGTCGGGCCGCACGTTCCCGGTCGAGGTGCGCTACCGCCCCTTTGACGACGCTTCCAATGAGGCAGGAAGTGGGCAAAAAAACGATAGCAAAGAAACGCCTAAACACAAGCGGGGAGAGGCCAAAGACCTGAATGACGCGGTGGCCGATGCCGTGGACGAGCTGTGGCGCGGTGGTGCTGGGCTGGGTGGCGACATCCTGGTGTTTTTGCCAGGCGAGCGTGAAATCCGTGAAACGGCCGACCACCTTGTCAAGCACCTGAGCCACCAACCCGCGCTGCGCAACGCCGAGGTGCTGCCGCTGTTTGCCCGGCTGAGCCAGGCCGAGCAGGAGCGGGTGTTCCACCCGAAAGGCCAGCGCCGCGTCGTGCTGGCCACCAACGTGGCCGAAACATCGCTGACGGTGCCGGGCATACGTTATGTGATCGACGTGGGCACGGCCCGCGTCAAGCGCTACAGCCTGCGCCAGAAGGTGGAGCAGCTGCTGGTCGAGCCCATCAGCCAGGCGGCGGCCAACCAGCGGGCAGGGCGCTGCGGCCGGGTGGCCGACGGCATTTGCATCCGCCTGTACGACGAGCTGGGTTTTGCCGCCCGGCCCAAGTTCACCGACCCCGAAATTTTGCGCAGTTCACTCGCGGGCGTCATCCTGCGCATGAAAACCCTGCACCTGCACGGCGACAGCGGGGGGGTGGAAGACTTTCCGTTCATCGAACCGCCCAGCCGCCGGGCGTTCACCGACGGCTACGCGCTGCTGCAAGAGCTGGGCGCCGCCACCGAGCGGCTGGAGCTGACCGACGTGGGCCACCAACTGGCCCGCCTGCCGCTGGACCCCCGCGTGGGCCGCATGATTCTGGCCGCCAAAGACAGCGGCGCACTGGCCGAGGTGCTGGTGATTGCCAGCGCCTTGAGTGTGCAAGACGTGCGCGACCGCCCCCAAGACCGCCAGGCCGCCGCCGACCAGGCCCAAGCCAAATGGGACGACGAAAAGAGCGAGTTCACCGGCACCCTGCGCCTGTGGAACTGGCTGGAAGCCTCGCGCGGCCACCGCACCGGCCTGGTGGCCATGGGTGACGGCGAGGGGGCTGATGGCGACAGCCCACCCGCCACCCACAAACTCAGCCACCGCCAGCAGGAAACCCTGCTGCGCGAGCACTTCATCAACGTGCGCCGCGTGCGCGAGTGGCGCGACATCCACACCCAGCTGCACACCGTGGTGGCCGAGCACGGCTGGCACCTCAACACCACCCCGTCTGGCTACGAAGCGCTGCACAAAAGCATGCTGGCTGGGCTGCTGGGCAACGTGGGCTGCAAGGCCGAGGCCGACGAGCACTACACCGGCGCACGCGGCATCAAGTTCCACCGCCACCCTGGGGCGAACCTGAGCAAAAAGCCCGGCCGCTGGATCGTGGTGGCCGAGCTGGTGGAAACCACGCGCCTGTTCGGGCGAGGCATCGCCGCCATCGAACCGCAGTGGCTGGAAGCCGTGGGCGGCCACCTGTTGCACCGCCAGACCTCCGACCCCCAATGGGACAAACGCACCGCCCAGGTGGTGGCGCACGAGCGTGCCACGCTGTACGGCTTGCAGGTGTACCAGGGGCGGCGCGTCAACTTCGGGCGGCTGGACCCCGCCGAGGCGCGGCGCATTTTCATCCGCAGCGCGCTGGTCGAAGGCCTGGTGCCTGATGACTGGCCGCGCAAGCTGCCGTTTTTGCCCGCCAACCAGAAGCTGATTCGCCAGGTGGCCGAGCTGGAGCACAAGGCCCGCAGGCAAGACGTGCTGGTGGACGACGAGCTGATCTTCGCGTTCTACGCCAGCCAAGTGCCCGCCGACGTGTGCACCGGCGTGGCGTTCGAGAGGTGGTACCAGCTTGAGCTGAAAAAACAGCCTCGCTTGCTGATGCTGTCCAAAGACGAGCTGATGCGGCACGAGGCCGCCGGCATCACCACGCAAGCCTTCCCCAAAGTGCTGCGCTTAGGCGGGGTGGACTGCGCCGCCACCTACCTGCACGAACCCGGCGACCCCAAAGACGGCCTGAGCGTGACCGTGCCCCTGTTTGTGCTGAACCAGGTGGCAGACGACCGCTGCGACTGGCTGGTGCCCGGCATGCTGAAAGAGAAAGTGCTGGCGCTGCTCAAAACCCTGCACCAGCGCCCCAGGTCGCGCCTGGTGCCGCTGCCCGACACCGCCACCCGCTTCACCGACGCACTCACCACCCCCGAGGCGTTTGGCCAGGGCAACCTGATGGACGAGCTGCTCAAGCTGGTGCGTGAGGCCACGCAGCTCGACATCAAACGCGCTGACATCAAGGCCGACATGCTCAGCCCCCACCACCTCATGCACTTGCGCGTGGTGGACGAACACGGCCGCCAACTGGGGGCAGGCCGCAGCCTGGCGGCGCTGAAAGGCGAGCTGGGGGCCAAGGCCCGCGGGGCCTTCCAGGCCCTGGCGGCGTTGAAGCTGCCGGCGTCCACCGTGTCAGGCACAGCTCCCCCCAGCGATTCAAGGCCAAAACGTGCCCCAGCGCTTGATGGGAGCGCCCCCACGCCCGTGGCCCCTGCTGCCACCCCGGTCACGGCCCAGCGGCACACCACCTGGGGCTTTGGCGAGCTGCCCGAGCTGATGGAGATCCAGAAAGGCGGCCAAACGCTCATTGGTTTTCCCGCGCTCATCGACCAGGGCGACGCCGTCACCATCGAGGTGTTTGACGAGCCCAGCCTGGCCGCCGACAAACACCGTGCCGGGCTGCGCCGCCTGTTTGCCCTGCAAATCAAAGACGCGTTGAAATACCTGGAAAAAAACCTGCCCGGCCTGCAACAAATGGGTGTGGCCTACATGAGCCTGGGCACCGCCGACGAGCTGAAACACCTGCTGCTTGGCGTGGCCCTGGACCGTGCCTTCCTGCAAGACCCGCTGCCCACCGACGCTGCCAGTTTCCAAACCCGCGTGACCGAAGGCCGGGGCCGCCTCACGCTGATTGCCAACGAAGTGGCCCGCCTGTGCGGCGCCATCCTCACCGAACACACCGCCGCCCAGCGCAAGCTCAAAGACAGCAAACCCCCCGCCGACGTGGCCACCGATGTGCAGCAGCAGCTGGCCCGGCTGGTGTCCAAACGATTCCCTTTGGACACCCCCTGGGCCCAGCTGCAACACCTGCCGCGCTACCTGAAAGGCGTGCAGGCCAGGCTGGAAAAATACCGTGCCGATCCCGCCCGCGACGCCACCAAGTTGGCCGAGCTGAAGCCCCAAGACCAACGCTACTGGCGCCTGGTCGCCGAGCGCAAAGGCCAGGTGGATGAGCGCATGGCCGAATTCCGCTGGCTGCTGGAAGAGCTGCGCA